>JAISDC010000217.1 GCA_031265105.1 Verrucomicrobiales bacterium
CGAAGACGCTAGGCCGCGGGCCGCGGACGCTAGGCCAAGGGCCGAAAACGCCTTTTCGGCGGGAAGATGGGCGATATTGGCGGGAGTGGGGGCGGCGAAGGTGGCCGGGGTTAACGCAAATTCAAGACACAGCTCCGCCAGGGAAAAACGAGTTAAGGTTGCGCGTTGCGCGTTGCGCGTTGCGCGTTGCGCGGATCGAAGACGTTATCTCGGAAGGGGTTCATGCTTAACCTTTTGTCGCTGGCTGGTTCCGCTTATCGCGGGGTACCGTTGGCGGCAATGGGGTGAGAAAGTATCGGATTCGTTTAACTTGCGCAAGGGTTTTTTTTATTTTTTTTTAACCACGGATGGACACAGATGAACACGGATGAAAAAGGCAGCCACGGTTAGCGGCTGCCTCTTGCATTTTATTCGTGTCAATTCGTGTTCATTCGTGGTTTAGAACTGGTGCCGGTAGCCGGCGGTCAGGCCCCACGGTTTGCTGTATTTGTCGCCGAAGCTGGCTTCGTAATCCAGGTGGAGTTGGTTGCGGTCGTCCAGTTGCCAGATTACGCCGCCGCCGATTTCCGCGCGGGCGCCGTCGATGTTGGCGCGGACGGATTGGGCGCCGTTGCGGAGCTTGCCGCCGGTGCTGAGCATTTCCACGCCGCTGGCTTTGAGATACGGTTGCAGGGCGCCGCCGTTGGCGAATTTGATGGTTTTGCCGAACAGGGCGCCGGCGCGCATCTGGATGGCGTCGAGGTCTTGGGCGGCGATGTTCAACGGGCCGGCGTTGTAGTCTTCGGCGAGGATGTGCAGGTAGTTGAATTGCAGTTGCGGTTCGATGAACCAGTCTCCGGCGAAGGTGAATTTTTTGCCGAGTTCGAGGCTGCCGCCGATGTTGACGTCGTTGTATTTGGCGGTGAGCTGGCGGGCGCCGTAGGGGGCTTTTAGGTTGTTATCCACGCTGGCGGCTTTGAGGGTGAGGTCAGCGTAGAGGCCGGAGTCGTGCAGCCAGGTGGCGTAGAAGCCGCCGTAGTAGCTGTTGAGGGTGCCGTCGGTGCGGGCGGCGCGGAAGTCGAGGTCGCTGCGGCCGTAGCCGGCGAAGACGCCGAGGTAGAGGTCGCTGTCAATGGCGTCGAGGGTGAATTTATGGTCGGTGCCGATGTCAGTGCCGTAGATGAGTTGTTCGTAGGCGCGACCGGTCACTTTGCCGCCGAGGTTGAGTTGCTGGCCGTAGCCGCGAATCCAGATGTTGTCAATCAGGCGGTCGGCGCTGAGGATGGTGACGGCTTTGGCGTCTTTGCCGCTGATGATGAGGGTGTTTTCGTGGTTGAAGCGCAGGTCGCCCATGCGTTTGAGCAGGCTGTTTTGCTGGGCGAACCACATGGTTTGTTGCACGGCGTTGGCGCTGCCGAGGACGCTGCTGGCCAGGCTTTGGTTGCCGGTGGGTTTGAAGTGCGGGGTGCCGTCGGGGTTGTCGCCGTCTTTGGTGTATTGGTCGAAGCCCCAGTCGAAGTCGGGCCAAATCCATTGGCCGTGGCCGGGGCCGGTGACCATGTCGGCGAGGACTTGGTCGGGGTCGAGTTTGCCGCTGCCGATGGGGTCAACGATGGCGGTCGGGTGGTGGCCGGGGGCGGTGGTGCCGGTGACTTTGCTGTGCTCGCCGGTGTCGGTGTCAACGGGGAAGGTCCAGCTGCCGCTGCCGGTGATGAGGCCGCCGTCGATGGTGAGGTAGTTCTGGTGGTCGCCGACGCCGATGCGGCCGTCGTTGTGGGTGTTGTCGAGGTGGCTGTCTTTGTCGAAGTGGAAGCTGCTGTCGCTGTCGATGTTGAGGTGGCCGCCGTTGAAGCCGCCGGTGCCAGTGGCGCCGCCGTCGAGGTTGAGGGTGACGGTGGAGGTGTCGTTTTGGGTGACGTCGCCGGTGAAGACGCTGCCGGGGCCGGTGAGGTTGGCGGTGAGGGTGCCGCTTTGGTTGCCGGTGAGGTCGCCGGTGAGGTGGCTGTTGGTGCCGTTGATGGTGACGGTGGCGGTGTCGTTGACGGTGACGTCGCCGGTGAGGTCGCTGTGGTTGAGGTTGACGGTGGTGTTGGAGGAGCCGCTGCCGGTGATGTTGCCGTTGATATCGGCGTGGTCGCTGGTGTTGAGGGTGACGGTGCTGTGGTCGTTGGCGGTGAGGTCGCCGGTGAGGCCGCTGGCGCTGCCGCTGATGGTGGCGGTGATGGTGCTGTCGCCGCCGGCGGTGAGGCCGGTGAGGTGGGTGTTGCCGCCGGCGCCGTTGATGACGACGGTGCCGCTGTCGGTGGTGGTGACGCTGCCGGTGTAGTCGCTGCCGCCGTTGAGGTTGACCTCGGTGTAGCTGGTGCCGCTGCCGGTGATGGGGCCGGTGATGGCGCTGTGGTCGGCGGTGTTGATGGTGATGGTGGCGGTGTCGCCGGCCTGGCTGCCGCCGTGCAGCTGGCTGTGGTCGAGGCCGACGGTGGTGGTGGAGGAGCCGCTGCCGCTGAGGGTGCCGGTGAGGACGGAGTCGCCGGTCATGGTCAGCGTGAGGTCGCCGATGCCGTGGTTGTTGACGTTGCCGGTGAGGGTGGAGGCGCCGTCAACGCTGACGGTGACGGTGGTGGGGACTTGGACGGTGACGGGGTTGCCGGCGCTGTCGGTGCCGCTCCAGGCGGTGTTGACGTCGATGGCGGGGACGCCGCTCAGGTGCGCGCCGTCTTTGATGATGATGGTGTAGGTGCCGCTCATGTTCGCCAGGACGTCGGATTGCAGGGCGTGTTCCACGTTGTTGACGGTGAGGGCGGCGGCTTGGGCGGAGTGGACGGTGCCGCCGGCGATGACCAGGGTCGCGTCGGCGGGAATGTTGGTGGCGGGGGCCATGATGATGCCGCTGGCGCCGGCGCCGGCGGTGTCAACGAGCGCGCCGGTCAGGATGGCGGTGCTGTGGTCGTAGATTTGCAGGCCGTGGCTGCGGCTGCCGGTGGTGGTGATGGTGCCGCCGGTCACGGCCAGCGTGGAGGATTGGCGCAGGACCGCGCCGCTGCTGTTGTCGCCGGTCGTGCCGAGGCGCGCGCCGCTGACGGTGGCGATGCTGTGGTCGCGGAGCGCGATGGCGTGCGCGCCGTTGTTGCCGCTGGTGGCGATGGTGCCGCCGGTCAGGGTCAGCGTGGAGGCGAGGTCGGCGAAGATGCCGCGCCCGTCATTGCCGGCGGTCTGGATGTTCACGTTGCTGATGGCGCCGCTGGTGCTGTCGCTGAGATAAATCCCGTGCGATTCGTTGCCGGTGAGGTGGATGGTGCTGTCGGCCAGGGTCAGCGTGGAGCCGACGTCCGCGAGGAAGCCGTGGGCGTCTTCCCCGGCGGTGGTGATGCTGAGGCCGCTGGCGGTGACGTGGCTTTGGTTGTGGATGGTGACCCCTTGCGCGATGTCGCCGGCGGTGGTGATGGAGCCGCCGGTCAGGGTCAGCGTGGAGGAATTATTCACGTCGTAGCCGCGGCCGATTTCCCCGGTGGTCACGATGGTCACGCCGGTCGCGGTGCCGACGCTGTTGCCGATGAAGTTCATCCCAATCCCGTAACGGCCGGTGGTGTTGATGGTGCCGCCGGTCATGGTCACGGTGGAATAATCAAGCACGTCCACGCCGTGACCGTACTCGCCGGTGGTGGTGAAGTTCACGTTGTTCAACGTGGCGACGCTGGTGGCGCTGAGCAGGACGCCTTTGCCTTCGACGCCGGAGGTGGTGATGTTCACGCCGGTCAACGCGACGGCGCTGTGGTCGTTGAGAAAGACGCCTTTGCTGTTGGAGCCGGAGGTGGTGATGGCGCCGCCGGTCAGGGTCAGCGTGGAGGAGAGGTTCACGAGCGCGCCGTTGCTGTTGTGGCCGGTGGTGGTGATGTTCACGTTGCCGACGGTGGCGGTGCTGTGGTCGTAGAGCAAAATCCCGTTGGCGGTGACGCCGCTGGTGGTGATGGTGCCGCCGGTGAGGGTCATGGCGGAGGTGCCGGTGACGTAGATGCCGCGCCCGCGCTCGCCCTCGGTCGTGATGTTCATGTTGCGCATGGAGCCGCTGCTGTTGCCGCTGAGGTAAACCCCGTGCGACTCGCTGCCGGTGAGGTGGACGGTGTTGTTGTCCAGCGACAGCGTGGAGTTTATGTCCGCGACGAAGCCGTGGGCTTCACCCCCGGCGGTGTTGATGGTGACGCCGCTGGCCGTGAGGTGGCTTTGCCCGAAGGCAAACACCCCCTCGGCGAGGTTGTCGGAGGTGGTGATGGAGACGTTGGTCAACGTCAGCGTGGAGGACATGCTCACGTCACAACCGTAGGCGATGTCCCCCTCGGTCACGATGTTCACGCCGGTCAACGCGCCGACGCTGTGGTCGAGGATAACCACCCCAATCCCGTAATGTCCGGTGGTGTTGATGGCGCCGCCGGTCATGGTCACATGGGAAGAACCGCGCGCATCCACGCCGTGAGCGTAGGCGTTGGCGGTCTTGATGTTCACGCCGGACAACGCGGCGCTGCTGGTGTCGGTGAGCGTGACGCCATAGCCGTAAGTACCGGTGGTGGTGATGGAGCCGCCGGAGAGGGCCAAGGCGGCGCCATCCTTGACATAAGCGCCCTTGCCGGGTTCGTCCACGTCGAGGTGCGGTTCGTTGGAGGCGCTGAGGATGATGTTGGAACCGGAGTACAACGTCGCGCTGCCGCTGACGGTCAGGGCGGAGTTGGCGGCGGTGTCGGTGTAAGTCTGGTTCGACTCCAACACGGTGCCGGTGGTGACGGTTTTGTTGTCCGCGAGGGCGGAGAAACTCACCGCCGAGGCGCAGAGGGCGCAGAGGAGTGAGCGTTTGGTTTGGTTATGGTTGGTTTTCATATTAGGTTTCCTTTGGCTATTAGTCGCGACAAACATAATGTGATTAATAAAATATAACATTAAACTTTTGCAACATTATTTATTTATAATATGCACGTTTAGTTTTGAGCGCGGTCGAAGGATTGGGGAAAATCACGGAAAACTCAGAACTACCAAGGCACCAAGACACGAAGTGTTTTGGCCAACAAAATTTAACCGCCGAGGCGCGGAGATTTTTTAAGTTAAACCTTGACGCCTTTGCGGTGAATGCGCTTTTAGCACTGGTGACGGCCGCCGCCGGTTCATCCTCAGCGTCAAAAATCCAGCCGCTGTTTCAAGTTTTCCGCGTAGCGGTTGATGCGGCGCATTTCCTGGGGGATGTGGATGCGTTGCGGGCAGTGTTGACGGCAAATTTCACAGCCGGTGCAGTGGTCGGCTTGACGCAGCTTGGGGACGCTGCGGTCGTAGCCGAGCAGGAACTCGCGGCGCGCGGTCCGGTAATGCCTGTCGCGCGAGGTTTTTAGCATTTGGCCCGCGCTGACGCAGCGGTTGTAGTGCGCGAAGGTGCCCGGTATGTCCAGCCCGTAGGGGCAGGGCATGCAGTATTGGCACTCCGTGCATTGGATGTAGGCCGCGTCAATCAGGATGCCGGTCACTTTTTCCAAGGTCGCGTATTCCTGCTCGTTGAGCGGCACCAGCGGGGCGTAGGTGCGGATGTTTTCCTGTAAGTGTTCCATGTAGGTCATGCCGCTGAGCACGGTCAGCACGTGCTCCGGCGTGCCGGCGTAGCGGAACGCCCATTGCGCCGGCGTCGCCGCGGGGTGCGCGGCCTTCATCAGCGCCAGCGCTTGCGCGGGGACGCGCGCCAAGCGCCCGCCCAGCAGCGGCTCCATGATTATCGCCGGGACGTTGTGCTTCACCAGTTCGCCGTAAAGATATTCGGCGTTGGTGTCCCGTGTGGGATTCGCCACGTGTCGCCAGTCCTGGTAGTTGAGTTGGATTTGGGCGAAATCCCATTGGATGTCCTGCGCCAGCAGGTAATCAAACGCCGCGATGTCGCCGTGGTACGACCAGCCCAAGTTGCGGATGCGCCCCGCCGCCTTTTCCTTGAGCAGGAAGTCCACCATGCCGTTTTCAATGAAGCGTTCCTTGAAGGTCTTCATGCCGCCGTTGCCGACGGTGTGCAGCAGGTAGTAGTCGAGGTAATCCACCTGCAAGTTTTTGAACGATTGGCGGTAGAGGTTGACGGAGCCTTCGAAGGAACGCAAGCCGGGGTCGTCGCGCTGGTTCGACAGTTTAGTGGCGATGAAAAATTTGTCGCGCGGATGGCGTTTCAAGGCGATGCCCATCGCTGTTTCCGACCAGCCGCGAATGTACACGGGCGCGGTGTCGAAATAATTCACCCCGTGGGCGATGGCGTAGTCCACCAGTTCGTTCACGATGTCCTGGTCAATCTCCTCGCCGCTGCCGTCGGCTTTCTGCCGCAGGGGAAACCGCATGCAGCCGTAGCCCAGCAGCGAGACGCGGTCGCCCGTGTGCGGGTTGACGCGATAAGTCATCCGGTCAACCGGCACCTCGCCGACCGCGCCGCCGCTGCCCGTGACGCGGGAGCGCGGTTTGCAGCCGGTCGTCAGCATGGCGCCGGCGGCCAGCGTGCCGGCGCCGGCGAGTTTGAGAAAATCCTTGCGGGTGATGTTGGTGCTGTTTTTCATGATGAGTTAAACCGAGTGATGTACCACATTTCCCTCCACGTAGATGGCGCTGAACGGGCGCGCGGGGCACAGGTTTTCGCACGCGCCGCAGCCGATGCACCGCGCCTCGTCGAGCAGCGGGGTTTTCAACGACTTCTTGTCGTCCGGGTTGACGGCCACCAGCGTAATCGCGCCGGTCGGACAATTAATCACGCAACTGTCGCACTGCACGCTGTCGCGGTTCACGATGCAATTATTCTGCAACCACACGGCCCGGCCGATGGCGATGGCGGACTTGTCCGCCGGGGTAATCGCGCGGATGGCGCCGGTCGGGCACACCTGCGAGCATTTGGTGCATTCGGGGCGGCAGTAACCTTGCTCGTAAGACATTTCCGGCTGCAACAGCGTGGCGAGCCGCGTTGACGGCCGCAGCACGTGCGTCGGGCACACCGACACGCACAGTTGGCAGGCGGTGCAGTGCTGGCCCAGGTTGCGCGCGCCGCCGGCGCCCGGCGGCACGATGGGCGTGTTCCGCGCCGGCGCCTTTTTGTCCTGAATGTCCGCCAGCCCGCCGTCGCCCCTGGGCTGTTGCGCCTTCACCGTGTGCGTCAGCGCCAGCAGGCCCGCGAACGACAGGAAGCCGCGCCGGGACACGCTGCCGGTCGCGCCGTGGTTCCCGTCCGCCGCCGCCGCGCGCTTGGAGTCGGGCGGGCGGGCGCCGATTTTCACCGGCGCGTATTTCAGCGCGCCGAAACGACATTGCGTCATGCAGGTGAAACAACTCACGCAACGGCTGTGGTCGATGGTGAAATTGCTCGCGTCAATGCACGACGCCTTGCAATTCCGCTCGCACCGGCCGCATTGTTTACACCGCGCCGGGTCGAGCACCGGCCTGAACAGGGCGCAGCGGGCGAGCAAGCCGAGCGCGGTCCCGACCGGGCACAGCGTGTTGCAATACGTCCGCCCGCCGCGCCAGGCCAGCGTGAAAATGACGCCGAGGGTCAGCGCCGTCACGACCAGCACCGTCAGCCCCGGCAGCCAGACGGTCACGGAATAAAAGGCGTAACTGTCAGCGCGCGCCGCGAGCGCGGCCAGCAGGTTGTTGCCCCACTGGTAGCACGGCGCCAGCAAATTGGCGGCGAGGCGTCCGTAAGCGCTGTACGGCTCCAGCAGCGCCACCGCCGAGTGGACGCCGAGGAGGCCGACGGCGATGAACACGCCCAGCATCGCGTACCGCAACCACGTTTTGGCGGGAGCGTAACGGAAGCGGTTTTTCTTGAATTTCCCCGCGAGGCCGGAGATGGCGTCCTGCAACACGCCGAGCGGGCAAATGACGGAACAGTAGATGCGTCCGAACAGCAGCGTGAAGCCGGCCAGGCACACGAGGACGACGATGTTGACGGCCAAGATTGCCGGCAAGAGTTGGATTTTGGCGAGCCAACCGAACCATTGATGTACCGTTCCCGTGAAGTCGAGGAACAGCAAAGTGACCAGCGCGAAAAACGCGGTGCCGGCGGAGAGTCTGATTTTATGTAGCATGGGTTTTTCTTCTTTAATGGTTGTGCTGACCGTGCGGAAAGTCAATCAAGAAGCGGCCAACGCGGCAAGGTTAGCGCCTAACACCGGTCATCATCAGCGCCATTTTTCTACTCGCGTTTCCGCTGACCGTGAATAACCTGCCAACCATGAATCCGCGCAAGTTTTCCCAACCGTACCGCGTCACCAACGGCAAAAAATTCCGGCTGGCGGACTTTGACCCCGCTGACATTGACGGGTTCAAACCGGGCAAGAATTTCGCCGCGCGCCTGGCCGCGGCCGCGCATGAGTTGCGGAAGTGGCAGGACAAATTGTACGCGCAAAACCGTTGGGCGCTGCTGCTCATCTTTCAGGCGATGGACGCGGCGGGGAAGGACGGCACCATCAAGCACGTCATGAGCGGCGTCAACCCGCAAGGCTGCCAGGTGGTGTCGTTCAAGTCACCGTCAGCGGAGGAGTTGAATCACGATTTCATGTGGCGGTGCATGAAAAATCTGCCGGAGCGCGGGCGCATCGGGATTTTCAACCGCTCGTATTACGAGGAGACGCTGATTGTCAGGGTGCATCCCGCAATCCTCGCCGGCGAGCGGCTCCCCGCGCCGCTGGTCACGAAAAATATCTGGCGCGAGCGGTTCGAGGACATCGCGGCGTGCGAGCGCTATTGGTCGCGCAACGGCGTGAAGATTTTGAAATTCTTCCTCAACCTCTCGCCCAAGGAGCAGAAAAAGCGTTTTCTGGAGCGGCTGAACAACCCGAAAAAACATTGGAAATTCTCCGCGTCCGATTTGTCGGAACGCCAATACTGGCGGCAATACATGACCGCTTACGAGGACATGATCCGCCACACCGCGAGCAAGTCCGCGCCGTGGTACGTGGTGCCCGCCGACGACAAGCAATACGCGCACCTCGTCGTCGGCGCGGCGGTGCTCGACGCCTTGCAGGAACTCAATCCCGCTTATCCTGACGTGAGCAAGGAGCAATTGCAGCGTATTGAAATGGCGAAAAAAGAATTGGGCTAAATCGGGCCGCCGAGATTTGAACTCGGGACCTCTTGAACCCCATTCAAGCGCACTACCAAGCTATGCTACGGCCCGTTCGGAATGGCCAGCATACTGAAATTTGCCGCGGTCACAACCCGAAAATTCAGTAAATTAATCCACCGGTA
The DNA here is from genome assembly GCA_031265105.1 of Verrucomicrobiales bacterium. Taxonomy (GTDB): domain Bacteria; phylum Verrucomicrobiota; class Verrucomicrobiia; order Methylacidiphilales; family JAAUTS01; genus JAIRPN01. Next base: position 9,220 of record JAISDC010000217.1, read on the forward strand.
ATTTCGCCGGCGCAAGGGGTTCCGGCCTCACCATCAGCCATCAACAACCGTGGCGGTTCGCGTATAACCCGCGGGTGCGGTTATTTTCCGGCTAGACAGTTTGGTTTTTTGCGCTCTAATTAATATCCAAGCCAACGGCGGTGTATGGATCCGCCGGGCAAATGGAAACACGACAAGTAAAAATCAACGCAACCGTCTGAACCTGACAGACCTTTTCGGCCGTATCCGCTCATGTCTCCCCTGAATTCCTTGCCGCTCCGGCAACCTAGCAATTTTCAAGTATCCAAGGCACTCGTGTGCCCGGGAGCTTGAGAACCGAACCACAACCGAGTAAAGTAAATGAAAAGTATATTCGTCGGCAATCTGCCGTTCAAAGCAACTGAAGAAGAAATCGAGCAACTGTTCGCCGCCCACGGCACGGTGCATTCCGTCAAACTCCTGACTGACCGCGAAACCGGCCGCCCGCGCGGCTTTGGTTTCGTCGAGATGGACGACGCGGAAGCCGCCAACGCCGTGGCCGCCCTTGATGGCAAGGATTTCCAAGGCCGTCCGCTGCGCATCAATGAGGCGCGCCCGCGCGAGGAACGTCCGCGGCAATAAGCGGCGGCGGGGATTCCCATGACCACCAGCGGCGGCGGGTTGCAGTCAACCGCCGCCGCTGACGCAGGCCCTGCACGCGGCCGCAGGCGTCAGCCTGAGCGTCGCAACGCGGTGGCGCGGCCCGCCGGAGCGGGCGCGTCGGTCCTCGCGCTGACGGTGGTTTGCGCCATGACCCGCTTGGTAAAAAAGTGTGGTTCGCCGCCCTTACCTGAACACGATTTTTTTAATCGGCAGGTTTAACTGCCGGCCGAGCAGGGCCGGCAGGGCGGGATTGCGTTGCAGGGCGTGGCGACGCGCCGAGCTGAGGGAGTGGCAATAAGCGATGCCCTTGAGCGCATCCACCCGCGTCAGCAAGGTTTCCATCGCCGCCTCGGAGCCGACCACGCTGGCCCAGGCTTTCTGCAAATTGTCCGGGCGCTCGCTTTGCGCCCGGCGGATTTTGCCTACCACCGAATTGAGCCACAACTTGCGCTGGCTGGCGGCGCTGACCGTGGTGGCGGGCGGTTGTTGCTTCAACGCGTTGACGTACAACTCCCGCTCGCGCGCGGTCATCGGGCGGCCGTGCCGTTTGGCAAACTGCCGGTCGAGTTCCGACAGGTTCACGGTCAGCGCCGCCAGCCGCGCGTAGGTTTCCCGCTCGATGCGCGGGCGCAGCAGGTTGAAACAGTCCTCCACCCGGTCGGTTTGTTCCGCCAGCCGCGCGACCAGTTCATTGGCCACGCTCCGCCAAGTCTTGACGTAGCTGCTTTTCGACACTTTCAGGAACGGCATGGACGGCGAGGCGCCGCCGATGAACAACTGCACCCCACGGTCAGCGACCGCCTGGCGCTTGGCGCGGCTTTTCAACTGCCGGTCCAGGTGCAGCTTGAAATAAGTGGCCCATTCGCGTTTTTTCTCCCGGTCCATGTCCCGGTTAGCGTTTCATAAATCGAGCCGGGCGCAAGGTATTTTATCCTTTGATTCCCCGCCGCTTTCCGCCAGTTTTAAAAACTGTGATGTCCGAGACCCTGACGCCGATGATGCGGCAGTACCGCCAGATCAAGGGCGAGATTCCCAAGGACGCGCTGCTGTTGTTCCGGCTCGGCGATTTTTACGAGTTGTTTTTTGACGACGCGAAGGCGGCCGCCGCGCTGCTTAACCTGACGCTGACCAAGCGCCACGGCACGCCGATGTGCGGCGTGCCGTATCACGCGGCGGAAAATTACATCGGCCGGCTCATCGGCAGCGGCCGGCGCGTCGCCATTTGCGACCAGATGACCGAGCCGCGCCCCGGCCAGATTGTCGAGCGCAAGGTGACGCAAATCCTCTCGCCCGGCAGCACGTTCAACCTTGAATTGACCCAGCCGAAGGAAAATCGTTTTCTCGCGGCGGTGTTGCCGGCGGAGCAAACGGTTGGCTTCGCGTTCCTCGACATGACCACCGGCGAGTTCCGCGCGACGGAGCTGGCGTCGCCGCGCGAATGGCGGGATGAGATGCAGCGGCTGCGGCCGAAGGAGTTGATTTATCCCGCCGGCGCGCGCGCGCCGGAGACCGGCGACCCGGGCGTGGCGCTGGTGGAGCACGACGAGTGGACGTTCGCGCCGGGCAACGCCGAGGTGGAGCTGAAGGAGCATTTTCAAATCCATTCGCTCGACGGCTTCGGTTGCGCGCACCTGACCGTCGGGCTGGGCGCGGCGGGGGCGCTGCTGCATTACGTCACCAAGGAGTTGAAGGCGAACGCGGCGCACGTGCTGAAATTGCTGCCTTATTCCAGCGCCGAGTTTCTGGTGGTGGACGCCATCACGCAACGCAACCTGGAACTCACGGTCAGCGGCAGCGGCAACGCGACCGACACGACGCTGCTGAAGGCGATGGACCAGACCGTCACCGCGATGGCGGGGCGCGAATTGCGGCGCTGGATTTTGCAGCCGTTGCGCGGCCAGGCGGCCATCGAGGCGCGGCAACTGGTGGTGGCGCGCTGGCTGGAGGAGGTCGGGCGGCTGGAACTGTTCCGCGAGCAATTGCAGGAAGTGCGCGACCTGGAGCGGCTGATTGGCCGGCTGGCCCAGGGTTCCGGCAATGCCCGCGATTTGCAGGGCCTGCGCCAGTCGCTCGTGGCGCTGCCCGACCTGGCGCGCCGCGCCGCCGAACTGGAGGCGCCGCTGGCGGCGGCCTTGGCGGCGAAAATCCAGCCGCTGCCGGAGGTTGTCGAGTTGATTGTCAGCGCCATTGTCGATGAGCCGCCGCTGGCGCTGAAGGAGGGCGGCCTCATTCGCGAGGGATACCGCGCTGAGGTTGACGAGTTGCGCCACGCGCAGCGCGACGGCAAAAACTGGGTCGCCCAATTGCAGGCCCGCGAGCAGGAGCGCACCGGCATCAGGTCGCTGAAGGTGCGCTTCAACTCGGTGTTCGGCTACTACATCGAAATCACCAAGTCGAACCTCGCGCAGACGCCCGCCGACTACACCCGCAAGCAAACGCTGGTCAACGCCGAGCGCTTCATCACGCCGGAGTTGAAGGCGATGGAGGCGAAAATCCTCGGCGCCGAGGAGCGCGCGAAACAACTCGAATATCAGATTTTCCAGGAAGTGCGCGAGCAGGTGGTCGCCCACACCGCCGCCATCCAGGAGAGCGCCCGCGCCATCGCGCACCTGGACCTCCTCGCCGGCTTCGCCGTCAGCGCGCGGCGGTTCAACTACAGCAAGCCCATCATCAGCGGCAACGGGCGGCTGGACATCGTCGAGGGCCGCCATCCGGTGCTGGAGCAGCTCAACCGCGCCGAGCGGTTCGTGCCGAACGACACCGTGCTCAACGACGACGACTGCCGCCTCGTCATCCTCACCGGCCCGAACATGGCGGGCAAGAGCACCTACATCCGCCAGGTCGCGCTGATCGCGCTGATGGCGCACACCGGCTCCTATGTGCCCGCGCAAAAAGCGGTGATTCCGGTGTTAGACCGAATTTTTACGCGCGTCGGCGCCAGCGACGACCTGTCGCGCGGGCAAAGCACCTTCATGGTCGAGATGAACGAGACCGCCAACATCCTGCACAACGCCACCGCTGACAGTCTGGTCATCCTCGACGAAATCGGGCGCGGCACCAGCACCTTCGACGGCCTCAGCATCGCCTGGGCCGTGGCGGAGCATCTGCATAACGTCGTCAAGGCCAAGACGCTGTTCGCCACCCACTACCACGAGCTGACCGAACTGGCGGTGCTGATGCGCGGCGCGAAAAATTACAACGTCGTCGTCCGCGAGTGGCACGACCAAATCATCTTCCTCCGCAAAATCGCCCCCGGCGGCACCGACAAAAGCTACGGCATCCAAGTCGCGCGGCTGGCGGGCCTGCCGCCGGAAGTGATTGGCCGCGCCAAGGAAATCCTGCGCAACCTGGAGGAAGCCGAGTTGGACACCACCGGCCAGCCGAACCTGGCGCATCACCGTCAGCGCGCCGAAACCAAGGGCAAACCGAACGGCAAGCCCGACCTGCCGCAGCTTGATTTGTTCAAAACCCGCGCGGGTTGAAATTTCCCCGCAGACCATTTGCACTACCAAGACGCCAAGGCGCGAAGTTTGGTTAAAAAAATCCTTACTTTATTTTTTACAACGAGAACATGGAGTTAATTGAGAGCGTTGGCCCTAACCAAACCGCCATCTTTACGTAAGGATGGAAGCGTAGGAAATAATGCGCGGGACGCGCAAGTTCATTTGCCGCAACACTTCCGCGAGGCGTTGTTGCGGGACGCCCAGCAGGTGCGTATCGTCGGTCAGCAGGTAATCGCAGCCGAGCACGGCACTTTCGCAGATGATGAGAGTGTCGTTCCATTCCTCAGCTGGCAGCAAATGTTCACGTCGCAGGCGGCGGGCGGCTTGTTTTGCCAAATTGAGTTGTTCGTCAGTCAAATCAGCGGGGAAAAAATCCGGCAAATTTTCACCGCTAATTGCGACTACTGCCCGACGCGCATGATACTGAAGCTCGGTATTTGCATGGTTGTCCACCTGGTGAAATAATTCATATATGGCGGTTGGCGGCACCGCAAACGACACACCAACCACGCGCGCCATTCGCACAAAACGCCACGGCGGCGGCTCATGCGCCATCAGTCCCAGTAGGACACAGGTATCAACGCTGACCAGTAATGGCGTGTCCATGTCCGGCTTGCTTGATAAATTCCAGCCCGCGTCGGTAACATGCACGACGGTATTTTTCGTCGTGGGAATTGCATTCCGCGCGCATTTCGCGGGCAATTCTGGAGCTTGGCAGCTTACCGGTGTGTCTTGCAGGTTCTGCTGTAGCGGTGGGCATGGGAGGTAATGTAGCCCGCCGCTGACGGCAAGGCAATCGCGAAATCACCACTGACGTTGACCCCCTTGTTTCTGATATGGCGACCGCAGATTGGGTGTTGTTTGATGTTTGGTTGCATAAATGAGCAGCGGCGGCGACCGTGGTTGCCTCTTTCATTAGTGTCTATTCGTGTTCATTCGTGGTTAAACATCCTCCGCGCCTCCGCGGTTAACTCTTGCTTAAAAAATCCTTCGTGTCTTGGTGTCTTCGTGGTTCAAAAATCCTCGTCTGCCAAGGTTAAGATGGGGCACTTATCACAACCGTTGCTCTCACCGTCAGCGTTCGATTGGGGCGTCCAGTGTTATTTTAAGCTTAAGACCCTGTCGTCGGATTTTGTGCAACTGTTGCGTCAGACATAACCGCGCGATTTCCGCCACCGGCAAATCGGTGTCACGGGCAATCCCGTTTAGGACTTTGAGCAAACTGTCGCCGAACCGCACGCTCATTTGCAACGCCTTCCGTTCCCGTGCCAATTCCTTGAAATTATTTTTCTCCGCCAACTGCCGTTCCACACACAGCCTGATAATTTCACTCATTGGCAGCCGCGACCGCTCGGACAATTTTTTGACTGTGGCCGCCGTGTCGTGTTCGAGCCAAATGCCGACCTGCTTGTTTTTCTTCTCTTGCACCCGGCCATCTAAACATTCAACGCCGACGAACACCTTTCAAATAATGGATATTAATATAATGTCATCTGACAATTAAAATAATTGACATATTTTACAAAGCAACGTAGCTTCGCTTTTCTGAAAGGAAAAAATAGAATGAAGAACAACAACACAACAAAATCGGCTGTCTGGCGTGCTGCCGCTGACAGTGGTAATTGGTTAGCCGATTTTCCGCAACAATTCCGCCCAGTTGCAATTCAGCGCTTTTTTTATTCTAACCATGACCTCCAAGGTCGGACTGGAGGAACCTTTTTCCAAGCGCTGAAGATAAGAGCGGTCAACTTCCGCCAATTCACACAGTTGCTCTTGGGTCAACTGTGCGCGCAAGCGCAGTCGGTTCAAGTTCTGGCCAATGGCTTTGTTGCAATCCACTCAGGATTATGTTTTCAACGAGGGAAAAATAGAGCCGCATATATACGGCTTTTTATGCTTGCCACAAAATGACCGCCGCATATAATCCGCTTTATTGATTTGAATTTATGAAGGAAAAAACAACATGAAACACCATCTCATATCCAACTGGGCCGCGTTGCTGCTGACTATCAGCGGCATGGCGGCGTTGCCGTTAACCACGACGGCGGAAGTCAAAATCATCAACACCGCCACCGCCGTGGTGGAGACCGGCAGCGCCTACACAGCGGTCACCGGCACCAATGCCTTGTATGTCGCCAGTCCCGGCGCGAGTTATACCGGCACCGGCGTGCTCCTGACCAGTACCTTGACCTCCCTTGGAACGACCATGGACCATAACAGATACGTGGCGCAAATTAACGACCAAGGGGCCTTGGCGTTGTTCAGCAGCACGGTCATCAACAGCGGTACCCCTGCCGGCTCAGGCGACCAGAAGGGGGGAATCTATATCGGTGGCACCTCGACCGGCTATCTGGAAAATGTCACGGTCTGGGTGCTGGGTATGTATCAAAACAACCCGGTGCGGGTGGCAGATTTCTCGACCCTGACCGTGCGCGGCGGCAGTTATACATTGGGAGCGTTCGACAGGTCCAACGCCACGCACGTTTTCCATATCGAGGGCTCGTCGGTGGCAACGCTGGAAAACGTCAACGTCAGGAACGAAGGCGTCAACGGTTACGGTATTGCCGCGGATCGCTCGACCGTGTTCATCATTGGCGGCACCGTCACCACCGTCGGCGGCGGCAATTCGTGGGGCGTCAGCGCGAATTACTCGGAGCTATGGCTGGAGCATACCGTGATCAACGCCTTGGGTAACAATGCCATCGGCATCCGCAGCGCGAACAACTCGATGTATCACCTGGACGGGGTGGCCATCACCGTATCAAGTGCCAATCCCAATGCCGGGATCTACTTGGAAAGCGGCGGCAGTGTTGACGGCACGGGCGTGACCATTGATTCCGTCAGCTATGGTGTTTATTCCAACCACGGCGCGTCGCTGAACCTGACGGACAGTTCCATCACCACCTCGGGCACGCGGGCGGTGTTGGAAATCCTGCTCAACTCCGGCAGCGACACGAACATGGTCTTCACCGGCGGCACGCTGGCGCGCACCGAGGATGGCAACCTGCTGCACCTCACCGGCACGGCGGGTGCCATCAACGTCACCTTCAACGGCGTAGATCTCACCAACGGCGGCGACATCGTGACCGGCACGAACAACGCCACCGTCAACACCGTCAGCATGACCGGCGATAGCGACTGGCACGGCGACGTCGTGGTCAGCCACACCAGCACGCTGACGTTGGACTTGGATCACAGCGCCATGACCGGCAACATCGACGCCAGTGACAACGCGGTGATCACCGTCACCAGCAGCAATGGCACCACCAGCACCGGCACCGTCAGCGGCAACGACCACGCGATCATTGACCTCACCGTCAGCGGCAGCCACAGCGCCCTGTTCGGCGACATCGCGCAACACGACCATGCGGTCGTCACCATCACCATTGACAACGGCGCCACCAGCAGCGGCGGCTACCACGGTGGCAACTTGATCACCGGCGCAGACAGCGCGTGGACTTTCAACAAAGACAGCCACGTGAACAATGGCATCAACCACGGCACCTTCAATATCGGCGACCACGAAGTAACCTTCGACAACCTCACCAACACCGGCACCCTCACCATCAGCGTCAACAGCGACACCGGCGCAGGTGGCACTATCATCACCGGTACCGCTGACGGCGAAGGCACCGTCCACATCGACACCACCGGCAACGGTAAACTCAATCCCAACGACGTCCTCCCCGGCAAAGTCACCGGTGACGGCACCGAGCACTGGCAGTGGGATCCGATCAACTGGGGCATCGACACCATCGTCAAAGACGGCGACCACTTCATCAAACAAGGCACCAGCCCCGCCGGCGCCGTCCTCAACAGCAGCGTAGCCATCCAACAAGCCATGTGGTTCGCGCAGCAAAACAGCTTGCTCAAGCGC
>JAISDC010000235.1 GCA_031265105.1 Verrucomicrobiales bacterium
ACCTGCACATCCTCGCCGAGGACTATCAAGCCGGCCCCATGAGCATCACCGCCAGCGACCTCGACGCCCTCCAGTTCAGAATCGGCAGCGTATTCGGCCGCACCCTCAAGCTCGCCAACAGCGGCGCGTTACAACCCTACATCAAGATCAGCGGCGTCGAAACCATCAGCACCGGCGGCGCCATCAGAAACGGCTACCAATCCACCCGCGCCAACACCGACGGCGCCCGCGCCGAACTCGGCGGCGGCCTCATCTGGCAACTCGACGCTAACAATCAGTTGCATCTGGACTACGAAGCCTCCTTCGGCGACAAGTACGACAAACCCTGGGGTCTAACCGCCGGCTATCGTCATCAGTTCTAAAAACAGTTTTCACCACAAAGACACCAAGGCACGAAGGCTGCTTTTTTTAAACAAACCTTCGTGCCTTGGTGTCTTTGTGGTGAAAATTTCTTCGCGCCTTGGCGTCTTCGTGGCCGGAGTTCCCCCGACATGCTCAAAGCTGAATCAGCTTGATCGAAGTGATGTTGGTGTCCTTTTGGATCTCGGCGATGGCGGCGTCGCCGGGCATGGAATCGAGATTCAGCACGCTCAGCGCCTTGGAACCAGTCGCCGCGCGGCTCAATGACATGCCGGCAATGTTGACTTTATGTTTGCCGAGAATGGTGCCGACGTAACCGACGATGCCGGGCCGGTCGGTGTTTTCCATCACGAACAGCACGCCTTCCGGTCTGGCTTCGAGGCTCTGCTGGTTGACGCTGACGATGCGGGTGCTGTTGCCGAGGATGGTGCCGGACACCTCGTACTCCTGCCCGCCGGCGCTGACGGTGACGCTGATTTGCTCGGAATACTCCCCGGCCTCGTCCACCTTGGTCTCGCCGTACTTGAGGCCGCGGTCTTGCGCGTAATGCGTGGCGTTGACCTCGTTGATTTCGGGGCCGACCGCCTCCACCAAAAATCCGCGCAGCGCGGCGCGGCGGATGGCGGTGGTGTCGAACGCGGCGATTTTGCCGGTGAAGTTCACGGTCAGCGAGTCGCAGCGCGACGGCGCGAGTTGCGCCAGCGCGCGGCCCAACTGGCCGGCCAGTTCGATATACGGCCGCTGTTGCTCAAGAGTCTTGGCGTCCACGCTGGGCACGTTGACCGCGTTCATGATGGTGCCGTGCAACAACAGCTCGCGCACCGCGGCGGCCACTTCGATGCCGACATTCTCCTGCGCCTCGGCGGTCGAGGCGCCGAGGTGCGGCGTCATCACCAGATTGGCCTCGTCGCGCAGCGCGTAGTCCGGCGGCGGCGGCTCCTGTTCATACACGTCCAGCGCCGCGCCGGCCACCTGCCCGCTCTGGAGCGCCTTTTGCAAGTCATGCTCGTTGACCAAACCGCCGCGCGCGCAGTTGACGATGCGGACGCCCCGCTTGCACAGCGCCAGGTTTTTCTCGCTCAAAATGCCCTTGGTCTCCGGCGTCAGCGGGATGTGCAGCGTGATGAAATCGCAGCGCGGCAGCAGGTCGGTGAGTTTTTCATACAACTCCACTTGCAGGCTTTGCGCCTTGGCGGCGGACAAATACGGGTCGAAGGCCAGGACTTTCATGCCGAACGCCTGCGCGCGGCGGGCGAACTCGGTGCCGATGCGCCCCATGCCGATGATGCCGAGGGTCTTGCCGAACACCTCGACGCCCTCGAATTTCTTGCGGTCCCATTTGCCCGCCTTCATGGTGGCGTGCGCCTGCGGAATCTGGCGGGCGACCGACAGCATCAGCGAAAAGGCGTGCTCGGCGGTGGAAATGGTGTTGCCGCCGGGGGTGTTCATGACCACGATGCCTTTTTTGGTCGCGGCGCTGACATCGACATTGTCCACGCCGACCCCGGCGCGGCCGACCACCTTGAGCTTGCCGGCGGCGGCGATGGCCTTGGCGGTCACCTTGGTCTGACTGCGCACCACCAGCCCGTCAATGTCGCCAATCCGGGCCAGCAACTCGTCCTCGGACAAACTCTTGGATTGCAGCACCTCAAATTCAGGCACTTTCGCCAACACTTCAACACCACGGGCCGCAACCCCGTCCAATACAAGCACTTTAAATTTGGCTGACATAGGAAAGATTGGAGTTTATCAGTCCGGCGAGCAGTGTCAACGCGCCAATCGGCGGCGGCGCAATTTGAAAAAAACACGCCAGGCCCGCCACCGCCTCGCAGGCCATGACGCGCCGGCCCAGGCTGAAGGATGACGGTAGAAAAAATCAGGTTATTCGGATAGGCTCCTGGTCACCATGAGTGATTTTTTTCCAAAAACCAATCTGAACGTCCTGCTGAATCCGCCGCGCTTGTTCAAACGCATCGTGGACCTGGCAATCCGGTCTGCGGCGGCGGAAAGCGGTTCGCTGTTGCTGCTTAATCCGAACACCGGCTCGCTGGACGTGGAAACGGCGACCGGCTACCCGTTGCGCAAGCGTCACCGCAGCTTCAAGCCGGGCGAGGGCATCATCGGCTGGGTGGCCAGCGCCGATCTGCCGTTTCGCACCGGCGATGTGCGGCAGGAACGGCGGTATGTGGAAGTTGACGCGCGGGTTCGCTCCGCGCTGGCGGTGCCGCTGAATTTGAACGGACAGGTGATTGGCATTCTGAATGTCAACAGCGCCAGGCTGCACGCCTTTGACGCGGGTCACGAGAAGAGTCTGGCGCGACTGGCGCGGGCGGCCTCGGATTGGATTGGGCTGGCCTGGGAAATCAACCAGTTGCGCGTCAAAGGCGGGCAATTGGAGGCGTTGGTTGACATCGGGCAGGTCATTATCTCCGAGGACCATCCGGAGGATTTGCTGCAAGGCGTGGCGGCGCAGGCCAGGCGGTTGATGAATGCCCGGCTGTGCTCGCTGATGCTGCTGTCGGACAACGGCGAGGAATTGATTCTGAAAGCCTGGAACGGCGCTTCCAGGGCGTATGTGCG
>JAISDC010000288.1 GCA_031265105.1 Verrucomicrobiales bacterium
CGAACTCACCGCCGCCGAGCCTGTCGGCCTGCAGGCCGACAGGCTCCTTGGTTAACGGCCACACTCATGGTCGTCGAGAGCGATTATACACCTTTGGCAACAGACAAGGGGTGGCGGCGCAGCCGACGGGGTGTTTCAGCGTTCTGTGCTGTACTTTGCCAAACGCTGAAACACCCCGGCGCTACGCGCCACCCCTCTTCGAGAGGGGAATTTGCTGGCGCAAGGGCCACAGTCAGCGGCGCCAGTCTCCGCGTCAGCGATTCCCCTGCCGTGAAGGGGAACTCAGATGAAACCTCAATTTATGCAGAATATGAATATGATGAACGTGGTATTTGTAACGGATGAAAACTACGCCTTGCCAACGCGGACGGCCATCCGCGCGGTGATGGCGAACGCGGCGGGCAACGACCCGCTGACGGTGCATGTGGTGTGCGATGACCGGGTGAGCGCGGAGACGGAGCGGCGGTTCATCGCGCTCGGCACGGCGCGCGCCACGGTGCGGGTCTTGCGGGTGAGGAATCGGTACCAGGAGATTTTAAGCGTGCGGGCGCATTATACCCACGCGACTTATTTGCGGTTTGATTTGCCGCGGTTACTGCCGGAGTTGGAGCGGGTATTGTATTTGGACGGGGATGTGATTGTGCAGGGGGATTTGCGCGAGTTGTACGCGACGCCGTTTGGGCATTGTTGCGTGGCGGCGGCGCTGGATTGCCTGGACTCTTATGCCGCGAATTATGTGCAGAGCCAATTGTTTTTCAGCCCTAACCGGTATTTTAACGCCGGGGTGTTGTTGATGAATCTGGCGGCGTTCCGGCGGGAGGGGTTGACCCGGCAATTGGTGGAGTTCACACAGCAGCGGCCGTGGTTGATGCTACAGGACCAGGACGCCCTCAACGTGGTGTTGCAGGGCCAGGTGAAATACGTGGGGGCGGAGTATAATGTGATGTTACCTAGTTACCAGCAGCCAAGGTATCAAAAACTGGGGGGCATGGCGAATTGGAAAGTCCTGCATTTTGCCGATAACCGGAAACCGTGGCAGTCGCCGGCGGTCTATGCGGGCGAGGTGTTTATGCGCTATCTGGCGCCGGAAGATTGGCCCGAATGCCAGTATATGTTGGCGCGTGATAGTTACGATAAGATAGTCTGGGTAGAATGGCTGGCCGGCGAGTTGCGGCGAAAACTGGAGCGGAAGTCGTGGCGCTCGTGGTTTTACGAAAAGCAGGTGGATGAAAACGGGGTGAAGCGGAAGTTCAAGTTATTCGGCATCAGTCTGTTTACCAAACGCAAGTGTCGGAACCGGCGGATGGTTCGCCTGCTGGGGTTCAAGTTTTCGTGGCACACGGGTTACACGCTGGACCAGGAGCCGGCGGGGGCGCGTTATCTCGACCGCGCGAAGGCGGAGAAGATGACGCGGCAGTTGCGCGCGCCAGGGGTGACGCGGCGGCAACGGGAGCGGCAGTTGATTGTGTCGCTGACGTCGTTCCCGCAGCGGATGGCGGATGTGCATTATTGTTTATATTCGCTGCTAACGCAGAAATTAAAACCAAACCGCGTGGTGTTGTGGTTGTCGCCGGAGGAATTTCCGCGGTTTGAGGCGGATGTGCCGGAGCGGGTGCTGCGCTTGCGGGAGTTCGGGTTGGAGCTGCGCTGGTGCCAGGATAATCTGAAGCCGTACAACAAGCTGGTGCATTCGCTGGAAGCTTTCCCCGACGCGGTGATTGTGACCGCTGACGATGATATTTATTATCCGAACGATTGGCTGGGGAAATTATACGCGGCGTATTTGCGACGGCCGGAATGGATTCATTGCCATTTGGTTGACCGGGTGACGGTGGACGAGCATGGCGAGCCGGCGCCTTATCCGCAATGGGGACAGGGGCATGGCACCTCGATGTTGAATTTGCTGATGGGCTTCTGCGGGGTGCTGTACCCGCCGCGCGTGTTGCACCCGGACGTGACCAGGCGCGAGTTGTTCCAGAAATTGTGCCCGACGGGGGATGATTTGTGGTTCTGGGCGATGGCGGTGTTGCACGGCACCTTGGTGAGCCGGATTGCGAATTACCTCCCTTATTACATCAACATCAATCAAGAGCGTCATCAGTTGAAGAACGGGGAAAAGACGCTGATGGAGGAGAATTTCCTCGGCGGCGGCAATATCCGCATGTTCCGCGCGCTGCTGGCCGTCTACCCCGCGCTGCTGCCGCTGTTGCTCAAGGCGCGGGCAACCGCGCTGACCGCCAGGCCGTCAGTCTGATATTGGGGTGTAAGGGAATCCCAAGTCAGCATCCGGAATTTTGGTCGGCCAGAATTTTCCGGGCGCGTTGCACGGCGTGATGGATGTCGCCGCACAGGTTTTCCATGCCGAGTTTTTCCAGGAAGCGGTGCTTGTACATCATCCGGGTCGGGTGCGGTTGCGCGTTGCACAGGATCAGTTGGATGCCTTTGGCGCGCAGGCTGGCGTGGGTTTCCTCCAGCAACATCAAACCCTCGAAATCCAGTGCCAGCAGGCGCTCGACACGCAAAATCAGCACGCGGGTCAGCGGCCGCCGGAGCAGCGCGCGGTCCAGTTGTGCCGAAAAGTCGTCGCTGACCGCGTAAAACAGGATGCCCTCGAAGCGGAACTGGAGGATGGCCGGCGATTCCAGCGCCGCCTGTTCCTCGGGCCGCTCGGCGGCTAGCTGCGCGCCCGCGCCGATCGGGCGCATGATGGTGATTTCCTTCAGGCGCAGAATCAGCGTCAGCGCCGCCACCGCCAGGCCGAAGCCGACGCCGACGTTGAGGTCAACGCACACGGTCAGCAGGAAGGTCACGATGGCGATGAGCAGTTCCGAGCGGGTGACTTTGCGCAACGCGTTGAAATGGTGCGCCTCGAACATTTTGTAGGCGACATGCAGCAAAATCGCCGCCAGCACACACATCGGGATGTAAGCGACCCATTGCGCGGCGACCAGCACGACCGCCAGCAAAAACACGGCATGAATGAGGCCGCTGACCGGCGTGCGTCCGCCGCTTTGCACATTGGTAGAACTGCGCGCGATGGCCCCGGTGGCGGGCAAGCCGCCGAACCACGGCACCACGCAATTGGCAATGCCCTGGGCAATCAGCTCCTGGTCGGAATTGTGGCGGTCCTTGATCATCTTGTCGGTGGCCATCGCGGAGAGAATGGATTCCACCGCGCCGAGAAACGCGATGACCATCGCCGACGGCACCGCCTCGCGCACCAGGTTCCAGGAAATATCCCAACTGACAAAGTGCGGCAGGCCGCTGGGAATCGCGCCGACAAACCGGTCGCCGAGAACCTGGCCGAAGGTCGAGCCGATGGTGGCGAGGCCGTCATGCAAGGGAGTTTGGGTCCAACCGAACAGGTTGGCGAACAGCGCCGCCGCCACCAGCACGAGGACGCGCGGGTTCCATTTCGGGGGCAGCAGGAATAGCGCGGCCACGCAAACCGTGGAAAAAACCGTGGTGAGCGGCGACAATTGCCCGCAGTGGGCGAGCAGCACCTTGATTTTGCCGAAGGTCTCCGGCGGCAGCGCCGTCAGCTGGATGCCGAGCAGAGGTTGAATTTGCTGGATGGCGATGATGACCGCGATGCCCGAGGTGAAGCCGATGACCACCGGCAGCGGAATGTAGCGGCTGAACGCGCCCGCCCGCAGCGCCCCCATTACTATCAGTAAAATACCCGCCATCAGCGTCGCCATCAGCAGGCAGGTCATGCCGTGCGCATACACGATGCCGGCGACAATCGGGATGAACGCGCCGGTCGGCCCGCCGATTTGCACCCGGCTGCCGCCCAGCGCCGAGATGATGAAGCCGGCGATGATGGCGGTGGTCAGGCCGACGGTGGCCGGGCTGACGGCGGTTTCCGCGCCGGCCGGCAGACTGGCGATGCCAAAGCCAATGGCCAGGGGAATGGCCATCAGTCCCACGACGATGCCGCTGGCGAAATCGGCGCGGAATTGCCGGCGAGTGTAACCTGCCCGCAGCACCTCGACCAGTTTGGGATGAAATGCAATGCGCCAATTCATAAACACAAATCCAGATACGAAAGGCAAAAGCATAGCCCCAAACCTGGAAAAGGGAACAAGGATTATTGTTGGTTTTAAATCTGCGGATGGATGGCTAAAAATTGCCGCGCCGGTTCTTCTTGAGTTCAGCGCGGTGCCGCTTGCCATCGACCATTTTTTGTTTGGTCGCGCGCGAGCGTTTCGCCCGCTGCCGGCGCGCCTTTGACACCGCCGCCGCGCGCTCCAGCCGTCGGCGCTCACGGTCAGCGGTGAACTGCGCCAACAATCGCTCCCGCGCCAATGCGCGGTTCAGGCCCTGGAACCGCGAGTCCTGCGCCCGCGCGCTGCGGCCGGTCGGCAGGTGGATTAATTCGACCGCCGTGGCGACTTTGTTGATGTTCTGCCCGCCGTGACCGGACGAGTGCGAGAATTTTTCACGGAAATCCGCCGGGTTCAGTCCAAGCCGCTGACAGTGTCTGGCAAATTCCGCTGTGTTCATAATTGGTTTTTTTACAGGGAGATCATGAAGTTCATGGAGAAGTTTGGGAACATTGAACCACTCCCCGCAATTTCAAATCCCGGCCGAGCACCGTCAGCGTCGGTTGTGCCAGCGGCAGGTTGATTAAAGCCGGCACGCGCGGCAGGTTGGCGTCGGCGGCAAGCAGCGGCGCGTAATATAACACGACTTCGTTCACCAATTTTTTCTTCGCCAGTTGTTGATGAACGTCAGCGCCGCCCTCGACCAGCAATTGCGTGACGCCGCGCCGGCCGAGGTCGCGCAGGATTTTGTCCCACGACTGGTTTTGATAGACCAGCGCGCGGTCACGGTCAGCGCCAGTGAACAGGCGCAATTTTTCCGGCAACCGCCCGCTGCGCGTGACCACCACCCGCAGCGGTTGTTTGGCGATATTCAGGCCGCGCACCGTCAGTCGCGGATTGTCAATGCGCGCCGTCGCCGCGCCGATCAGGATGGCGTCGCTGGCGGCGCGTAAGTTTTTATGGGCGTCCTGCAGGGCCGCGCGGCAGGTGAGTTGCGCGCGATGATTTTTTCTCAACGTCAGCGCCCCGTCCAGC
>JAISDC010000044.1 GCA_031265105.1 Verrucomicrobiales bacterium
GAAAGAACGCAGAGAACGCAGAGATTTTTTAAAGGTTTTTCTTTGCGTTCCTTGCGTTCTTTTGCGGCCATTTTTGTAGTTAGTTTTTAATGGCCACAAAAAAACACAAAAAGCACAGAAAGAAACGCGGTTAATAAAGTTTTGTGGGTTCTGTGTTTTTTTGTGGCCATGTTCTTAGCAGTCGAAGGCGTGGTCTTCGTCAGCGGGCAAATAGTTGCGGCGCAACGGGTTGATAAAGTCAGTGCTCATAGGATACTTTCTAGTTTGGGGTTAATTGACGGAAAAACAGGATTGCAAAGGGCTTTTACACGGTTGCAAAAGGTCTTTGCAGCAATGCAAAAGGCTTCTGCAACAATGCAAAAGACTTCTGCAACGATGTAAAAGGCTTTTGCAACGATGTAAAAGACGTTTGCAATGATGCAAAAGGTCTTTGCAAAGGGGTAAAAGCCCGGTTTATTGGCGTAATTGCCCCATCCCTGACGGAGGTGGCGAGCCGGATGGGGAATGAAAAGGGTAAAATTCTGCCGGGAAATTAACTCATGAGCGCGTGAGCGCGTGAGCGCGTGAGCGCGTGAGCGCGGTGTACTTACTTTATGGCTTATCGTTCTCATCTTCAGCGGGTTTTGGTAACTCGATATGACGATTTGACGAGGGGACGATATGGGGTCAGGCGAGATGACGCAAGGATTTTTTTAATTTTTTTTAACCACGGATGGACACGGATGAACACGGATTATTTTTTTGTTTTTTTTATCCGTGTTTATCTGTGTCCATCCGTGGTTAAAACCCGTGGCGCTGACGGTGAAAGGCTTGGGCGGCGGCGGTGTCTTGGCGCAGTTGTTCTTGCAAGGCTGCCAGTGACGGGAAGGTTTGCTCGGGACGCCAGAATTTTTGCGGGCGGACGCTGACGGTGGCGCCGTAGAGGTCGCGCTGAAAATCAAGCAGATGGGCTTCGATGACCACGGCCGACGCGGCGTCGCCGAGGGAAGGTCGCGTGCCGATGTTGATGGCGGCGGGCCGGGCGGCGGGTTCGTCGCTGATGATGACTGCGCCGAAATACACGCCGCGCGGCGGCAGGCATTGGTCGAGGGTGGCGAGGTTGACGGTGGGGAAGCCGAGTCGGCGGCCCAGTTGGTGGCCGGTGACGACGGTGCCGAACAGCGAGTAGGGCTGGCCGAGCAAGGCGGCGGCGGCGGCGAGGTCACCGTCAGCGACCAGGGCGCGGATGCGGCTGCTGCTGACCGGCTGGCCGTCCTGCCGGACGAATTCGCCCGCGGTCAGCGCGATACCGCGCTCGGCGCACCATTGGCGGAGCAACGCGACGCCGCCCGCGCGATGGTAACCGAAACGCCAGTTAGGACCGACGGCGACGCGCCGCAGGTTGGGGAACGCGCCGGCCAACTGGCGCAGGAAGTCCGCCGCCGTGGTCAGCGCCGTTTGTTGATCAAAAGGCAGCACCACCGCGTTCTTGACGCCGAGCGCGGCGAAATCGCGCAGCTTGTGCGGCAGGCCGGTCAACAGCGGCGGCGCCTGGTCCGGGCACAGCACCGCCTGCGGATGCGGTTCAAGGGTCAGCACGCCGCTGACGGTGGCGTCGTCACGGATGGCGCTGGCGATGATTTGCCGGTGGCCGCGGTGCACGCCGTCGAAAAAGCCCAGCGCCAGCGCGCGCAGGTCGGCGGCGGCGGCGGACTCGAACGAACGAAAGACTTTCATATCTTTGATTCAACGCGGAGACGCGGAGGGCGCGGAGATGTTTTGCCAACAACCATGAAAAGAAACTCCGCGCCCTCAGCGTCTCCGCGTTGAAAAATTCACTGCCGCCGGATTCTGGAAATGTCCGCCAGGCCGAGGATTTTCGGCAGCAAGTCGGCGGCGCTGTGCATGGTTTCCAGTTCGCTGAACTTGACGGCGTCGGCCAGGGCGAAATTGCCGGAGCGCGTGCGGCGCAAGGCCGCCAGATGACCGCCGCAGCCGAGTTCCTGGCCGAGGTCATGGCAGTAGGTGCGGACGTAGAAGCCTTTGCCGCATTTGATGACGAAATCAACGGCCGGCGGCGCCACCCGGGTGAGTTGGTAGGAGTAAACATGCACCAGGCGGGGTTCGCGCTCGACGACCTTGCCCTGGCGCGCGAGCTTGTAGAGCGGCACGCCGTCTTTTTTCAAGGCGCTGACCATGGGCGGGGTCTGGTAAAAGTCGCCCTTGAATTTGTCGAAGGCGAGATGGATGGCCTGCTCGGAGAATTCAGGCACGGGCTTGGTCTCGATAATCACGCCCTCGGCGTCCTGGGTGTCGGTGGTCGTGCCGAGTTGCAGCGTGCCGGCGTATTCCTTGTCCTCGGCCATCAGCAAATCCTGCACCTTGGTCGCGCGGCCCAGCACCAGCATCAGCAGGCCGGTGGCCATCGGGTCGAGCGTGCCGCAGTGGCCGACTTTCTTGAACTTGAAACGGCGGCGCACGAAATCCACGATGTCGTGCGAGGTGCAGTGCGGCGGTTTGTCAACCAGCAGCAGGCCGTCGGGTTGTTGGGGGGTGCCGGTGATCATTGGGCGAATTCCTTTCTGAGTCTGGCGAGGATGAGTTCACGGGCGGCGGCGCCGTCCTGTTGGTAGCCGATGCCCGCCGCGCCGGGGTGCCCGCCGCCGCCGAACTCCAGGGCGAGGGCGCTGACGTTGACCCGGCCCTTGGAGCGCAGGCTGGTTTTCAGCCCGCCGTCGGGCTTGAGTTCAAAGAACGCCGCCACCTCGACGCCGCTGACGCTGAGGCCGGTTTCCACGATGCCCTCGGTGTCCTCCGGCAGCGCGTCGAATTCGGCGAAGTCGGCGGGGGTCAGCGTGGTGTGCGCGAACGCGCCGTTGAGTTCAAATTGCCAGTTCGCCAGCGCGCGTTGTTGCAGCAAAAAGCGCGGGCGGCTCACGGTTTGGTAGCAATGCTTTGCCAGCTCGGTGGGGTCGGCGCCTTTGCTCACCAGCAGCGCCGCCTGGTCGAAGGTGCGCGCGCTGGTGCCGCGGTGGCGGAACGAGCCGGTGTCGGTCATGATGCCGACATACAGCGCGGCCGCCGCGTCCGCCGGCAGCGGCCAGCGCAGCGCGGCGAGGAAGTCGGTGACGATGCACGCGGCCGCCGGTTGCGACGGGTCAATGAGCTGGCGCCGGCCGTAGCCGGTGTTGCTGACGTGGTGGTCGATGTTCCAGTCCACGCTGACAGTGACGGCGGGCCGCAGCGAGTCCGCCAGCCCGAGCCGGTCCTCGGTCGAGGTGTCGAGCGCGACTAGCAAATTGCCAGCCGGCAACACCGCCGGCGTTTTTTCAATCAACTCCGCGCGCGGCAGGAAGCGGTAGAGGCTGTGCAAGCCGTCGCGGTTGAAAATTCTCACCTGCTTGCCGAGCGCCAGCAGGCTCAAGCCCAGCCCGAGCGTGCTGCCGTAGGCGTCGCCGTCCGGGCGGAGGTGGCTGAGGATAGTGATGGCCGACGCCGCTGACAGTGCGGCGGCGAGTTCGTTATATGGCGCTGATGGTGTCGTGGTCATGGTTGGATAATGCCGTATAGCGTCCCATAATTATGGGCCGAGGTCATTCACTTTTTTCCGGGAGATTGATTATTGAAAGCTCCGCGCCGCCGCGGCTCGACGGTTAAGTGTTGTTTGCAAAAACACTCACGTCGTCAGTCGCTTGATCAGCGCCGTCTCGCGCCGGCAATACGGCGTGCCGTCGGCGCGGAAGATGTCGTGATGCCACGGACGCGGTTCCCGTTCGTATGGCGACTGCCACGAGTTCCACGGGATGTGGGTTTGCGAGCGGCCGGCGACCGCGCCCCAGTTGTAGGCGGCGACGCGCTCTTGCTTGAACCACGGCAAAATCGCCTGGAAGGTGCTGCCGCTGGGGCGCGCCATGTATTCGGTGCAAAAGAGCGGGCGGTTGAACCGGCGCAACTGATACACCGAGGTTTGCGTCGTCGGCAGCGGGTCGTAGCGGTGAAAGGAAATGAAGTCCGACGCGCGCGACTGCAACAGGCCGAGCGGCCGGTAGGCGCTGAGGGTGTCGTCGCTTTCCCACGCGTGGCTGAGCCAGACGCCGCTGGTCAGCGGTTGCGTGGCGCCGGCCGCGCGCGCCCAGCGGAAGGTTTTCGCTAACAATGGAAACACCGCCTCGCCCTTGGCGTAGGCGCTGGGGAAATCGCGCGGGCCGCGGCTGCTCCAGTTGTGGTTGTCCGGCTCGTTCCACAGATCCCAGCCGAGGATGCGCGGGTCGCGGCGAAAGCGGCGGATGACGCCGGTGACGTAGGGGCGGAGACGGTCAAAGTCAGCGGGATTTTTCAGCGCGCGCAGGCCGGGCGATTGCACCCAGCGGCTGTTGTGGACGCCCGGTTCCGGCTCGCATTGTTTGCCGGGGCGCGGGAACGGATGCCAGCAACTGTCGAAAAACACCAGCAGCGGGCGAATGCCGAGGCCGGCGCTGACGGTGAGGAACTGCTCCAGGCGGGCGAGGAAGCCGGCGCGGTCCCGCTGCCATAACAAATCGTGCAGGAACACGCGGACGGTGTTCATGCCAAGGCCGGCGAGCCAGCCGAGTTCGCGCTTGATGACGCGGAGGTCGAAGCTGTCGGCCTGCCACATTTCAAGCTGGTTGGCGGCGGTGCTGGGCAGGAAGTTGCAGCCGACCGGCCACGGTTGCGCGGCATACCAGGCGTTGATTTTGGTTTCGCTCCAGCGACCGTTGGCGGCGCTGACGATGAGGGCTTCGGTTGGGTTTTTCATTTATTTGATAGTGGCGGTTTTACGGAAAAAATCGGCGAACACGGCGTCGCGGTCAACGCTGATGGCGAGGTCAATGGCGCGGCGGCCGGCGGGCGGCGGCGATTGCCAGGTCAGGTTGTCCCGCAATACCGGCGCGGGCGCGGGCACGGTCTTGAGCGCGGCGGGAATAATCAGCCGCGCGCTGGCGGCGAGATCCCAGATAATTTTGCTGCCGGCGGGTTTGGCGTCGAGATAATCGCTGACAATGTCCGTCAAATACGCGCCCAGCCGGCCGGTCGGGGCGAGCAACGCGCGCAATTCCGCCGGGGTGGTGCTGAGGTGCGAGGCGACGGGCAGGCAGGGAATCAGCGTCAGCGGCGCGGCGGAATCCAGCACGGCGCGGGCGGCGTGGCAGTCTTGCGCGAGGTTGAATTCGTCGGTGTCCGGCCACCACGGGGCGTGACCGCCGAGCCAGGTAAGGTGGATTTTCGCGGCAATGTCCGGCGCCAGCAGCAGCGCCGAGGCGATGTTCGTGATGGCGGCGATGGCGACGACTTGCAGCCGCTGACCGTCCGGCGTCGCGCGGGCGCGGTCTATCAAATCGCTGACCGCGGCACTCGGCACGGCGTCACCGGCAGCGGGTAAAAACTTCGGCGCGCCGCGCAAGACCGGCGGGCGGACGGCGGGTCGCACCAGGTCGAGGACGCGCAGGATTTCGTCGTGACTTTTTTCCATGCCGTCGGCGGGGCCGCTGCTGCGGCGGTTGTGGAACGGCGCGGCGTACACGGCCCGCAGATTGACGCGGTCGGGGCTGAGCAGCAGGTGGGCGAGAGCAAACTGGTCGTCCACTTCGTTGTAGGTATCGGTGTCAAGTACCGCGTTGCAGTTGGTCATAAAAAGGAACGGTTATGGGGCCACTTTCCACGGCACGGCGTCGGTTGCGAACGGCGGGCATTCACCCTCGGCGGCCACGCCGTCGCTGTCCAGTTGGAACAACGGCAGCGTCAGCGTGCCGTCCTTGAGTTTCGCGTAGCTGTCGCTCGTTTTCCTGAGCATGAGAAAGTAGGCGCAGATGCCGCCCTGGTCGCCGATGAGGATTTCCAGCTTGACCGGCTCGCCGGCCTTGACGGTGAATGACTTGCCAACGCGCAGGAGGCCGCGCTGCCGGTAGTTCTTGGACCATTCGAAGGGAAAATAATTCATCGGGAAATTGTTGGCGAGCAACAACCAGCCGCCCTCCAGCACCAGCCGCCCGTTGACGCGCACCGCCATCAGGTCGTCGCCGAAGCCGACGAAAGTGTAGGCGCCGTCCGCCGGCGGGATGACCTTGCCGCGGTAGAGCACCGACCAGAGCGGCGGTTGGTTGGGCAGGTTGAACGCCTTGGGCGCCTCGCCGGAACCGCGGGTGGTGATGAAGAATTTTTTGACGTACAGCGGCTTGGGGCTGCGGTAATAGTTGTCCAACTCGGCGGCGGTGTTCCAGTTGTTGGAATTGATGAAGCGTTTCATGATGGCCTGCCACTGCGACACGTTGACCTCGGTGGGTTTGTTGTCCTTGGTGAGCTTGAAGTCGTAGAAGTAACCCTCGAGGCCGCCGCCCTTGGTGATGTCGGCGCTGCCGAAGGGATTGACGGCCGGGGCACGGCGCTCGGCGTTGGGGTTGCCACGCTCGCTGCTGGTGACGGCGGACTGCTCCGGTCGGCCGCCGAGCGCGCCGCCGGCGGCGGGGATGGTGAAGGACAGCGGCACATTGGCGGGCGCGTTGGCGGCGATGGCGTCGAGATTGGGCGACAGGCTGGCGGTGGCGGGCACGGCCTCGTCCGGGGTCATGGCCTGGTCCGGCAGCGCGGGAGTGTCCTCGGTCGGCAACTCAGGCGGCGGGGGCAAGTCGCTGACGGTGGCGGGCTGGTAATCGCCCTGCGGCACGATTTTGGGCGCGACCGCCTCGATTAAAATAACGCCGCTGATGCCGAGGAACACGGCCAAGTGCAAGGCCAGTGAGATGCCGAACGCGCCGACTGGCAAGAATCTTTTCAAGCCGCTGCTGTTGGTTGATGCCATAACACTCGATGGGGGCGAGCTTAGAAACCGGCACGGGAGATGTAAAGGAGGTTTTGCGCCACTGGGGCATGCAGGATTTTTTGAACAAAACTTAACCGCGGAGGCGCGGAGACGCGGAGATTTTTTGGTTGGTCACTAAAGTCAGCGGGCTACTCCATGCCCGCTCCAGCGACCCTAGCGTAGCGAATCAAAGGGACACGGAGAAGGCACAGAGAAGCACAGAGTTTATTTTTAAGTTAATAAAATCTCTGTGGTTCCCTGTGTCTTCTCTGTGGTTCTCTGTGGGCCAAGGTGCTTTTAGAACTGATGGCGGTAGCCCGCTGTTAGTCCCCACGGTTTGTCATACTTGTCGCCGAAGCTCGCCTCGTAGTCGAGGTGGAGTTGGTCGGCGTCGGTGAGTTGATAAACAATACCCGCGCCAATCACTCCCCTGGCCCCGTCGGTGGTGGGACGCCATTCGCCGCCGCCGGCTCTGACTTGGCCGCCGGAACTGAGCTGTTCGACGCCGCCCACTTTCACGTAGGGTTGCAGCCAGCCGTCTTGGTGCAATTTGATGTTCCGGCCCAATCTTGCGCCGCCGTAGAATTGCACGATGTCACTGTCAGCGAGGCCGACCGCCATGCCGCTGTCGGTGGCGTAGCCATCGTTCAGCAAATGCAGGTAGCTCACCTGCACGCTCGGCTCGGCGAACCAGCCGTCGGCGAACTGGAATTGCCGGCCCAGTTCCAGGCTCAGGCCGACGCCGTAGCTGTGGTAGCTGCCGTGGTCGTCGCCGTCGAAACTGGTGTCGAAGTATTGGCCCTTGGCGAGAGCGTCGGCGTACCAGCCGTCCTTATGCAGCCAAGTGCCGTACAAACCGCCGTAGCCGCTGTCGGTGCTGCCGTGATAACCGCTGTGAAAGTCACGGTCAGCGCCGCCGTAACCGGCGAACACGCCGGTGTACAGGGTATGGTGGTCATCAATCAGCCAGGCATGGTCAGTGCCGAGATCGACGCCGTACTGGGTTTCGCTGAAACCTTTCAGGCCGCTGATGCCGGTGTTGATGTTGGCTTGCTGGCCGTAGCTGCGCACCCAGATGTTGTCCAGCCAGTCATTTGGCGCGCGAGTGTCCCGCCCGCCGGGGAGTTGCGGGCGGGACGCCCGCGCGCCATAGCGCAACTCACCCATGCGCTGGTGCAAATTGTCCTGCTGGGTGAACCAGAAGCCGCTGACGGCTGCCGCGCTGTTTAATACCGCGTCGCCGCCGCCGGTGAAGCCGCCGCCCTCTCCGCCGCCCAGTACCAGCCACGCGCCGTCAAGGCGGTTGTCCAGGCCGTAGGTTTGCATCCCGGTGCCGACACTGTTGCCCAAGGTGAAAGCATCGTCGGTCATGTCGTTGGCCTGATTCACTACCACATGGATTTCCTGCCGGCCTTCCACATTGTTGGAGAGGGTCAGGTTCAGGCTGGTCTGGCCGCTGATGCCATCGCTGACCGTGAGGTCCGCGCCCCGCACGCCGGCGATGGTGATGGTGCCGCTGGCACCGGTCAGGGTATGCAGCGATGACGGACCGGTCAGGTGCCAGTTGGAGCCGCCGCTGAGTTCCAAGTCCACCGGGTCAATCGTGCCGGTCAGTGTGGAATGGTCGCGCAACCTCAGCGTGACGCGCGCCTGTTTCGCCGTGATGTCGCCGGTGAGGGTGCTGCGTTCCAACGTCAGGGTCGCGGTGAGGCCGGTGCCGGTGGCGGTGAGGCCGCCGTTGAAAACGGTGTTGGTGGCGCTCAGGGTCACCGCGACCGGCGCGTCCACCGCGTCGTCCGGGGTGTAGTCGCGGTAATAGAGGCTGGTGAGATTCACGGCGTCAGTCGCGCCGGTGAGCACGGCGCCGTCGAGGGTGAGGTCGTAGGCGCCGTTGAAATCGTCGGCGGCGCCATAGCCGAACAGGTCGGGATGGCCGACGCGCAGCGCGGCGCCCTGCGCGGAGGTGAAGGCGCCACCGGTCACGGTCAGCGTCTGGCGGAAGCCGTCTTCCTCGCCGACCAAAGTCAGCGCCGCGGCATCCGCGCCGGTGGTGCTGACGGCGACACCGGCGAGGGTCATGTTGCCGACGCCGGCGGCGCCGCTGTTATAGAGCACGCCGGTCGCGGCGGAGCCGCTGGTGGTGATGGCCGCGCCGGTGAGCGCGACCGCCTGCGGGTTCCAGGTGCGCACGCCGTGGGCCAGGTCACCGGTGGTGGCGAAGGTGCCGCCGCTGACGGTGGCGGCGGCAGCGGCGTTGACAAAAAGGGCGGAGCTAAAAGTGCCGGTGGTGCTGACAACCGAGTCGGTCAGCGTGCCGGCGGCGGTGGCGCTCAAATACACACCATACGCGTTGTTTCCGAGGGTGTTAATGTCCAGGCCGGTCAAGGTGCCGGTGGCGGCGGTGTACAAACACACCCCATAGGCGTAAGAACCGGAGGTGCGGATATCCACATCGGTGAACGTACCGGCGGCAGTGGAACTCAAATACACGCCATACGCGTAAGAACCGGCAGTGCGGATGGTGCCGCCGCTGGCAATGATGGTTCCCTTCGAAGCACCCCGCAGGCCGTACGCATAGGCCCCGCCGGTATCGATGACCGTCTCGCTGAGGATGCCGGTAACTGTATCGGCATCAACGCCGGAAATATAAACGCCCACAGCATCTTCCCTGAGAGTCGTGATGGTGGAACTGACCACCGTCAGCGTGCCGCTGCCGCGCGCATACATGCCCTGATTACCACCACCTGAGACGGCGTCGGTGCCCGTGACCAGAATGTCGGCATTTTCAAACCGCACGTTGGCGGCGCCTAACAGAAACACCCCCGTGCCGTCCTCCGTGGTTATGGTAGTGTTGCGTACCACACCGTCGCTGCCCTGGAAACTTATGCCGCGGCCCTCGGCGTGGGCGATGAGGCGCGAGTTTTCCACGCTGATATAGGAGGCGCTGCTGTTGCCGAAAATCACGCCGATATACCGACCGCTGCTGCCGCTGGCCCCAACCTGGGTTTCCAGCACGCTGTCAGTCACATACACCCGGCCACTGCCGCCGACACTAATGGCGGCGGCGGAGGTCGCGTTCACCGCCGTGCTGATGTTTTGCAACTGTAAATTCGAGCCGGTGAACACGGCGTTGCCGCCGACGCTGACGGTGTTGCCGTTGACCCGCGAGGTGGCATCGCCCATGAATACGTCGCTGTCGCCGGTGAGCGAAATGCCGGCGGTGACATGGAGGTCCGTCAGCGTGCCGGTCACGTCGGCAAAGGTCGCGCCAGCGATGGTGCTGCTGGCGATGACGACGGCGCTGGTGCCGGTGGTGATGCGGCCGGTCACGCTGTCGAACACGCTGACGGTGTCGTAGTTGGTGGCGGTGACGGCGGCGAGGGTGCTGCTGTTGACCGTCAGCGTGCCGCTTGCGCCGGAGAGGTTGTTAATGATAGTCGCGCCGCCAATCTGGCTGTCGGTGATTTGCGCGACGCGGGTGTTGCTGCCAGTGTAGGCGCCGGTGATGGTGCTGCTGTTCATGAGCAGCGTGCCAGTGACGGCGGTGTTGTAGTGACGCACAAAGCCGGTGACGGTGGAGCCGTCGAGGTCGGCCAAGCCGGTTTCATACAGGGCGGTGTTGCCCGCCGTGCTGTTGTGCAGGCTGACCACGGCGGCGTTGCTGCCGGTGATGGCGCCCGTGCCGGTCGCGCCGATGCTGGTGTGATCCACCGTCAGCGTGCCAGCGGTGACGAGGTTGTTAAAGACAAGGTTGCCGGTGGTGGCGCTGGTGATTTGCCACGTTTCGGTTTCGCGGAAAGTGAGCGCGCCGGTGGTGCCGCTGGTGATGGCGACAGTGTCGAGGCCGCTGCCGGTGACGGCGGCGAGGGTGCTGTTGTTGACCGTCAGCGTGCCGCTTTCGCCGGACAGGTTGTAAATGGTAGTCGCGCCGCCGATTTTGCTGTCAGTGATTTGCGCGACGCGGGTGTTGCTGCCGGTGTAGGCGCCGGTGATGGTGCCGTCGGTCAACAGCAGCGTGCCGGTGACGGCGGTGTTGTAGTGACGCACAAAGCCGGTGACGGTGGAGCCGTCGAGGTCGGCCAAGCCGGT
>JAISDC010000159.1 GCA_031265105.1 Verrucomicrobiales bacterium
TCGGCACGGATCACAAGTTCACCATCAGCGCTGACAGTGACTTGTATCTTGGAGTCTATGCCGGCTACGGCCGCAGTGATATAGATTACCGCACCCCCGGCGCTGACGGTGAGATTAACTCCTACTACGGCGGCCTCTACGCCACGTGGCTCCACAGCAGCGGCTTCTATATAGATGCCACCTTCAAAGCTGCCAGTGTCAATAACGACCTAAAAGCCCCTTACGGCAATACTCAATTCAAAGCCAGCTACAGCGATGTAAATATCGGCGGCAGCATTGAGATTGGCAAAAAGTTTACCTTCACCGATGATTGGTTTATCGAACCCCAGTTCCAAGTCAACTACCTCCACATTCTCGCTGAGGATTATACTGCCGGCCCCATGAACATCAGCGCCCAAGACCTCGACGCCTTGCAACTCCGCCTCGGCAGCCTCTTCGGCAGAACCATCAACCTCACCAACAGCGGCGCGTTGCAACCCTACATCAAGGTCAGCGGCGTAGAAACCATCAGCAGCGGCGGTGCCATCAGAAACGGTTACCAACGCACCCGCACCAACACCGACGGTGCCCGCGCAGAACTCGGCGGCGGTATCATCTGGCAACTCGACGCTGACAATCAGTTACACTTGGATTACGAAGCCTCCTTCGGCGACAAGTATGACAAGCCGTGGGGCCTAACAGCAGGCTACCGGCACCAATTTTAAAAGCACATTCAACGCAGAGACGCAGAGGCACGGAGGTTTGTTTGAAAAAAGCAGCCTTCGTGCCTTGGTGTCTTAGTGGTGAAAAGTTCCCTCCCGTCACTGCACCACGAACGGCTTTTTCGCCATGACCGGATGGCCGATGGCCAATTCCTCAATGCCCTTGCCCAGGCTCACCGGCGCGAGTTGGAACAGCGGCAGCACCGGCACATCGCCAGGACGTTTTTTCCGCTCGATTTCCGACAGGATGAGCTTGTTCCGCTCCAGCCCTTCCATTTCCCCCAGTTGCACCGCTTCCTTGGTATATTGCCACACGCCGTTGACCATGCCGCCGGTCTTCAGCGTCCCGTTTTGTTTTTGGGCTTTCAAACTCTCCAACTCGCCCGGCTTCATTTGCTTTTTCAGCCCCTCACCCCGCGCAATGTGGGCGATGAGGATTTTTTGCAGGCTGAAGGTCTCATGAGTCGCGCCTTTTTCCTCAATCATCAAGCACGCGCTGCAATAGCCGCCGCTGAAGGTGCCAACCAGCACGCTGAGGTTGTAGGTCTGGCCGGCTTCCAGCCGGAACCAGACCCCGGCGCGCTCGCCTTCATAGGAATAATTGAGCCAGTCGGTGGGGCCGCGCGCGCCTTTGCGCTGTTGCGCCCCGTAATAGGTTTCCGTGATGGGCGACGGCGTGACCATCGGCCGCACACTGGAGTCGAACACATTCTTGGTGTTGAGACGCACCACCAAAAACTGCGAGGCGGTCGGCGCCACGAAGCGAAAAGTGCCGCTGACATTGGACGTGAACGCGCCGCGATACACCACAATCCAGCGCCGCGGCTGCACCTGTTTCTCCACTCGAAACGCCTTCGGCCCCTCGGTGGCGAACATGTTCGGGAGGTAGATTTGATACGCGCCCAGCGGTTTTTCCACCTTGTAATAGCCGGCCAGCAGCTTGTCGTCCCAGCCGCGCGCAATATATTTGCTGACAAACTCCACGCACTTTTTCTGCGCCCCGTCCTCGCCCTGATCCTGCAGATGATAGTCCACCCCGATATCACCGGCCATCTCCGATGGCGTGCCGTCCGCCTGCTTTTTCAAGTCGTACATATAACCGACCAGCACGCCGGTGGCGTCCGGCGACACCGCGTCGCCGAACGGGTTGGACATCCGCCGCACCGCCTGCGCCGTCTTGCGCTCGGCGGCGGGTTCCCGCGTCGCGTCCGGTTCCGCGGTTTGCGGCGCGGCGCCGACGCTCACCGCCGGCACATACAGCGCGTTTGGCAAGCCGCTGCTCGTCACCGCCGAGGCAATTTGCTCCACGCTCACGGACGGCATCTGCGGGCTGTCCGCCGGGTGGTTATCCGCGCGCTCATCGTCAGCGGGGGTTTCCGGCAGTTCTTCCGGCGGCAACTCCGGCGGCGGCAGTACATCCGTCGGCGCGCCGACATTCACCTCGCCGGACGGCACGATTTTCGGCTTCACCGCCTCGATAAGCACCATGCCGCTGATGGTGAGGAACACTCCCAGATGCAACAGCAGCGACATGCCCAGCGCCCCCGCCGGCAGGAATCTTTTCATGTTCGACTTGTTCATGGTCAGTGTTTCGGTTGAGGTCGGAACGGCCGTGGCGGCACCGGCGGCGGCGGCTTATTCCTGCCGCACCAGCACCACGTTCCACGGTAAAATGTCACGGGCGACGGTCAGCGTGCCGTTACTGTCAGCGACGACCGTTTCGCGCCGCACGGTCTCCGCGGTCACCCGCAGCGCGGCGGTTTGCTCGCGCGTCGGCGGCTCCGGCGCGCCGAGTTCGCGCCACGCGGTCACCGCGTCGCCGCTGCCGACACCGAGGGTTTGCAGTTCAAAACGCGCGCGCGGGCGCAGACCGCTAACGGTGAGCCGGAGCGGACGCGGCGCGCCCTTCGCCTGCACCGCCAGCGCCGCTGCCAGCGTCGCTGACAATGGCGCGGCGGTTTTCACTTCCGGCGGATAATGGTAAAACAACGCGGCGATTTTGCCCGTTGACCGCGACCGCGTGACCACGCCACCGTCAGCGGCGGCCAGCAACTCGTCGCCGAGCGCGCGCAGCATCCGGTAGGCGTGGAAGGCGGGTTTCACAATCCCTTGATAGTTAATCAGGCCGAAGCCGCCGTGAAACACCGTGTCGCCCGCGCCGCCTTCCTCGAACACGTCGGTGAACGTCCAGTAGGCCAGCGAGTCCACCAGCCCGATGGCTTCCAGATTCGCCTTCACGATGAACGCCGCCGCCGGCAGACAGTCGTGCATGAAATCGCGCGGCGACGGGCTGGAACTCCACTCGGTGAGATGAATCTCCGCGCGCGGGAAGGCGCTGCCGCTGACGATGCGCCGCACCAGCGCGAGGTCTTGTTTCGTCGAATCCACGCCGCGCATGAACTTGCGCAACTCGCCGCGACCATCCAGCGCCCAGTCGGTCGGGTACGGATGGCACGACACAAAATCCACCGGCAGCGCCTCGCGCGCGCAGAACGCCAGCCATTCTTCCAACCACACCGGCTGCCAGTCCAGCGCGTCCAAATCCTTTGCGTCAGTGACCACGGCGTGCTCCGACTTATCCTCCAACTCGCCGGCAAAGCGTCGGTCCGGCACAAAGTTGCTGGTCGCCGGCCCGCCCACGCGCAGCGCCGGGTCCACGGCCTTCACGGCGCTGACGGTGACGCGGTAGAGTTCAAAATACTGGCTTTTGGTCCCGTTGAAAAACGGCCACAAGTTCGGCTCGTTCCACACCTCGAAATACCAGCGCCGCACCTCGTCCGCGCCGTATCTTTCTAGCCAATGTTTCACCGTCAGCGTGATCAGTTCGCCCCACTTGGCGTAATCCTTCGGCGGCGCGGCGTTGGCGCCCCACCAGAACACCGTGTTTTTCACCGTCGCCAAATCGCCGGGACAAAAACCGAACTCGACGAACGGGCGGACGCCGATGGCCAGCAGGCGGTCGAACACATCGTCAACGTATTGAAAATTAAACGTCTCGCGCCCGTCCTGCACGCGATAGACACACATGTCGTCGTGGAACAGGCCGTGAAACCGCACATATTGAAACCCGCATTCGTCATGCGCCTTTTTCATTTGCTCCAGCCAGCTCGCGCGCAACCCCTCCGCCGCGCGCCCGGCCCCCACGCACACGCTCCAAAAATGGTGTAAAGCCTCACCCGCGCCGTCAACATCCGCTTTCAATGCGATACTCATAAGAACGAATTAAAGAGAAAAAATCCCCGCCACGCAAGCGAGCAAATAACGTGTTTCCGCCTCCCCGCGTCGCTGACGGTGTTTAACCACAAGAGTCAGGCGGCAATTACACGCCGCCTCAAGTTCCGAACGAAGTGAAGCAAATGGACACAGATGGACACGGATAAAAAACATCCGTGTTCATTCGTGTCCATCCGTGGTTAAAAAAATAGGTCATAAAGTAAGTACATCGCGCTCACCGCTGACCGTGCCCCCGCTTCCTCTACCAGCCCGAGTAATTTTTCGTCGGCCGGGTGTTGCCGCGATAATCGTCCGAACTGGACTGCATCTGTAGCGCCGCCAGCGGCACCCAGCCGATTTCCTCGCTGACGGTGGCGACCTGGACAAAGCCCGCGCCGCCGCTGATGATGCGCACCCGCGTGCCGGGCGACAACATGCGCAGCGGCGGTTCCTGTTGGTACGGGCCTTTCTCCAGCAGCGGCGCTTCCTCGGTCAGGTAACAGTTGTAAGCCAGGTCGGCGCTGCCGCCGCCGCAGCCGCTGACGATGACCGCGATGGACAGGACGCCGACCGCGCGCAAAAAATGTCGCAAATTCACGGAGTGATAATGCCGGAGCCGGCGCGGTTGGGACAATGTTTTTTTGCAAATTCGGCTTGCCCGCCCGGACGGAATCGCTACTCTTTGCCAACTATGTCCCAGCACAAAAGTTTGCGTGGCTCCAGCCAGATCAAGGTGAAGCGGAACGTCCTGAAGCGTTTTGAGCGCGTGGACTTGATGAAAAAGCGCGGCCAGTGGAAGGATAACGCCAATGTCCACAAGCTGCCCAAGACCAGGCCGGAAGAATAACCCCGCCCGCTGACCGTGACCTCACTGTCAGCGCCCGTTGCCACTCCCGCATGATCCGGCTCAACAAATTTCTGGCGGCGGCGGGATTCGGTTCCCGCCGCTCCTGCGAAGAATTGATCCGCGGCGGCAAGGTCGTGCTCAACGGCAAAGTCGTCACCAATCTCGCCACCCAGGTCAAGCCCACCGACAGCGTCACGGCCGACGGCCGGCGTTGCCGCCAGGAAGAAGCGGTGTACCTGCTGCTCAACAAACCGGCCGGCGTGGTGTGCTCGCGCATCGCCCAAGGACGGCGCAAAACGGTGTTCGACCTGGTGCCGGACGATTTGGCGCGGCTGTTTTACATCGGCCGCCTCGACCTCGACAGCGAGGGCCTGCTGCTGCTCACCAATGACGGCGACGTCGCCCAGCGCCTCACGCATCCGCGCCACAAGCTGGAAAAAATTTATCACGTCGAGCTGGACCGGGAGTTCGACTTCGCCCTGGCACCGCGCTTCATCAACGGTTTCCTCATCGAGAGCGGCTACGCCAAGGCCGAGGCGCTGTTCAAGCTCAGCCCGCGCCACGTCAAGGTGACGCTGACGCAGGGCTTGAAACGCCAAATCCGGTTGATGTTCCTGAAATTCGGCTATCGGGTCAAACAACTGCGCCGCGTCCAGTTGGGCGCCCTCAAGCTCGGCAAAATGCGGCCGGGCACCTGGCGTTTGCTGACCGATGATGAGATTGCGGAATTGAAAGACTAATAAGTTTTCACCGCAGAGGCGCGGAGACGCGGAGTTTTTGGAATTTGGAGTTTGGAATTTGGGATTTTTTGCCCAAACTGGCCGCTGACCATGAAACCTTCCCCATCAGCCAAAGACCAAGCCCTGTGGGGCGGCCGCTTTGCCGCCGCGCCGGACCAGTTGGTGCAAGACTATACCAAATCGGTGCAATACGACTGGCGGCTGTGGCGCGCGGATATTTTCGGCAGCCTGGCGCACGCGCGGATGCTGCGTGAAATCGGCGTGCTCACCGTCAGCGAGTTCCGGGCGATTGAGCGGGGCTTGCGGGAAATTTTCGCCGAAATCGAGACCGGCGTGTTCCAGTGGGACGCGGCGCGCGAGGATGTGCATATGAATATCGAGGCGGCGCTGACGGCGAAGACGCCCGCCGGCGCGAAGTTGCACACGGGCCGCAGCCGCAACGACCAGGTCGCCACCGACCTGCGGCTGTGGGTGAAAAATTCCATCGCCGCTGACGGTGACGCCATCCGCGCATTGCAGCGGGCGCTGGTCGCGCTCGCGCGGAAAGATCAGCAGGTCCACCTCCCCGGCTACACCCACCTGCAGCGGGCGCAGCCGGTGTATTTCGCGCATCATTTGCTCGCGTATGTCGAGATGCTCGCGCGCGACGCGGACCGGCTGGCCGACTGTCAGCGGCGCGCCGACGTGCTGCCGCTCGGCGCCGGCGCGCTGGCCGGCAGCACCATCCCGCTCCGGCGCGAGCGCGTCGCGCAGTTGCTGGGCTTTGCCACCGTGACGCAAAACTCGCTCGACGCGGTCAGCGACCGCGATTTCATTGTGGAATACGCCGCTGCCAGTGCGCTGCTCGCCGTGCATTTGTCGCGGCTGGCGGAGGACCTGGTGCTGTGGTCGTCGGCGGAATTTAATTTCATCCGCATCGGCGACGCCTTCACCACCGGCTCCAGCCTGATGCCGCAGAAAAAAAATCCCGACGTGGCGGAACTGGCGCGCGGCAAATCGGGGCGCGTCATCGGCAACCTGGTCGCGTTGCTGACGCTGGTCAAGGGCTTGCCGATGTCTTACAACCGCGATTTGCAGGAGGACAAGGAGCGCCTGTTCGACACCGTGGACACCGTGCGCGCGACGCTGACCGTGCTCGCCGCCATGCTCGGCGACACGCGCGTCAACGCCGCCGCCTGCGCCCGCGCCGTAGCCGACCCGCTGCTGCTGGCGACCGATGTGGCCGACTGGCTGGTGAACCGCGGCGTCCCGTTCCGCCGCGCGCATG
Organism: Verrucomicrobiales bacterium; assembly: GCA_031265105.1. Lineage (GTDB taxonomy): Bacteria > Verrucomicrobiota > Verrucomicrobiia > Methylacidiphilales > JAAUTS01 > JAIRPN01. The sequence continues at coordinate 6,769 of JAISDC010000159.1, forward strand.
AAGTGGTCGGGCGGGCCGTCGCCGCCAGCGAGCAGCGCGGCATGCCGCTGGACAAGCTGCCGCTGACGGTGTGGAAAAAACTGCATCCCGCCTGCGACGCCAGCCTGAAAAAAATCTTCAACGTCAGCGCCGCCCTCGACCGCCGCCAGATGACCGGCGCGCCCGGCCGGCAACAAGTCGCGGCGCAGCTACGGCGGTGGGGAAAAATCTTGCATTAAGCAAACTCCCGCCGCGAAGACGCCAAGGCGCAAAGATTTTTTTTAACAGGGAGAACATGGAGTTCATGGAGGTTGTTAAAAAACTGCGCCAGCACCTGGGAGCGCCGTCGTCCCCGACGGCCCCTGCCAAATCCCGACCCACCTCATGCCGACTACGTAGCGACACGGTGCGCCGCGCCAGGCCGTCGGGGACGACGGCGCTCCCAGGGCTGGCGCCGGTGGCAACATAAGTTGCGTGCAAGGTTATTCGGCTGACAGCGCGCGCCGGCTTGCATTGCGCGTGAAAAGCTGCTTGTATTGGCGGCATGACTGATGCTGTTGCGCCCCTGCCGTCCCCGCTGCCCGTGACCAAAAAATCCGGTCTGGCGGTAACTAGTTTTGTGTTGGGTATTCTCTCGCTGCTTTGCTGCGGTCTTTTAGTCGGCATCCCGGCGGCGATTTGCGGACATGTCGCGGATAACAAAATCAAAAAATCCGGCGGCGCGCTGACGGGCGGCGGGCTGGCGGTCGCCGGTTGGATTATGGGTTACGTATCGTTTTTTACCACCATAGTATTGGTGGGACTGGTGATTCCGGCACTCAATAGCGCGATGGACGTGGCCAGACTGAATGCGTCGCTCATGAACGCGAAGCAAATCGGCAACGCGTGTGTCGCGTATGCCGCTGACCATGACGGCCAATATCCCGCGTCGCTGGACGAACTGCGGCGCGACCGGCAGCTGGATGAAAAGATGTTACGTTCGGGGTTTGACACGCAATCCGGCGCGGTCGGCTTTGTGCTGGCGCCTAGTGACCACTGGGTGTTGATTTATGACTTGCATACCTCAAAACGAAAAAGTCACAAACGCGCGGTGGCGGTGGTGGACAGGAACGGGGTAATGGCCCAAGCCATGAAAGATGACGAGTTTCAAGCATTGTTGCGAGACATTGAAAAACTTCAGCCATGAGTGAGTTGCAAATCCACATTGGCCGTCACGGTCAGCGGCTCGGTCCATACACGGTGGCCGAGACGCGGCGCCAGCTCGCTAACAATGAGGTATCAGCCATCGACCTCGCGTGGCACGAGGGCCTGGCCGCGTGGCAGCCGCTCGGCACGCTGGCGTGCCTGGCCGCTGACGGTGCGGCCGCGCCGCCAGTCAGCCGTCCCGCCACCCCGCAAGATTCGCCGCTGGCGATAGCCAGCCTGACGTGCGGCATTGCCGGGGTGGTGCTGGCGCTGGTGTGTGGTTTTTTTAGCTGGCTGCCCAGCCTCGCGGCCATCATTTGCGGCCATCTCTCGCGCACGCAAATCAAAAAAGCCAACGGCACCCTCACCGGTGACAAGTTCGCGCTAACGGGATTGATTTTGGGTTACGCGGCGCTAGCGCTAAGCGTGCTGGTTATTATTATAATGTTCGCCATGTTCCAGATGCAAGGCCACTGAGTCCGCCATTCACTTTGTCATTTTTAATTTAAAATTTTGCTTTATCACCCCATGCACCACTTTCACAGAAAAAACGGCGCGCTGTGTTGCGAGGACGTGCCACTGTCAGCGCTCGCGGCACAATACGGCACCCCGCTGTACGTCTATTCGGCGCGAACCTTGCGCGAGTGTTATCGCCAATTTGCCGCGTCATGGTCAGCGCTCGACCCGCTGATTTGCTTCGCCGTGAAAGCGAACGCGAATCTGTCGGTGTTGCGCACCCTCGCCAAGGAAGGGGCGGGATTCGACATCGTCAGCGGCGGCGAGTTGTTCCGCGCGTTGCGGGCCGGCGCGCGCGCGGACCGGTGCGTGTTCGCGGGCGTGGGGAAGACGGACGCGGAGATTGAGTTCGCGCTGCGCGAGGGCATTTTCGCCTTGCACGCGGAGAGCTGGCCGGAGTTGGAGCAAATCAACCGCCTCGCGCGGCGCTTGCAAACCATCGCCCCCGTCGCCGTGCGGGTGAACCCGAACGTGGACGCCGGCACGCACCGCAAAATCACCACCGGCACCTACGAGAATAAATTCGGCATCCCGTTCGAGGACCTCCCCGCGTTTTACGACCGGGCGGCGCGGCTGGCCGGCCTCCGCCTGCGCGGGGTGCAGATGCACATCGGCTCGCAAATCACCAGCGCCCGGCCGTTTCGCGCGGCGGTGAAAAAAATGCTGCCGCTGGCGCTGATGTTGAAAGCGCGGCACGGCATCGAGTATTTCGGCCTGGGCGGCGGGCTGGGCATCGTCTATGACCCGGCGCTGGAGAGCGGCTCGCCCGCGTGGTGGCGGCGGCAAAAACATCCGCCGCTGACGCCGGCCACTTACGCGGCGGCGGTGCTGCCGCTGTTGCGGCCGCTCGGCCTGCCGGTCGTGCTGGAGCCGGGGCGCGGCATCTGCGGCAACGCGGGCGTGCTGCTGGCGTCGGTGGTGAATGTGAAAAAGACCGCGCGCAAAAATTTCGTCATCCTCGACGCGGCGATGAACGACTTGATTCGCCCGGCGTTTTACGATGCCTATCACCAAATCGAGCCGCTGACGGCGCGGCGCGGCAAGCTCATCCGCAGCGACGTGGTCGGCCCGATTTGCGAGTCCGGCGACACGTTCTGCCAGGCGCGCCCGCTGCCGCCACTGTCAGCGGGCGACCGCGTGGCGTTCCTGAGCGCCGGGGCCTACGGTTTCACCATGTCGTCGAACTACAACAGCCGGCCCCGCGCGGCGGAGATTCTGGTGGACGGCCAACAAGTCCGCGTGGCCAGAAAACGCGAGACGCTGGCGGATTTAATCCGGGGCGAGCAATGAGGCGGCAGCAACGTCAGCGGCAATTTGGCAAACCAACCAGGAAATAATATGGCACCTCCCCACGGCGACCAACCGACCAACCATGACCCCG
>JAISDC010000255.1 GCA_031265105.1 Verrucomicrobiales bacterium
CCATGCATGGCTGAATCGTTTTCGCGGTCTGCTCATCCGTTGGCACAAGCAACCGCAGTATTATTTGGCGGCCGTGCAGTTCGCTTGTGCGGTCATTGTCGCGCAACGCACCGGGTTATGCGGATAGGCTCTTAGCCCCAACGGGGCGGCAGTATAATAGCCTGGGGCAACGTCCCAGGTTTTATTAAGGCCGCAGGGCTGGATAATGCCGCTGAACTGTTTACCTGGGGCGTTGCCCCAGGCTGTGATGCTGCCGCCCCGTTGGGGCTAAGGTGCGCGCCGCCGCTTCGGGGTTTAATAATCTCCATGTTCTCCATGATCTCCCTGTAAAAAAATTCTTTGTCCCTTTGCGTTAGGAAGTTCGCTTTACCTTGCGCCCTTGCGTTTTATGGCGGTTCGTGTATGTATCAGCCTCTGATTCTTAATATGAAAACCGTAAAGCTCGCCATCATCGGTGCCGGCGGCATGGCCAACCAGCACGCCCGCAAATTCAAGGAAATCAAAAATTGCACCGTCGTCGCGGTGGCGGACGTGGATTTTGCGAAAGCAAAAAAATTTGCCGCTGACCATGGCCTCCCGCAGGCGTATGCCAGCGCGGACGAACTGCTGGACCGGGCCGAGGTGGACGCCGTGGCTGTCGTCGTGCCGGACAAATTCCACGCCGCCGTGGCCATTCAATGTCTCAAGGCCGGCAAGCACGTCCTGTGTGAAAAACCGCTGGCGATGAATTATGCCGAGGCGCAAAAAATGGTGCGCACCGCCGCCGCCGCCCGCCGCGTCAATATGGTCAATTTGTCCTACCGCGACTGGCCGGTCAGCCAGGCCGTCGCCAAACTGGCGCGGCGCGGCGGCGTCGGCGAGGTGCGCCACGTCGAGGCGAGTTACGCGCAGGGCTGGCTTAACGGCGGCGCCTGGCGCGAGCCGTGGCTGCTCTGGCGCCTGTCCAGTCGGCACGGCAGCCAGGGCGTGCTCGGCGACCTCGGCGTGCACATCGTGGATTTCGCGACCTATCCGGTCGGCCCGGTGCGGCGCGTGTTCAGCCGGCTCAAGGCGTTTCCGAAGGCCAGGGGCAACCGCGTCGGCGAGTATGTGCTCGACGCCAACGACAGCGCCTTCCTCAACGTCGAGTTCGCCAACGGCGCGCTCGGCTCCATTTACACCTCGCGCTGGTGCGGCGGCCACGCCAACCGGCTGTATTTGAAAATCTGCGGCACCAAGGCGACGGTGGAGATTGATTCCGAGGTGGCGACCGACGCCTACCGCATTCGCCGCGTGAAGAAACACGAGGCTTGGCCGAAAGACCCGTGGGTGACCGTGCAGTGTCCGCCGACGCCGAACAACTACCAGCGTTTCATCAAGTCCATTGTCAGCGGCGGCCCGCAGGAGCAGCCCGATTTCAAGCGCGGCGCGGAAGTGCAGAAAGTGCTCGACGCCTGCTTCGCGGCCGATAAATCGCAGCGTTCGGTCGGGGTGTGACACCGTCAGCGCCTGGCGTGCCACGGCATTGACTACAATTTTTTTGCGGCTAGAAATTTTATCGTGAGTGTGCGGGTAAAAATTTGCGGCCTGACCAACCGGGCGGATGCGTTCGCGGCCGTTGACCACGGGGCGGACGCGGTGGGGTTTGTGTTGTTCGAGCACAGCAAACGCTTTATCCCCGCTGACGATGCGGTCCGGATCGCGCGGGAGCTGCCGCCGTATGTGCAGCGCGTCGCTGTCAGCGTGAACATGCCGCCGGCGCAACTGCGCGCCATTGACGCCAGCCGGGCGTTCGACGTGTGGCAATTGCACGGCGGCGAAAGTCGCGAGGATTGCGCGGCGCTGCGCCCGCTCCGGTTGATCAAGGCGTTCGGCCTGCCGTTGATGGCGGGGGTCGAGCCGGACGGTTACGACGCGGACGCGTTTTTGCTGGACAAATTGAGCGCGGAATTTGGCGGCACCGGCGAGACTTTCGACTGGACACTGGCGCGACAATTCCAAATCGCGACGGACCGGCCGTGCATCCTCAGCGGCGGACTCGACGCTGACAATGTCCGGGCGGCGCTGGACGCCGCGCGCCCTTACGCGGTGGACGTGTGCAGCGGCGTGGAGGAAAGTTACGGTCGGAAGGATTTGGGCAAACTAAAAAGATTTATCGAGCTATGCAAAACGTACTGACTACCATGCCGGATGAGCGCGGCTACTTCGGCCAATTCGGCGGGCAATACGCGCCCGAAATCCTGCTGGCGCCGCTGGCGGAGCTGGCCGCGGTTTACGCCGACGCTGAGCGTGACCCGGAGTTTCAGCGCCGGCTGCGGGATTTCCAGCGCGACTTCACCGGGCGGCCGACCCCGCTGTATTTCGCCGAGCGGCTGACGGCGCGTTGCGGCGGCGCGAAAATTTACCTCAAGCGCGAGGACTTGCTGCACACCGGCGCGCACAAGATTAACAACGCGCTGGGCCAGGCGCTGCTGGCGCTGCGCATGGGCAAGCGGCGGGTCATCGCCGAGACCGGCGCGGGCCAGCACGGCGTGGCGACGGCGACGGTGGCGGCGCGTTTCGGGCTGGAGTGCGCGGTGTACATGGGCGAGGAGGACATGCGGCGGCAGGCGCTGAACGTGACGCGGATGAGGTTTCTCGGCGCGCAAGTCGTGCCAGTGTCAGCGGGACAAAAGACGCTGAAGGAGGCGGTCAACGAGGCGATGCGCGACTGGGTGACCAACATCAAGGAGACGCATTACATCCTCGGCACTGCCTCCGGCGCGCATCCGTACCCGCTGATCGTGAGGAAT
>JAISDC010000274.1 GCA_031265105.1 Verrucomicrobiales bacterium
GATTTCGCCACGCAGACCTCGACCTTCGTTTCCAAGGCCATGTTTGACGAATTGGTTCAGCCTTATCTGAAGGAGCGCATCCGCGTCACCAAAAGCCTGACCAAGGCGGCCTTCCTGCACCACTCCTGCGGCAGCGTCGCCAGCCTGATTCCCAGCCTCGTGGCCGCCGGCGTGGACATCCTCAATCCGATTCAGCCAGTCACCCCGGAGATGTCACCGTCAGCGTTGACCGCCAACCACGGCGGTGTCATCACCTTCCACGGCGGATTCGACACCCAGACCATCCTGCCCCAAGCCGACCGGGCGACCATTTTCGCCGAGACCAAAAAACTGCTGGACGCCATGGGCAACGGCCGCGGCCACATCTTCGCCGCGGCGCACAATATCCAGGATGACGTGCCGGTGGAAAACATCGACGCCCTGTTCACCGCCGCGCAACAATACTCGGTGAACGGCGGCTGACCGTGCCGCGCGGTTGATTAACGCCGCCGCTGCCCGCCGCGACGGCGTTGCATGGCGCCAGTGGCAGAGGTTTCGCGGGCGCGGAAGGTGATGCGGCCCTTGGTCAAGTCGTAGGGACTCATTTCCATTTTGACTTTGTCGCCGATGTTCAGGCGGATGAAGTTTTTCCTCATCTTGCCGGAAATATGCGCCAGCACCTCATGCCCGTTGTTAAGTTCCACCCGGAAGGTGGTGCCTTTCATGACGACCTTGATTTTGCCTTCGACTTCTATAGTTTCGCCTGCCACAAATTTGCTTTGCTCCTTGATGAGCCGTGAAAGCTAACAGAATGCCCGGAGTTTGGCCAATGAAAAATAAACGGTCGATGGCTTATTCGTCAATCAGCCGCGGCCACCTGGCGCGCCAGTCCCTGCGCAGACTGCGCGGGAGACCGGTGGCGAGCTGCACCGTCACCATCGTCTGACGGCAACGGCAGATGACCGCACCGTCAGCGGCGCGGGTGATGACCGTCTCGATGTAAAAGCGGATTTTTTCCATGCCCGCCAGCCGCGAGTGGAGGTTCAACTCGTCGCCCAGCCTGGCGGGCTTGAGATAATCAATCTCGGTGCGCGCCACCACCGGGCACTCGCCGGCCGACATGTCCTTGAGCGACCAGCCGAGCTTTGCCGCCAGCTCCGAGCGGGCGACTTCCACCATGCGCAAGTAAGCCACGTTGTGCGCCACACCGCCGGCGTCGGTGTCGAAGAAATAAACCGTGAGTGGCAGGTTAATCTCAGGATGTTCGGGTAGCTGCGGGTGCATGAGTTAATCTTAATTAAAGCGGCGGCCTTAATGCAAGGTCGGTAAAAATTTATTCTTACATTTGTAGTTGACGGTCTCCTACAATTGTAATAGATTTCGCCCGGCATGAAATTACCGCCCCGCATCTCCGCCGCCGAATGGGAAATCATGGAGGTCCTCTGGCAGCGCGCGCCGCTCACCGCCAGCGAGGTTGTCCGGGAACTCGCCGGGCACACCGACTGGAAGGACCAGACCATCCGCACCATGCTCGGCCGGCTGGTGCGCAAACAGGCCGTCGCCTACCGCGCCGACGGCAAGACTTATCACTACCGCCCCGCCGTCACGCGCGCGCAATGCGTGCACACCGCCGGCCAATCGTTCGTCGCGCGGATGTTCGACGGCGCGACGGCGGCGATGCTGATCCATTTCGTCAAGAACCAACCGCTGACGGTGAGCGAAATCGCCGAGTTGCAGGCGGTTCTGCGCGAAAAGAAAAAAGGAGTCTGACATGAATCATATCACTACTGAGTTCTTCCACTGGCTGCCCGCCGCCTCGTTGCAAGGCGCGCTCATCATCGGCGGCCTGCTGTTGTTGCGGGCGCTGACCGGCCACCGCCTCGCCGCCGCGTGGTGGCGCTGGCTGTGGGCGCTGGCGTTGTTGCGGTTGCTCGCGCCGGTGTTTATCCTGCCGCCGCATCCGTTGGCGCTGCCCGCTTTGCCCGCGGTCGTTGACCGCGGGAAATTCCAAATTCCAAAAGCCAAAGTCCAAGTAAATTCCAATTACCAAAAGCCCAATATTCAAACGGTGCCGCTGGTGGTGCCAATGTCAGCGGTGGAAAGTTTGTCCGCGCCGGCGGTCACGGTCGGCGGCGCGAAGGCGCTCCCGTGGGGGAAGATTTTGCCGGCGGTTTGGCTCGCCGGCGCGTGGTGCGGCGGCGTGTTGTTGGTCAGCGTCCGGTGGCGGCTGCACCGCCGGTTGCAACGTCAGCGGCTGCCGGTGGATGAGACGGTCGGCGAGTGGTGGCGCGACCACTGTCAGCGGCTGGGCATTAAGCGCCCGCCGGGGTTGTGCCGCAGCGCCGCCGTGACCTCGCCCGCGCTGGTGGGGATTTGCGCGCCGAAGTTGTTGCTGCCGGAACATATGCCGGAGAGTTTTTCCCGCGCCGACTGGGAGCATTTGTTCGCGCACGAACTCGCGCACTACCGCCGCGGCGACCACTGGCTCAACGCCGCGTGGCTGCTGGCGCTGACGGTGCACTGGTTCAACCCGCTGGCGTGGCTCGGCTACCGGCGGCTCCGCGCCGACCGCGAGCTGGCGGCCGACGAGTGGGCGTTGCGCCGCCTCGGCGCTGACGGTGACGCCGCGCGGGCCGCGGCTTACGGCGACACGCTGCTCAAGCTCGCCACCGTCAGCGGCGGCGGCGCCAGCGTCGCGCTGATCGGCATCCTGGAAAACCACGCGCAGCTCAGGCAACGCCTGCGCCGCATCGTCAGCGGCCGCCCGCGCACCGTGGCGGCGACCGTCGGCGGGCTGCTCATCGTCGGCGCCGCCGCCGCGTTCATCATCGGCCGCCAACCGCAGCGGGCGCACGCCGAGTTTTACCCCGACTTGACGCCGACCGAGACCTTGCTCGCCGCCGCGGCCAACGGCGACCTGCCGATGGTGAGGCAAATGTTGCGCGCCGGCGTCAACGTCAGCGCCGCCGAGCACGCGCGGACGCCGCTGATGGCCGCCGCGAGCAACGGCCGTGCCAAGGTGGTCGCGCTGCTGCTGAAGCGCGGGGCCGACCCGAACCTCGCGCCGCACCCCAGCCAGCCGCCGCTGTGGCTCGCGTGGCGCGCGGGGCACGCTGACGTTGCCAAACAATTGCTCGCCGCCGGCGCCAAGTCCACGCCGGAACTCGACGCCACCCTCAGCGGCGACCTTGAGCCGTTGAAACAATTCGCCGCGCAACCGAAACCCGATATCAACCGCCTGCGCACCCTCGCGCAAATCGCCGCCATCAACGGCGCCGCGACCTCCTGCGCGTTCCTAATCGACCAAGTCCGCGCCCTCAGCGGCGACGGCCGCTGGGATCCGGGCCGCGACATCCTGCCCGCCGTCGTCGCCAACGGCCGGCGCGACACGCTGCAAGTGCTCTTCGACCGCGGCCAAGACGTCGCCGGCCAGGGCGTGGTCAACCTCAGCGTCGCGCTCGACCGGCGGCCCGACCTGCGCGAGTGGCTCGCGGCGCGCGGCGTCACCGCCCCCGCCTTCAACGACGGCGAGCGGCTGGTGGACGCGGCGTTCCGCGGCGATGTGCCGGAGCTGGCGCGGCTGCTGCAACGCGGCGCGGACGTGAATTATCACGGCGAGAACGACTGGACCCCGCTGACCAAGGCCGCGTCGGTGAACCAGTTGCCGTCCGTCAAGTTCCTCCTCGCGCGCGGCGCCGACCCGAACGCCACGCACTACCAGTCCCACACGGCGCTGAGCATGACTAACAACGTGAAAATCGCCGACCTGCTGTTCGCCGCCGGCGCGGCAGTGAAACCGGAGTTCCTCAGCTACGCCAGCCGCTGGGGCGGCCCCGACTTAATCAAGTGGTACCTCGCGCACGGCGTGAATCCGAACCAGCCGCCGCCGGGCCGGCGCGAACCGAACTACCTGTTCGACGTGGGCGGCGCGGAGTTGGTGAAGATTTACGTCGAGGCCGGCGCCGACCCGAACGCGCGGGACGAATACGGCAACACGCCGCTGATGCGCGCCCGCAGCGCCGCGATTATTGACGCCCTGGTGGCCGCCGGCGCCGACGTGCGCGCGAAGAACAAAGGCGGCGAGAACGTGCTGGAGGCGAATTATTTTTCCGCCCCCTACCGGTCGCCGGACGTGTTACAGGCGCTGGTCAAACACGGCGTGAAGTTCGACCCGAAGACCGACGGCCCGTTCCTGCTGCTGCGCGCCGCGATTGCCAACAACACGGGCCTGGCAAAATACCTGCTCGACGCCGGCGTTGACCCGAACACGCCGGGGCGGTTAAACCGGCAGGAGGAACACCGCGCGGCGCCGCTCCGGATGTGCGTGACGGACGGCAGCTACGACGTGGCCAAACTGCTGCTGGAGCGCGGCGCCACCGTCAGCGGCGAGCAGCGCGGCGCGTTGTCCAGCGGCCAGCCGCGCCTGGTCAAACTATTCTGGGAGCACGGCGCGCGGGAACTGCCCGCGTTGAGCTACGCCGTCAGCCAGGGGGCGACCGTCAGCGAGTTGCAGCAGATGGTGAATGACGGGGCCGCGGTGAACCCGCCGGTCGCGGACAGCGCGGACCGCGAGGGCGGCAAGTTGTTTGCCTACACCGTCAAGCCGCTGCACGTCGCCGCGCAATCCGGCCAGCTCGACACGGTGCAATTCCTGCTCGACCACGGCGCTGACCTTGATGAGACCGTCACCTCCGCCGCCGCCGACGATGGGCAGGATGAAGTATTGGCCTTGCTGTTGCGGCGCGGCGCGAAAGCCACCGTCGGCGTCATCACCCAAGCCGCCAGCGGCGGCCAGCGCTACCGCGACCGGCGCGCCGGGGAACACTTCGAGCGCTGCGTCAGGCTGCTGCTCGACGCCGGCGCGTTAACAGACGCGCAACCGCTGGACATCGGCCGCCTCTTGTATGTCTCAATCTTCAACTGCCAGCCGGACGGCAACCCGGCGATACTGCAACTGCTGCTCGACGCCGGCTGCGACCCGAACTCGCCGCTGGAATTCTCCGACGGGAAGAAGGTCTGGCTCCGCAGCCCGTCGCTGCTCGAACATTGCCGCGCGCAATATCAAAAAATGTCGGGTGACAAAAACGGGGAATACTACGCGCAGCAGCTCAAACCCTGCCTCGACCTGCTGGAAGCCTACGCCAAGCCGGCCCGCTGAGGGTGGTTGACGGTTTTGACTATTTAACCGCGGAGACGCGGAGGCGCGGAGATGCTTTTATAATAACTCCGCGTCTCCGCGCCTCCGCGGTTAAGCATTTAAACCTGGAGTTTCGCCGAAAAATAGCCCCGGCGTGGTCGTCAAGTAACCCGGCGCGGTCGCCAAACGCACCCGGCGCGGTTGTCAAGTAACCCGGCGCGGTCGCCAAACGCACCCGGCGCGGTCGCCAAGTAACCCGACGCGGTCATTAAGTAACCCGGCGCGGTCGCCAAACGCACCCGGCGTGGTCATCAAGTAACCCGGCGCAGTCGCCAAGTAACCCGGCGCAGTCGCCAAACGCACCCGGCGTAATCGCCAAGTAACCCGGCGTGGCCGCCAAGTAACCCGGCGTAATCGTCAAGTAACCCGGTGTAGTCGCCAAGTAACCCGGTGTGGCCCCCAAGTAACCCGGCGTGACCCCCCAAAATACCGGCGCGGCCCCCCAACACGCGCGCTTTGACAGAAAAATATCAGATAAAGTGTTGACACCCCCGCGCCAAGCCGTATCATCCGCGTATAACCCCACCAAAGGAATATACATCATGGCAATCAAAGCATATATCTACGCCAACTACATCCCCCTCGGCATAGATAAACAATACCACTGGGTCAACAACATCACCGATAACGCCCTGGCGGCCAAAGCGGACTTCAAAAGCCTCCCCGCCGACCTCTGGCAACAGCTAGCCGAGCGCCGCAGCTACATCGTGGACACCTACAACGCCGTCCACGAAGGCCGCAAATACCTCGCCACCCTGACCCAGACGGAGCACGACATCTTCGACGGCCACCCCGCCGGCAACTACCAGAGCCTCACCGTCCTGCCCGCCCCCGGCAACTACTTCCCGACCGCTGACAAACGGATGCGCGCCGGCGTCCTGCCGTGGTTCGCCAAAGTCTTCGTCCCCGCCCTCATCGCCGACCCCGCCTGGAACGACTCCATGCGGGAGCAATACGGCTTGAAACCCATCAAAAAGAGCAACACCCTGGAGTACCACAGCTTCAAACTTGACGTCAGCAAAACGCCCGACGGTCAATACCTGCGCCTCGCCGGCGTCAAAGGCGACTACCAATCCCTCCTCGTCCTTCGCCGCGTGGACGGCAAAGGCGCGTTGACCGAAGTCAAAACCATCACCCGCCTCCCGTGGGCCGACCCCTTGCGACTGACCGACAAAGCCGAAACGCGCGAATACCAAGTACAAGGCCTCGTCAAAGACGAACCCTACGGCGCGCCGAGCCAAATCGTCGTCATCACCGCCCGCCGCACCATCGTAATCGAAGAAGAGAGCGTCTAACCCTTTCCCGCCGCAGTTTCGGCGGGGAATCGTAAATTAGGTTAACTGTCCTCCCGGCCGCAAGGCCGGGAGGTTTTGTTTTACCCCACCACCTACCACCTACTACCTACTACCTACTATCTACCACCTACTACACCACTTTAAAAACTTCACCACAGAGACGCAGAGACGCAGAGCTACCTTCCATAAAAACCTCCGCGTTCTCCGCGCCTCCGCGTTGAAGTCTTAAATTCCGCCGTTCCCCATTGACACGAACCCCCACCGCGACATTATCACCCCATATACCAAAGGGAACCATGCACATACCATCAACCGCAGCCAAACTAACCGGCCACCTAACCCTCGCCCTCGCCCTCCTCACCGCCGGCGCCTGGACCCACGCCGCGCCGCTGGATTACCCCAGCGTCACCGGCACCGTCGCCGCCTGGCAACCCGGCGCCGCGCCGACCCTCGTCGGCGCGCCGGCCTACACCGCCGCCCGCTCCGGCTCCAACTTCAGCGGCAGCGGCGCGGCCAAACCCGCCTTACCCCTCGCCCAATCGTCCACCGGCGCCCTGGGCTTGAGCAACACCACCGCCAGCAGCGGCGCCGGCGGCAGCGGCGGCGCCGGCGGCAACGCCATCCTCAGCGCCGGCGGTATCGACCGGTCCGCCACCGGCGTCAACCTCAGCGCCACCAACAGCGCCGGCGCCACCGTCAGCGTCATCCTCACCGGCAGCGCCGGCCAGGGCGGCGCCGGCGGCAAAAGCGGCGATAACCACAGCGCCGGCGCCGGCGCGGCG
>JAISDC010000053.1 GCA_031265105.1 Verrucomicrobiales bacterium
GCAGCAACTCGCGCCCGGTCGCCGTCAGCGTGCCGGCCGTCTCATGCAGCGCGCCCAAATCCTCCAGCAACCGCACGGCACGCCCCAGTGTGGCGGCGTCCGGTTGCTCGAACCACGGAAATTCGCGCAAGTCCACGATGCCGCTGCCCTTGAGCAACAGCACGGCTTCCGCCAGGTCCACACGATGCACTTCCGGCAATTCCGCCGGCGCGCGCGCGGTTTGTTCCTGGGCCGTCCACAGCCGGACGCAATGACCGTCGGCGACGCGCCCGGCCCGGCCCGCGCGCTGTTCCGCCGCGGCGCGGCTGATTTTTTCCACCATCAGCGTGTTGATGCCGCGGCGCGGGTCGAAACGGTTGACGCGCGCGAGGCCGCTGTCGATGACCAGCCGCACGGTGGGGATGGTGATGGAGGTTTCCGCGACGTTGGTGGCGACGATGACCTTGCGGCCGCCGCACGGGCGCAGCGCCTCGTGCTGGCGCTCCGGCGGCAATTCGCCGTGCAACATCGTCAGCGTCCAGTCGCGCGCGACGCGGTGCGCCGCCAGCGCCGCGATGGTGCGCTGGATTTCATACGCGCCGGGCATGAACACCAGCACGTCACCGTCAGCGCGCCGCGCGCCGGCTTGCGCGCAGGACTCGGCGGCCACGTCCCAGATGTGCTCGCGCGGCGCCAGCGGGCGCTCGAGGTATTCGACGCTGACATTGAACTGCCGTCCCGCCGAGGTGATGACCGCGCACGGGTCGAGGAATTGTTCCACCCGGTCGGCGTCCAGCGTCGCCGACATCACCAGCAAATTCAAGCCGGGCCGCTGACGCTGAATCAACCGGCAGCGCGCCAGCGACAAGTCGGCGTACAGATGCCGCTCGTGGAACTCGTCGAAAATCACCGCGGACACCGCTGACAGTGACGGGTCGGCGATGAGCTTGCGCATCAGGATGCCCTCGGTGACAAAATTGATACGGGTCTGTCTGGTCGCGCGGTCCTCGAAGCGAATCTGGTAGCCGACTTCCGCGCCGAGCCGGACGCCCATTTCCTCGGCCACCCGCGCCGCCAGCAGGCGCGCCGCCAGCCGCCGCGGTTGCAAAATCAAAATCTGACCGTCAGCGGCCAGCCCGGCCCGGTCGAGGATTTGCGGCACTTGCGTGGACTTCCCGCTGCCGGTGGGGGCCTGCACCACGGCGCGGTGAAATTGTTGCACCCCGCTGACAATGGCCGCCGCCACTTCGTAGATGGGCAACGCTGACGGTGAGTTGGACATGAGAAAATTCTTGCGTAAAGCCGCCAAGGCGCAAAGATTTTTTATTTGAACCTCGCGCCGAGCCGCAGAGCCGCGGAGTTTTTTACTAAATTTTCTCCGCGTCTTTGCGGCTCGGCGCGAGATTGCTTTGCATTTTTTCGCGGCTACACTGACGGCAACGATGGAAGACCAAGGCATCATCCTGCGCCGCCTGCCGTACTCGGAGACCAGCTTCATCATCAGCTGGCTGACGGCGCAAAACGGCCTCCTGCGCACCATCGCCAAGGGCGCGACCCGGCCCGGACAGCCGTTGCACGGCCGGACGGATATTTTTTCGCAGGGGCGCGTGTGCTGGGTGCCGTCGGCGCGGTCGCAACTGCATATTTTAAAAGAAGTGGTCGTCGAGCAGGCCAATCGCGAGTTGGCCCGGTCTTACGCCAGCCTGCTGGCCGCGACTTATTTTTACGAAATCATCGAATTGCTAGTCGAGCCGCAGCACCCGGTGCCGGAAATCTATGAGTTGTACCGCCGGGCGCTGCATTACCTGCAAGCCAGGCCGGCCAGCCCGCTGCTGGTGGAGCGCTTCGAGCGCAAATTGCTCGACCTGCTTGGCCTCCATCACGGGGCACAATCCATCGCCCAATTGCGCCGCCACGCTTACCCGCGCCAGCCCAAGACTTACCTCCGGTTAACCGCCGAATTGGCCAAAGCCGGGCCGACCGCGCCGCTCGGGTTCAATGCGCCCGGCGGCAATAAATCATGAAAATAGCCGGTTGATTGCGCCGTTTTAATGATATATTAATCTTATAAGTAAATATCACGGGATGAATATTGCGGTGAAGGTAATTTTCCAATCAAAAGAAAGATTGGCTGGAGTTTGGGGAGCGTCGAAGGTATATTCCGGTTAATTTTAGTGTAACCTATAGCAAGTATCAAATTATGGAAGCAGTTAACACCGATGCAGCATACTCACCGCAAGTTCAGCGCCTGGCCGAGCTGTCCATGTTTATCCAGCGGCATTTCCTCGTCCACGTCACCAAGAAAGTCACCGTCAATAAAATTTCCGTGCCGCAGTTCACGCTGCTCGGTTTTTTATCCATCAACGAATTTCTCAATATGGGCAAACTGGCCGCGTTGATGGGCCACACCACGCCGGCCACCACCGGCCTGATTGATCGTCTGGCGCAGGCCGGCCTGGTGGAACGCTTCGCCACGCCGGACGACCGCCGTCAAGTGCTGGTTAGAATCACCCCGCAGGGCATCGCCTTGGTGGGTGAGTTTAAACTCGACATTGCCAGAGCCATGGACGAAGTCATGCAAACCCTGTCAACCGAGGACCAGGCAGCCTGGAGCAGGATTTACAACTCAATCTACCAATTTTGCGCCCGGAAACAAAGCAAGCGTTAGTCCGCAAAAATTCCGGCGCCGACCCGCCGTATCTTGAATTTATCCCGCTGACCGTGCCGTCGTTGTCCCACCGTTTCAACTTGCGCGGCGGGCGGTCCCGGCCGCCGGTTTGCCCGTTCGCCGGCGCCGGCCAGGTCCAGGCGGAGCAGGTGCACGGCAAGTTGGTCGTCACGGTCACCGCCGCTGACCGTGACCTCCTCATACCCGCCGCGGACGCCCTCGTCACCAACTGTGCGCGGCTGACCCTGACCATCCGCGCCGCCGACTGCGGCCCGGTTTACCTGTATGATCCCGCGCGCCGCGCCATCGGCCTGGCGCATTCCGGGAACCGGGGCACGGCGCTGAACATCACCGCCGCCACCGTCAGCGCCATGACCAGGGCCTTCGGCAGCCGCCCGCGGGACTTGATTGTCGTGCTCGGTCCCTGCATCCGTCCGCCGGATTACGAGATTGATTTTGCCGCCGCCATCGGTCGGCAGGCCGCTGACGCTGGCGTGACGCATTATTACGACTGCGGGCTGAACACCGCCGGCGACCTGGCGCAATTCTACTCCCACCGGCGGGAACGCGGCCGCACCGGGCGGCACTACGCCTGGTTGATGTTAAATCCCTGACCCCGTCCGGGCGGCGGGAGTTTTTTTGCGCCAGAGCAATTTGACCGACAGATAAGCCAGCGTCGCCGACAGCAGCCCCAGCAAGGCGCAGCCCAGCAACAGCGGCCATACCGCCTCGCCGAAAAATTTTTCCGCCGACCCCGGAAGATGATGGTAACTTCGGCGCAACAAAAAATAATCCCAGAAATCGTCGCAGATATCCTTGATGACCGCGGCGTGGTGTCCCGGAATCCCCAACACCCGGCAGCCAAACAGGTAGGCCCCAAGGTAATAAAACGGCGCGGTGAACACATTGGTCAGCCACTGAATCGCGAACGTCACCGGGAGATTGGCGCGAAAAATCACCGCCAGCAGCGTGGACAGCAACACATGGAAACCGAAAAACGGCGACAGCGTCACCAGCAGGCCGATGAAACAAGCCCGCGCCACCGGGTCCTTGCGCAACAGCCACAATTCCTTGTTGAGCAAACAATCACCCAGCCAGCCGTGCAAAAAACCGCCCCGCAATTTTCCGCGGGACAACCCGGTCCGGTGCAACCGACGGTAAAATTTCAATTTCATCGCGGCAACAGAAAACCATAAGCCGCCGCCGCCGGCAACTGCTATTTACGCGCCACCCCGCGGCGCGCGCGGGGAAATTGGCGGGCGCCACTGGCGCGGTTCAAGTTTGGCCTGACGGTTTCGCGCATGGTGTTTTGCGCTTTGCGTTAACCAACTTTCCCCCTCGCCATGCGGGGATAAATTGCTATGCCATGTGCATGAACCAACCGTTTCCCGACCTCGTCATCGACACCGCCCGCACCCGGCTGACCCTCGGCGTCAGCGCCGACGGCCTGCTGGTGCAAAAAGGCTACGGCGCCATCGGCGGCGACCCGCGCGCGCCGCGCGAGGGCGACGAGCAGGCGCGGCAGTTGGATTTTTACCCGACTTACGGCGACGGCTATCTCGGCGAACCGGCGCTGATGGTGACGCACGCCGACGGCGACACGGCCACGCGCCTCACGGTCAGCGGGGTCAAAACCGCCGCCGCCGCTGACGGCGACCCCAACGTGGCGCTGACCGAGATTGAGCTGCGCGACCCGTTGCAGCCGCTGACGGTGACGCTGTGCCTCCGCGCTTATCACGACGAGGACGTGCTGCAAATCTGGACGCGCATTCGCAACGGCGCCGACCGGGCCGTCACGCTGCACCGTTACGCCTCGGCCGCGCCGGCGTGGCGCGCCGACGCCTACCACCTCGCGCAATGCTGCGGCGCCTACGCCAACGAGGCGAACATCGTCAGCGAGCGCCTGACGCCCGGCCTGAAGGTGCTCGGCTCCAACCTGCTCACCCGCGCGGCGCGGATGCGGGCGCCGATGTTCTTGCTCGGCCTGGACGCCGCCGCTGACGGTGAGACCGGCGAGGTCGTCATCGGCGGCTTGCAGTGGCCCGGCAGTTTCCAATTCGGCTTCGACGTGGATTCCACGGGGAATTTGCGCATCGTCAGCGGCGCGCACCGCGTCGGCGGCGATTACGCGCTGGCGGCGGGCCAAACGCTGGAGACGCCGCTGACGCTGTGGCTGTTCAGCGCCGACGGGGCGGGGGCGGCGACGCGGGCGTTGCACCGCTGGGCGCGGCGGTACGCGGTGCGCCAGCCGGAGCTGCCGCGCCCGGTATTGCTCAACAACTGGGAGGCGACCGGCATGCAGTTCGACGAGGCGCGGCTCGAGGGCTTGTTTGAAGACGCGAAGGGCATCGGCTTCGACACCTTCCTGCTCGACGACGGCTGGTTCGGCAACAAACACCAGCGCGACGACGCGCGCCGCGGCCTCGGCGACTGGGAGGTGGCGGGGCGGAAACTGCCGCGCGGCCTCGGCCATTTGTGCGAGGAGGCGGAACGGCGCGGGTTTAACTTCGGCATCTGGCTGGAGCCGGAGATGATCAGCCCGGCCAGCGAGTTGTACGAACAACATCCCGACTGGGCGCTCGGCGCGCCGGGCCGCGCGCCGGTGCTGGGGCGCTGGCAGATGGTGCTCGACCTCGCCAATCCGGCGGTCGCTGACTTTGTGTGGCAGGTGATTGACCGCACGCTGCGGCCGCACCCCGTCAAGTATGTCAAATGGGACGCCAACAGTTGCGTCTATCAACCCGGCTCGCGCTGGCTCGGCGCGGGGCGGCAGGGGAATCTGGACTTCGATTACAACACCGCGTTGCTGGCGGTGATGCGGCGCATGGCGCGGGAGTTCCCGCAAATTCCCGGCATGTTGTGCGCGGGCGGCGGCGGGCGGGCGGACTACGCCGCGCTGGCGAATTTCACCTCCTTCTGGCTCAGCGACAACACCGATCCGCTGCGGCGGGTGTTCATCCAGTGGGGGTTCTCCTATTTCTTCCCGCCGGAGACGCAATCCGCGCACGTCACGCGCATGGGCCACCGCCCGCTGAAGTTCGCCGTGGACGTGGCGCTGGCCGGCGCGCTGGGCTTCGACCTTGACATCTCCCGCGTCACGCCGGAGGACCGCGCGTTTTTCCGGCAAACCATCGCGTTATACCAGCGCGACCTCCGCCCGGTCACCAGCGGCGGGGAATATTACCGGCTGGTCTCGCCCTACGCCGGGCCGCGCGCCGCGACGCTGTCGGTCACACCGGCCCGCGACCGGGCGGTGTTGTTCGTTTACCAGACTGCCGACGCCGCTGCCGGTGCCGCTGCCGGCGCGGTCGTGCCGTTGCGCGGCCTGGACGCCGCCAAGACCTACACTGTCAGCGAAGTGTCGCTGCCGGACGGCCTGGCGCCGCGACTGCCCGCCCACGGCACCCGGCTCACCGGCGCGGAGTTGCTGGCCGGCGGCTTGACCGTGCCGCTGACCAGGCAATGCGACAGCGCCGTGGTGCTGCTGA
>JAISDC010000066.1 GCA_031265105.1 Verrucomicrobiales bacterium
GTGTGCTCTTCCGATCTGTGCGTCTGGTAGCCGGTGAAAAACGGCGCGCTGACGGTGCCGAGTGAAAATTCCTCCTCCATGTACGTCGTCGTGCGCCCGCTGCTGGAGGGCACGTCGAACGACGCCATCGACTCGACGCGCCCGCGCAACCGCGCCGGATAAGCGCGGCCCGCCGCCAGTGACGCGAGCTGGGCCGGCACGTGGAAGTCAGTGTCAGCGAGTTCCACCCAGCCGCACACCGACGGAACATCGTTGCCCGCGAAATGCAGCACCTCGATGCCGTCCGGCGCGAAATGACTTTGCAACGGATTGCGCCCGACCTGTTCGCCGAACACCAGCCACAGCAAAAACTGCGTGCCGTGCGTATGCCCGGCGTCGTCAATCTCATACGCCCGCGACTGCGGCCCCGCCTGCCGGAACGTGCCGGGATGGTAATGCAGCAGCACCTCCGCCCACAGCCGGTGCTCGCACTCCAGCGCCAGCGCGCGGATTTCCGGGTCGCGCGCGTAGGTCGCCAGCGACGCGATGCCGCTGAGGGTGATAGGCGTGTAGGTGCAGGAGTTGTACTCCGACACCCACGCCGCCCGTGACAGCAGCAGCCGCAACTGGTGCAGTTGCCAAAGGCCGTGCCGCACCGCGCGCTCGTCGCCGAGCAACTCGCCGCCGAACACCAGCCCGGTCATCGCCATCGTCGGCATGTTGTCGTTCGCGCCGTGGTATTTGGTGTCAGGCTGACCATCGCCAAAATAAGTATGCGTGCCGTGCGCCGCGTGGACGCGCATCACCGCCTCCGCGTCCGGGGTCAGCCGGTCGCGGAAACGGTGGTACAGATGGATGATAGAGTTCGACTGGAAAATGCCGAAGTGCGAGCCGTGGGTCTCGCGGCTGCCCGGGCCGCCGGGCGTCTCGGGCGCGTCGTGCCAGCGGGCGATGACGCGGTTGGCCAGCTCGATGTCGCTGTCCGTGCCGGTGTACAGCGACGGCAGCAGCCACAGCGCCTCGCGGTGCGGCGAGTCAAACTGCGGGATTTTCGGCGAGCCGTCGGCGTTGAAAATTTTGGGGGCCAGACCGCGCACGGCGGCGAACCACTGTTCGCGCCGCTGCCGCTGGCCGGACAGGTCGGGAATATTGTGCATAAGGATGATTTATAAGGATGATTTTTTCGGCGGACGCGCCAGCAACTCGTCCAGCAATTTGGCGAGTTCGGCCGGCGGGGTTTTTTCAATCAAATAAAAATGCCGGCCGGCCGCTGACGGTGACCACTCGTTCGCGCCGGTCGTCTCGCTGACGGTGACCGTGCCGCGGTCGCTGACCGTCCAGTATGTTGTCGGGGCGCGCGCCGCCGCCAGCGCCGCCGTCAAGTCCCAGCTTGGCCGGCCATTGACAGCGGCGTTGTTGCCGAACAGTTCGTAGGCGCGGCGGACGGGATTTTTTTCCGGCGTCAGCGTCAGCGACTTGCCGGTGCTGATGTTCGCGCCGATTTCAAAACCGCTGAACAACACCGGCGTCGGCCAGTGCTCCGCGACAAACTTCGCCGCCGCCGGCGCGCACGCGAAATTAAACTCGCCGCGCTGCGGGTCGCTGCGCGGAAACGCGCCGCCCATCACCACGAGTTGGCGGACTTTTTTTCGCGCCAACTCCGCGCCGTCCAGGTCACTGTCAGCGTCCGGCGGCGATTGCAGCAGGTCGCGCAAATTGCCGAGGAACCCGACCGCGACGATGCTCACGCTCGCGTCCGGCGCCGCCGCCAGCGACCGGCGCAACACGCCGACGGCGGGCGGCATTTCGTCGTCGGGTTTCGCGCCGTGCGGAAATTCGTCGCGCAGTTTCGCCGTGTACACGCTGCCGGTCACCGCCCGGCCCTCCGCGCCGCGACAGGTGCCGATGGGAATCTCCGGGCGGCCGTAATAAGTGTTGATGACGCTGACCGCGGCGGCGGCGGCCTGGGCGCGGTCGCGGGCACTGACCGTCACCGCGAGAATTTCCGCCTCGCCACGGTCAGCGAGCGTGTGCAATACGGCCAGCGCGCCCGTGTCGTCACAGTCGCTGGTGATGTCGGTGTCGAAAATAATTTTCTCCGGCTGCCCGCTGACCGTCACGGCGACGGTCAGCGTCAGCGCCGATAACAAGTTTTTGCGCACGGTCACGGCGTTATCTTTCCAGCCGGATTTTTTGCAGCACCAGCCCGTAATGGCTGCCGGGCGGGTTGGCCTTGATTTGCTGGCCGTTCCAATTCGGCGCGAAGTTGCCGGAGTAGAGCAGCCACATGGTCTGACCGTCAGCGGCGATGAACCGCGACGGGATGTTGACAAAGTACGCCTGCTCGCCGAAGTCTTTCAGGTAACTCACCAGCCGCCAGTCGCCGGTTAGGGAATCGGACTCCAGGATGTACGTGTTCATTTTCTCGCATGTGTTGCCACCGTCGGTGACGCACATGAAATATTTCCGCAACGGCGCGTTGTAAGTGACCGTCACGCAACCCATGTTGTTGTCCCACGCCAGCAGCGGCTGGATTTGCGCGAAATCGCTCGTCCACCGCG
This sequence comes from Verrucomicrobiales bacterium, assembly GCA_031265105.1. Taxonomy (GTDB): domain Bacteria; phylum Verrucomicrobiota; class Verrucomicrobiia; order Methylacidiphilales; family JAAUTS01; genus JAIRPN01. Next base: position 2,541 of record JAISDC010000066.1, read on the forward strand.
CCTGGCCGCGCGCGTCCTTGCCGGCGTAAAATTCCCACTTCGACGGGTCGTTCATGTTCTCCGCTGACGGTGACACGCGCAGCAGATACACGCGGTCGCCGGTAATCCAACTCGGGCTGAAATAACGCAGCCGCTCCTCGGAGCCGTGCGCGACCATGTACGCCTTGCCGTCCGGCGAGTGCTCAAGGTTCTTGCCGAAATCCACGAAGTGCGGGGAACCGATTTTCACCGGCTCGCCTTTCAGTCCGGTTTCGCCGAAAATATTTTTCTCCGGCGTGTGCGGGCCGTCCTCCCACGTCGCGCCCTTGTCGCGCGAGACGCGAAAACCGACGAAGGGGCCGAGCCACGGCCAATTGTAACTGACACCCTCGTGCACCACTCGCGCGCTTGGCCCAAGCGTGTAGGTGCCGTAATACCACACGCCGTTATACACCAACGAACCGCACGGGTAGCGCCCTTGATACGGCGTCGCCGGGCCGCGCGTGAGGCCGATGCTGTAAACGGTCAGCGTCAGCGGGTCGTCGCCCTCGATGACCGCCTGGCCGGTGACGGCGTTGCCGCCGGTCATGCTGTTGCTGTCGTCCCAGCCGCCGTCGCGCCGCCAGGTCCTGCCGTCGGTGAACGGTGAGTACATTTTGTCATCGTCAGCCCACGACGGGTAGAACGTGTCGCCGTACCTGAAGCCGCTCTTGACGCCGAGAAAACGCACCTTGGTGAATTCCATGGACAGCGGGAACGGGCAATCCGCCGGCGGCGCCGAGGGCCAGATGAACGGCGTGAATTTTTCCACGGTTGGTTTCGGCGGATCCACTTCCGCTGCCGATGAAGGCAATGCTCCGGTTTCCATAATGCCCCAACAGATTAAGACCAAACTTCCCAATTTCACAATTTTTTTACACATTTTCATTTCCTTCCCTGGTTTTATTTTTTTCAAGCCCTGCCTCAACATAAATCAAATACTTCATGGATAACTCTCCGGCTCGTGATACTCCAGTGACACTTCGCTGACCGTCCAGCGGTCGCCCTCGCTGCAGGTGAGGATGATTTCATTGTCAGCGCCGAATTTGACATACGGCGTGATGTTGATATTGCTCTCGGTGCCGTAGCGACCGTGCGCGCGCGGCACCGCCTGACCGTTGATGATGATGGCGCGCAGCGCGTTGCTATCACCGTCAGCGTGGACGACGACGTTTTGACCCCGCCGCGCGGCGTCAATTTTCACCGTCTGCCGCGCCGCCGCGCCGATGAGCGGGCCGGGCAAAGTCGCTTGTTCCCAATGCAAACCGTCCTTGGCGATTTCCCATGCGCCGCTCAAATCCTGCCGCGCTGACGGTGACGGGTGCCACGCCAGCCACGTCTCGCCGCGCGAGCCGAGCAACGCGTCCTCGCCCGCGAACTCCACCGCCAGCGTATGTTGGGTGCCGGGCTGCAACGCGCCGCCGCAAGCGTCGCCCATCACGGAGTTGCTGTTCTCCACCAACAGTGTCCCGTCGAAATAAACCTTCGTCTGGCCGAGGAACGTGCTGCCGAGCCGGCTGGCGAGCCACAGCTTGACACCGCCGCCGCGCCAGTGCTCCGGCACGGTGAACTCGCGGCGGAACAGCGCGCGTTTCGCGCCGGGATGGTCGGGCAACGTGTAGATGCCAAGCCGCCGCTGTTCCCACGCGCTGTCGTCGTAACCCGGCTGCACGGCGTCGCTGACCTTGACCTCGCCGTCGTCCAGGATTTTCATGCGCCAGCCGTCGGAGATTTCATGCGCGAGCTTCGCCGGCGCCAGCGTCAGCGGTTCGCCAAGGTCGGCGGTGACCGCGCGCCACCAGTCGCGTTGCAGGCCGAGCCAGTCCGCCGGCGCCGCTGACAGCGCGCGCGGCGTCAGCCAGATGTTAGTGTCGAGCGGGCCGAGGGCGACCTTGAATTTGCCCGCTGACACTGGCTGCCGTTGGTTATTTTGCAAATCCCACGCCCACGCCGCTGACGATGACATCAACTCAAACTCGGCGCTAAGACCGGCCTCGCGGTCCTGATTGAAAAACATCCACACGTCGTAGAGACCGTTGTTGCTGACGAAGTGCCGCCAGATGACCTTGTGACGGTCAGCGAGCAGGCGCGCGGGCACCGGCTTGATATCGCGCCACTGGAGCACCGCCTCGAACAGGCGCGGCATCCCCTTGCCAATCCACGCCCCCATGTACACGAACCAGCCCTTGCCCAGCGGGCGGACGCCGACGGCGACGGAGCCATCCTTCCACTTCAGCAAGTCGGTCGCGTCCGGCGCCGTTTTTTCCAACCGCAGGCCGCCAAAATTGTCGCCGAGATGTTTTTTCAAGTCGGGCGAAAAAATCTCCTGCCCCGTCGCCACCGTCAGCGTGCCGTTGTGCCGCTGGTCGCCGGTGTTGCCAATCACGCGATAGCCGGTCAGTTCATCCAGCAGCCAGGCGTCCTTGCGCGCCGGCGTGTTGCGCCCGGTCTGGCCGTACACCACGAACACGCCGCCGGCGCGCACATATTTTTCAATGCCGCTGACGGTGGCGGCGTCGAGCGTGGACGAGCCGGCGTCGATAATCACGCGGAAGCGCGCGGGGTCGTCGCTGGTGGTGAACGACGACTCGGTGACCACGTCGCTTTCATATGGAAACTCCAGCGCCGGCATATATTCCACCGGCCCGATGTGCTTGCGCGCGTTAAACGGGGACACATAGGGGAAGCCGCTGACCAGCCACTCGTTGGCCGGCCACGCGGCCAGCCAGCCGGCGCGCCACGGAAAATCCGCCAGCATCCGCACCCGGCCCGAATACAGCGCCGCCACCTCCGCGTACGGAATGTGATAACGCCCCGCGCTGCCATAGACTTGGATGTGGTCCTCGAACATTTGCTTGATAGGCGGATTCCACATCACCTCGCCGAGATGCATGAAATAATCGATGCCGTTGACGCCCTCGGTCAGCCAGTTGCCGAAAAATTTTTTCAACTCGTCCGCCGTTTTCGCCGGCCCGCCCGGCTCGACCGAGATGGGCAGCCGCGCGCCGCGCATCTCCGACGGCAGCGAGTCGCACCACCAGCCGGCCATGTAGCCGGTGTTGTGAAAGTCGCCCAGGTATTCGCGCGCCAGCGGCAGCAGGCCGTCCACGAACGAGTCCGGCGACATGAGGAAAATGCCGCGGTTCGGGTCGGCCTGACGAATCATTTGTAGTCCGCGTTTCACCGCGTTGACGCGAATGCCGAAGTTCCACAGCGCGAAGTCCGCCCAGCGCGCGTTCTCGCCCGGCGCCAGGTCGGGATACACGCGCGGCTCGTGCGGCGACAAATAGGCGCGGTAATTGAACATGCCCTTCGGCAGGCTCACCGTCAGCGTGTTCGCGCCGGCGCGCAACAGGTCGCTCACCTCCAGCGCGTTCCAGTGGTCGGCGCTGAGCACCGGCGGCTGCTCCGGCACGGGCTGGCCGTTGAGCCACACGTGCACGAGGGCGTTCGGGTCGGTCTTGCCCGGCCGCGTGTCGTTCAAGTCCCACAAATACAGCCACACTTTTTGACCCGCTGACCATGACGCATCGAGCGTGAAATGCCGCCGGAAGGTCGCCGGCTTGCGCGGCAGGTAGCGTATCAGCGCGTGACCGGGGGCGCTGATGGTGGGCCACGCGGAGTCGTCAACGTCAGCGAGTTGCGGCGAGCCGTAGTCGTCGTAGGAAAATTTCCACTCGCCCGTCAAATCAAACGCTGCCGGCCCCCAGCCGAGAAACGACGCCACTTCCGGCACCCGGATGTCCTGCCAGTCGCGGAAGTTCGCGTCCCACGCGGCGTTCAATTTCGCCAACTCGCCGCCGTATTGTTTTTGCAAATAACCGCGGAAGTCAGCGTCAGCGACCGGCCCGTATTCCACCAGCCAATCGGCGGCGCCGTGCCCCAACTCGCCGTGCGGCTCCAGCCAGGTGAGAATGTTTTCCACCTCGCCGTATTTTTTCACCGTCTGCTGCATCTCCGCCAGCGCCGCGTCGCGCCCCGGCACGGAGCACCACGAAAGCAATTCGCCGATGCCGAAATTCATCGAACCGTAATAAGTGCCCAAAAACTGCGGCTGATACTGCAAACGCCAGTCCGGATGCCGGTTGAACAACCAGTATGGCGAGTCGCCGAGGTTGGTGTTGAGGCCCAGCGACAGCCCGAATTGGCGCCCGGTCTGGAACGCGAACAGCCACTCGTTGTCCTTCATGATGTTCTCGGCGGTGTCCGGCAGCGTCGGCGTGGTCCACAGAATCAGGCCCGCGCCGTTTTTCCGCGCGAACTCGTAATCCGGCGTCGGGTCGTAAAATTTCACGGCGCGCTGATCCTCGCCTTTCGGCCGCATGAACGCGCCGTAGTAAAAACGGAAACTGTGCCGGTCCCAGCGGTCAAGCCACATCGGCACGCTGACGGTCGCCTCGCTCTCCACACCCGTCCACGCGCCGCCGAGCGACGAGGTCAGCAACGCCGCCAGCGCTGACGGTGACGCGGCGGCGCCGACCAGGACGCGCCGGCCGTCGCGCAACGCCGCAATGACGCCACCGTCAGCGGTCTGCCACGCGGTGACTGGCAAGGGATTATTCGCACTGACAACCGCCCCGGCGGCGGATGCCGCCGGCTTCTTCGCGCCGCGCAACCTCGGCGTCACCGGGGCGCTGCTGTTGACGGCCCCCGGCGTGACGCTGACCGTGACCTTCACCGGCAGCGGCGGCAGCGTCTGCAAATCGGCCAGATATTTCGCCTGCGTCAGCTTCGCCTGCTCGTCCCCCTCGCAAGTCATCACCAGCAGCGTGCCGCCGGCCCGGTCCGCCCACGACTCGGCGCTGACCGTGCCGTAACCGCGCAACGCCAGCGCCGGCCATGTGCCGGTCGCGGTCAGCTTGTTCGTCGCCACCGTCAGCGCCCCGCTCACGTCACTAACCACCAACCAGCCGACGATTGGCACGAGTAAACTGATAGTGAAAACAGCACTCGCGCCGCAAAATTTTCGCCGCAAGGAAGTCATATTTAATATTTTCCGCAATATAAAGCAAATCATCGCCTCACTGCCAATCATAATTTTCGGTCCCTTGGCACACGGAATCACCCGCATAGGCTCTCGGCGTATAATTGAGAATCCAACCTTGCTGGGACGCGCGCGGCACTGGGAAACCGGCTTGCTGATATTGACTCATCGCTCCACATTGGGCTTTGCGTGAGGATAACAGGCTGGCTAATTTTTTCCTTTATCAGTTCGAGAAGTAGGATAAATTAAACGGTGATTCACTATGGAAATATCCCTCAAATCGTTGGCTTTCTCGCTCGATGACACGGTCAAAGGGACGCCGCTTACCCCCGCCACGGTTGATATCCCAACATTTTTCAAATTTCTTGAGGAAGTTCAAAAACTGCTCAAAGGGCAAGGCGACGAAAACGTTTTGGTTGATTCACGTTTTCAACTTGAAGCAGGATCGGTTAAAATTGTCGCTTTCGTCACGGCCTCGCTGGCTCTGTCAGTGACGAATGATATTGAGCGATTGCGAACCACGGGAGATTTGGATACCATTGACCCGGTTCGCGCCAAGGTTGTTGAAATTTGGCAGAACAAGGTGAAAAGAACCCTTAATCGCAGTTATGCCTTTGCCGCTGACACTCCAAAGGCCTCCTTTCGCATCACACAAAACAGCACCTTGCAACACAAAGCGGCCAACTACTGGGTCTCTGTGGAAAAATATCTTTCGGGTAAAATCGTTGACCTGGGAGGAAAAACTTTCCCCAATATTCACCTTGTGTCGGACAGTACCGATGACACGCTGACCATTGGCGCGACTGAGGCACAACTTGCCGGTGAAAAAGAAAATCAAATTTACAAGGAAGTGACTTTGCATGTGCAGGCGGAACAACATTTGGGCACCAAACAACTGCGTAACATCCAACTACTGGCCTTCGTTCCCCAAGCCGCCACAGTCACACCAGACACATTGGAAAAACTATGGCAAAAAGGACGCGAAGCATGGCGTGACATCGGTTCGGCTTCCGCATGGGTGGATTCACTACGGGGGAATGTATGACACAGGTTTCATTGGATACCAGCTTTTTGATTACATTCGCAGACCCGAGCCGTCCCCATCACGCGGTGGCAATACAGTATTTTAACCATTGCGTGACAGCCAAAATTCCAATGTTTCTTTCCACCATTGCAGCGGGTGAATTTGCCGTTGGGCAAACCGTGACCGATTTGCCATTGCAAAGTTTCCTGATCCAATCTTACAACATGGCTCATGCGGTGAAAGCCGCTGAATTTTATCGCAGTTTGAAAAATAACCCGGCCGACAATCTATGCTCCGATCGTAAAATCATCATCAACGACCTAAAAATTTTGGCGCAAGCGGAAGAGGATGAAATTCAAACGGTTTTGACCGAAGACAAAAATACCCTCTGGAAAATGGCCGAACAACTGAAGAAAAATTCCACTTCCCATCATGTCAACGCGCTTTTGCTCTCGACAGGTTTCCAGCCTGCAAAATTGGCTGATTCCGCGCAAAATGAGTTACTGTTAAACTAATCATTAGACTTTCTTGAGAAGGAAAAGAGGCCGTCTTCTTTTTATTCACTTCTTTCAATTCTACTGATCTGCCAAAAAATAAAGACTGACCCATTTTATGGTGTGAATTTGAAAATGGGCTATGCTATGTTGGAAATCAGAAATCTCGAAAGAACTGGTGAAATATGAAAACGATTAAAAAAGAAAAAAACTTTGATTGCTTGGCCATGAAGTGCGACCTTCAAGCAAAAATTTACGCCGAAACTTCCGACATGAGTTTCGATGAATTTCGCGCCTATCTCGCACGGCGTTTGAAAAACAGCCCGTTCGCGCGGCGCATGGCCGCGCATATGGTGGGTTGAATAATCGCTGACGGTGGCGGAATTTTTTATTGATTATTGAATATTGATAATTGTGATAATCCAACATAGTTGCGGATGTTTGTTGCCGCTGACGGTGATACAGGGCAGCCATTCTACTCACTTTTTAGCTCATAATTTGAATAAGCATGGTTAAAACTACCAACCATCGCCGCTGACGGTTATATCCATCGTCAGCGACTAATATTTGTCAAAAAATGAAGACTGACCCCTTTTACTTTGACCCCTTTTATTCGCCAACAGCCTGGACGACATGGACGAAAACGATTACGCCGAGTTGGGTGATGAATTAAAAAGTACCAGAAAAATATAAAAAACATTTTTTCCTGTTGACACTGCATTAACAAATAGGCAAAGTTTATTCATGTATTTTATGGTTGACAACACGGTGGCTGGACGAATATAAGCGAACCGCCAGGAGGAGTATGTATGCGTATTACCAAAGCAAACCACGGGGATTTGCAAGAAATATTGGCTTTACAGTACCTCGCATATCAAGGCGAATCCATACTATACAACAATCCCAACATACCGCCGCTTACCCAAACATTAAAAGATTTGGAAGCGGAATTTAAAACAGGCGTATTTCTAAAAGCAATTGATGAAAACGGTCATATTATCGCGTCGGTGAGAGCATATTCAGATAACGGCACTCTGCACATTGGAAAATTGATAGTACGCCCGGATTTGCAGGGGCAAGGTATTGGAACCAAATTGTTAAAAGATATTGAGCAAACTTGTCCGCATAAACGATACGAGCTTTTTACGGGTACGAAAAGCGAACGCAACATCAAGCTGTATGAGCGCGTGGGATATGTGAAATTCAAAGAGCGGGATATGGGCGATGGTTTGAGGTTTATCTACCTGTGCAAAACCGCACACTTATCAGTATTAGCACCATAGGCCGCAATAGAAAAGCGGACACCCCTTGTGAAGTGAAAAGGGGTCAGTCTTCATTTGTTGACAAATTCTTTTCATTCGTTTTTTCAACTCTGCTTATCTATCAAGAAATGAAGACAGACCCCTTTACTTTTTATCGGGAAATCTTTACTACACGATCGACCAATTCTCCGGCACCCAGCGGAAGCCTCTCCCATCGGCGGCGATGTGGGCGACTCCGGGGAAAGGCGCATGATAGCTGAAGGCGCGGGTACGCTCACTGGAAAGCCGGGTGAGAATCTTGCGGCGGGTGGTTGCCGCCAGTTCCGGAATCGAGTCGAAGCTGAGTCTCCATTCCGGGTTGGCGAACGAGAGGATGCTGTGATGGGTGACGTCCGCCATGTGAAAAAGTGTTTCCTCTCCCGACCGGATAAGGAGCGAGGCATGACCGGGTGTGTGCCCGGCAGTATCCACAATTTCAATGCAGTCGAGAATCCGCTGTCCAGGCTCGACCAGCAGGAAGGCGTCTTTGAGCGGCCCGAGGTATTTTCGCGCGCTCCCGACCGTCCATTTCTGCGCGGTTTCATCTACCATCATCGTGGAGGTGTCCGGGTTTTCGGAAAACCAGTAGTCCAGTTCCTTCTTCCGGATGAAGAGCCGGGCGTTCGTGAATGCCGGTGCTCCGGCGGCGTCCAGCAACCCGCCGATGTGGTCGCTGTGTCCATGGGTGATGACAACAGCCGTGATGTCCTGCGGGCGGAGGTTTACGGTTGCGAGGTTGGCGATGAGCCGGCCGCTGTCGGGATTGGCGACCGCGCCGCATCCGGTATCAACAAGGATGACTTCTTTCCCGGCGCACAGTACCAGCACATTGTAGGACATGATTGCCTTGCCGGCGGGAAGGAAGGCGGCCTCGAGTTGCCTGGCAATGCCGCTTTCGGTGGCGTCCTTCGGCCAGACCGTATGGGCGGGGCTGAAGGTGCCAAACCCGTCGCAAACGGAAATGGCCTCGATGTTCCCAATCATGAAGCGCCAGGTCTCCGCATTGCCATTGCCCTCTGAGGGCGGGCGCTTCGTGGTGGTGGACGCACTCCCGGCGGCATCCAGGCGACGGCCAAAAGCGGTAGCGGCGACCACACCGAGTCCGAGCATTTGAATGGCCTTGCGGCGGGATATGCCGGGTGACACGGATTTATTATGGGACGGGAATTTCATAATGTTTTGTATGCTATAGCCATATCATGACAAAAGCAAAGGGGATATGTCCGGGTTGTTCCCAGAGAAAGGGGTCAGTCTTCATTTCTTGACAAATTCCTTTCATTGGCTTCTTTCAATTCTGTCCATCCGTCAAAAAGCGAAGACTAACCTCTTTTATGGTAATCCGACATAGTTGCGGATTTTTGACTCGATGGCAGGCCATTCATTCATAACAGCGGTCAATTTGTCAGTGATGGATGGCATTGCCAAATCAAAACCGTAAGCCGACCTGACTACGTGGCGGAACCCTCTGAGTTCCTTCAATAAAAATTGCTCGCTGACAGTGAAGAGGAATTTTTCAAAATATTTATCCAGCAGATTTTTGTGGTAAGAACCATCATTGGTCAGAACAATACCGTTGGCCGCCAGTGTTTTTTCCGCGATTTTCTCAAAACCTGTGTACAGCAACTGCAAATGATAGGCGGTGCCGGATAGGAGCAAGTCCGTGACTTCTTCGCGTTTTTCAAGCGTCAGCAGTTTTTGCGCTTCTCGCAAATTCTCAAATTCCTTGTGCACACGCGCCAAGTCGCCGGCGATTTCTTTTTTGTAATCCTTCATATCACCACTCCCATCCGCAGCACTGCGTCGCGGAATTCCTTGTGGCAAAGACCGGCGGGACGGTAATCAATCGCGTAAGGGAATTTATCCAGCACATCACCGAGCACCCACAATTCGCACTCTTTCGGCACGCCTTCAAAATAAATATCAATGTCCGAGTGTCCGGTGACGTAGTTGCCTTCGACAGCGGAACCGAACAGGAGCACTTTGGTCGCACCGTATTCACGGCGCAGATAATCCGCCACCTCGCGGGCGATTTTTTTTGCCTCGGCAAGAGAGACAAATCGGTCGGGTGCCATCGTTTCCATGGCGAAACTGTAGCGCAAGGCGGATCTGAAGACAAGCCGGGCGTTTGTTACCGCTAACAGTCACCATCAGCGCCGTAATTTTTCACGACAAGAGAAAGGGGCCAGTCTTCATTTTTTGACAAATTCTTGTCGTTCGCTGCTTTCAATTCTGCCCATCTGTCAAGAAATGAAGACTGACCCTTTTTTATTTCCTATTCATTAGCAGCTTGATATTTCCGCTCAAAACGTGGTTAACTCTGGAATCATGAGTTTGCCATCCTTTCTTAAAGGTATCCTCTTGGCACTGTTTTGCTTCCCGCTGCTGGTCGCCGCTGATCCGGCGCTCATGGTCAGCGCCGAAAATCCAAGCGGCATTGCCGCACCGGGCCAGAAAATTGTCTGGCATGTAGCGGTCACGGACGACCCGCAGCATACCGTTCAAAGCGGCACCTATGTGCTAAAAAAGGGTAATGCGCAAGTCATCGGCCAAGGCACTCTAAACTTCGAGGCCGGACCGGTGACCATTGCAGCAACCCTCAACGAACCCGGCACCGTGCTGGCCGAAATCAGCGTCCTCATGGACGGCAAAAAAACGCTCCAGGCGCTGGCCGGGGCGGCTTTCGCTCCCGATCAGTTGACGCCATCCTCGCCCGCCCCGGATGACTTCGACTCCTTTTGGGCAGCTAAAATCGCGGAGTTAAACGCCGTGCCGGAGCATCCGGTGTTGGAAAAGAAAGAGAGCGGAAAAGAGGGTGTCGATTACTGGAAGATTACACTGGATAACATCCGTGGCAGCCACATTTACGGCCAGCTCGCCCGCCCGACCACCGGCCATAAACTGCCCGCCATGCTCGTCGTCCAGTGGGCCGGCGTTTATGCGTTAAAAAAGAAATTCGCCACTGACCCCGCTCACGATGGCTGGCTGGTACTGAATATCAACGCCCACGATTTCCCGATCGACAACGCACAGGAATTTTATAACGCGCTGGGGCAAAACGAGCTTAAAGCCTACGCCTCCATCGGCAACGACGACCGTGAACAAAGTTACTTCCTGCGCATGTTCCTCGCCTGTTACCGCGCCGCGGAATATCTCTCCAACCGCCCCGACTGGGATGGCCGAACCCTGGTCGTCACCGGCGCCAGCCAAGGGGGTTGGCAAGCCTTGGCGACGGCGGCACTGCACCCCAAAATCACCGCCGTCCTCATCCTGGTACCCGCTGGTTGTGACAATACCGGCGCTCTGGCAGGCAGAAACCCCGGCTGGCCCGGGTGGACCAGGCACGCCGAGGGAAAGGATCCGGCCAAAGTCCTGGAAACCGCGCGCTATTTTGACGGCGTCAACTTCGCCGCCCGCATCCACTGCCCAACGCTAGTCGGCATGGGTTTGCTCGACTCCACCTCCCCGCCGTCCGGGGTCTTCAGCGCCTGCAACCAGCTCAGGGGTGCCAAGGAACTGGTGGTGATGCCGGACGCTGATCATCGGCCTTTCAACAATTCGCACTCCCCCTACTATCAGCGGACCGCCGCCTGGCTGTCAGCCCTCAGCAAAGGCCAGCCCGCTCCGGTTGAAAAGCCTGGCACCTTGGGACAATAGGGTGTAGGGCGATTCAACCAAGCCGCTGACGCCGATAGAAAGGTAGAAAGGGGTCTAGAAATAACGCGATGCGAGTAATTAAGGAAATTGAAGAAGCAGTTAAAGATGCAGGACTCTAATGAAAGTTAAACTATCAGAAATTACTTTTGAAAAACTAGACTTGCTGGAAGGAATTGTAGATTCACAAGAATCTTCAATTGAAGAATACCCATTACCTTCTTGGTATAAGGAAGTTAAGAGTATCCCATTGAATAAATTACAACTTGAGGATGTATGTAAGGCATGCAGACAGGGTATTCATTTAGTGTATGTAATCCCATTAGCTTTGAATATATTAAAAGATGATTCATTAGCAGGAGATATGTACGAGGGAGAGCTTTTAGTCTCCATGAAAACTGTTCCCTCTAATTTTTGGACAATACATAAAAGAGATAAATCACTATTTTTATCTATTGTCGAAAAAGACATGAACATCTACCCCAATGATATTGCTTCAGATGTTAAGGATATTATAAACAAAATAAAAGGTGGTTTTTCATGATTTGCAGTTTAAAAGTAAAGGGGGGTAATCGTCATTTATTGACAGATGAATAAGATTGAAAGAGGTAAAATGATACGTAGAAAGGAGTCAATCTTCATTTTTTTATAAATTCTTTTTGTTCGCTTCTTTCAATTCTGCCCATCTGTCAAGAAATGAAGACTGATCCCTTTTACGACCGTACAATCTGCAAAGCTGCAAATATCATTTATCATTTCGGTTAAAGTTTTTATCACATCGGACATGGACGACGCGCTGATGGTGAATTATAACGTTTCCATGTGCCTACCTGTGAGCATCGGTTTAATCGGCGTCGGCGACCGGTTGCGGACGGTTGTCAAAAATTTGTTGCGGGAAAGTCGCGGCCAAATCAAGGTCGCCGCTGCGTATGACTCCGACCCCGGCGCGGTCAGCCTCGCGCGGGAGCAATTCGGCATGGCGGTCGCCGTCAGCGGCAACGACCGTGAACTCATTGCCACGCCCGGTCTCGACTGGGTGTTCATCGGCACTCCCAACTGTCACCATGCCGACCAAGCGGTCAGTGCCTTGCGCGCCGGCTTGCATGTTTTCTGCGAAAAACCGCTCGCCACCAATTTGTCCGATTGTTTGCGCGTGCGCGGCGCGGTCACCGTCAGCGGCAAAATTTTCGCCTTCGGTTTGGTGCTGCGTTACACGCCCATTTATCGCAAAATCAAGGAACTGCTCGACGCCGGCGCGGTCGGTGACCTCGTGTCGTTCGAGTTCAACGAAACGCTTGATTTCAACCACGGCGGTTACATTTTCGGCAACTGGCGGCGTCAGCGTGCGCTGGCCGGCACGCACATTTTGGAAAAATGCTGCCACGACCTCGACCTCGCCAACTGGTTCACCGGCAAGTTGCCGCGGCGAGTGGCCAGTTTCGGCGGGCGTGATTTTTTTGTCCCCGCCAACGAGCGGCACATCGCGCGCATCGGGCCGGACGACAATGGACGCGCGGCGTACCAAACCTTGCGCGGCCCGCGGCAGGTCAACCCGTTCATCGGCGGCGCGGATATTTTTGACAACCAAGTCGCCATTCTCGAATACGACGGCGGCGCGCGGGCGACTTTTCACACCAACTGCAACACCGGCTTGCCCGAACGGCGCTTTTATTGGTGCGGCACGGAAGGCACGCTGCGCGCCAATCTCGCCACCGGCCGCGTCGAACTGGCGCGCATCGCCCACACGCGGCACGTCGAGGAAATTGACTGCGCCGGCGAGGCCGCTGGCGGTCACGGCGGCGGCGATGATGAGTTGGCGCGCGGTCTGGCGCTGACGCTCACGCGCGGCCTGCCGCCGCTGGCCGGCATTGACGAGGCGTTGCGCGCGTGCGCCGTCGCGTTCGCCATTGACGAGGCCGCTGACGGTGGCCGCGTGGTGGATTTGCGCCCGTTGTGGAATCAACTCGGCCTCACGGTCAGCGGATGAATTTTGTGATTTTGACTAATTATCAGAGGAGAATAAATCGATTTTATGAAACTTGACCTGTTGCCGCCGCCGAAAATGGTTCACCGTCAGCGCGGTTTTTGCGGCTCGCGCCGCGTCACGGTCAGCGTCGGCGACAACGTCATCACGCGACGCGAGGCCGGCGCGTACCGGCTCACCATCAGCGGTGCTAACACGCAAATCTTTGCCAACGACGGGGCCGGGGTGTTCTACGCGCGACAGACGTTGCAGCAAATTGACCGGCAGTGTCCCGCCGCCCGCCCGCGCCTCACGGTCAGCGACTGGCCGGATTTTCCGGCGCGCGGTTTTTATCACGACGTGTCGCGCGGCAAGGTGCCGACGCTCAAGACGCTGCTCGCGCTCGCGGACACTTGCGCGCAATACAAGCTCAACCACCTCGAATTGTACATCGAGCACACTTACGCGTTCAAAAAACATCCCGCCGTCTGGCGTGACGCCGACCCGCTGACGGCGGATGAAATCCGCGCGCTGGATGATTACTGCGCCGCGCGGCACATTGACTTGGTGCCGTCGTTCAGCACTTTCGGACATTGTTACACGTGGCTGGTCCGCGAGTTTCCTGAGTTGAACGAACTGGAGGTGAATGTCAGCGGCGACCCGTTCAACTTTCACGACCGGATGCAGCATTACACGCTGGATTGCCAAAACCCGCGTTCTATCAAATTGGTGGAAGAAATCATCCGCGAGGTCCGCCCGCTGTTCCGTTCAAAATTTTTCAACATCTGCGCGGACGAAACCTTCGACCTCGGCAAAGGCCGCAACCGCGCGCTGGCGGAGCGGGTCGGTGTGCGGCGGTTGTATCTGGACTTTCTGAAAAAAATCATGGCCATCGTCAGCGGTTGCGGCGCGACGCCGTTGTTCTGGGGCGATGTGATTGACCCGCTGCTGATGAGCGAACTGCCCGCTGACGCTGTGGTGCTGGAATGGGATTACGGTCCGCGCCCGCGTCCGCGCCGCGCGCCGCTGTTCGCCAAGTCGGGCCGGTCGTTTTACCTTTGCACCGGCGTGCGCGGGTGGAACCACTGGCTGCCGGATTATCCCGCCGCGCACCGCAACATCACGCGCTTCGCCCGTCACGGTCAGCGGCTCGGCGCGCGCGGCTTGCTCAACACGGACTGGGGTGATTTCGGGCATATCAACACGCTAGGCCCGTCCGTGCCCGGCCTTGTGCTCGGCGCGTCCGCCGCGTGGCACGCGCGGTCGGCGGCGCTGACGATGAGCCGCTTCAACGCCGCCGCCTCGCGGCTCGTGCTCGGCGACCGGAGCGGGAAATTGCTCGGCTTGTTAAGCGACACCGTCAGCGCGCGGCGCGCCGGCTGGGTGGCGTTGTGCCACTTGTTCCAGCCGCGCTCGCGGGACTTTGACGAAGGCTGGTTCGACGCTGACGGTCTGCCCGTGCAACACGGTCAGGCCGGGTTCATTCATCCCGCGCGGGAGCACGCCGCCGCGTTGAAAAAAATCCGGCGGTTGTCGCGGCGGGCGCTGACGGTGTTGAAAAAATCCCGCCCCGCCGACCCGCTGACGGTGGCGGAAATCGAGACCGGTTTGCTGGGACTGCAAGTCATGGAGGAATATTTTATTTTCCGCCTCGCCCGCGCCGGACGGACGAAAATCAAGCCGCTGACCGTGACTCGCATGGCCGCGCGATTGCTGGAACTGGAGCGCCGCCTCGCCGCCGTGTGGCGCCGGCGTAACAAGCCGTCAGAATATTTCCGCATCCGCGAGGTGTTGACGGCGGCGGCGCGGGATTGCCGCCGGAGGTCGCCGTGAAACTCAGTCGCCCCACCGCCAGCGTGTTCGTGCCTGACGGCAAGCCGCTCGCCGAGGCGTGCGCGCGCGTCACGCATCTTGGCGTCGGCGCGCATCAAGACGATTTGGAGTTCATGGCGCTGCACGGCATCGCGGAATGTTTTCAACGCGATGACCGCTGGTTTGCCGGCGTGGTTTGCACCGATGGCGCGGGCAGTCCGCGCGGTGGCAAATTCGCCACCGTCAGCGGCGGGGAATTGCGGGCGACGCGACGCGAGGAACAAAACCGCGCGGCCGGTCTCGGTGAGTTCGCGTTGATGGCGCAACTGGATTTTCCCAGCGTCACCATCAGCGGCGGGGTCAACGGCGAGTTGGCCGCCGATTTGCGCGAAATTTTGACGGCGACCCGCCCGCGCGTGGTGTACACGCACAATCCCGCTGACAAACACGAAACGCATCTCGCCGTGCTGGTCGCGCTGCTGGCGGCCTTGCGCGCGCTGCCCGCTGACGGTCAGCCGGAAGCGGTGTACGGTTGCGAAGTGTGGCGCGGACTGGATTGGTTGCCCGATGACGAAAAAATTGTGCACGACCTCACCGGCAGCGGGGCGTTGGCCGATGCGTTGAACGGTGTCTTTACCTCGCAAATCGCCGCCGGCAAACGCTACGACCTCGCTGTCAGCGGCCGCCGCCGCACCAACGCGACGTTTCTCGACAGCCGCGCCATTGACCGTTGCGAGGCGGCGGCGTTCGCCATGAATTTGACGCCGCTGATGGTGAACCCGACGCTGGATGTCGCGGATTTTACCGTCAGCGCGATTGAACATTTCAAACGCGAGGTCGTTGAAAAATTAAACCGCCAACTCGGACGCTGATTATGGAAATCATCATTCAATCCGACGCTGACGCCGCCAGTCTGGCCGGCGCCGCGGTGATTGACGCGCTCATCCGGCGCAAGCCCGCCGCCGTGCTGGGGCTTGCCACCGGCAGCACGCCGCTGACGCTCTACCGCGAACTCGTCCGCCGGCACCGCGAGGAGGGCCTGGATTTCAGCCGCGTGACCACGTTCAATCTGGACGAGTATCTCGGCCTCGCGCCGGCGCACCCGGCTTCCTATCATTTTTATATGCGCGAAAATTTTTTCCACCAAGTCAACCTCAGCGCCGCGCGCGCCCATCTGCCCGACGGCCTTGCCGCCGACGTGCCCGCCGCGTGCCGCCGGTACGAGGAACAAATCGCCGAAGCCGGGGGCATTGATTTGCAAGTGTTAGGCATTGGCGCTGACGGTCACATCGGTTTCAACGAGCCGAGTTCTTCGCTGGCCTCGCGCACCCGCGTCAAGACGCTGACGATGGAGACGCTGCGCGACAACGCGCGCCATTTCACCGACCCCGGCGAGCAGCCGCGCCACGTCATCACCATGGGCGTCGGCACCATCATGGACGCGCGCGCGGTGCTGCTGTTCGCGTTTGGCGCGGCGAAGGCCCGCGCCGTTGCCGCCGCTGTTGAAGGCCCCGTCACCGCGTCAGTGCCAGCGTCCGCGCTGCAACTACATCCGCGCGCGGTGTTGTTCCTCGACGAAGCCGCCGCCGGTGACTTGCGGCGGCGCGAATATTACCGCTGGGTGTATGAGCACAAACCGGACTGGCAGCGTTTTTAAGAAACTTGGCGGCTTGACGCGAGATATTATCACTGGCAGCGGCTCGCGGTTGCGCGCGCGCCGACCATTTGCCGGTAACGGCTCGGCGACATTTGATAACGCCGGTGAAACGCGCGGCTGAAGGAAAACACCGAGTCGTAGCCGCAGCGGGTGGCGACTTCGCCCACTTGCCATGCCGTGTCGTGGAGCAATTCGCAGCCGTATTGCAGTTTCAACTCGCGCACATATTTGCCGACTGATTTTCCGGTCGCGCGGTGAAATTCGGCGCGCAACAGGCTGACCGAGACGCGCAGCCGCTTGGCGAGATGCGCCAGCCGCAGCGTTTTTTCGCGGTCGGCAAAAAACAGCCAGTTGATTTCCGCGACCAACTCCGGTTTTTTGGCGTGACCGACAGCGAGGTTGGGCGGCACGGCGCGGTTGATTTTTTGCGCCAGCGCGTGCAACCACAGCGACAGCCGCAATCCGAGAGTCTCCGCTGACGCTGACCACGCGCGGATAAAATCGCGCGGCAAATCCCGCTCGCTGACGGTGAGACTGACCTGCCCGCGGTCGCGCAATCGCTCCAGCCGCGCGTCCCGCCCGTGCTCGAAGGTGACGAACAGCCACAGGATTTTTTCCGCCGTCGGAAGCTCGTGCCAGTGCGTTTGGAACGGCAGCACCAGCAAACTCTGCCCTTCGCGCACCGGCCAGACGCGCGTGTCCACCCCGACCCGTCCCGCGCCGCGCAGGGCGGTGATGAGCACGTGGCGGTGGTGTTGGTGCGGAAAATCAGCGCCGGCGCGCAACTCCGCCACACTGCGACGGCGGAACACGAGGATGTTCGCGGGACGTAACGGCTCGGCAGGCGTCCGGCCCAGCCAATAATTATCCGGCTCCGCCAGAGCGCGGACGCGCCGGTTGAGTTCGGAGGTGACCGTCAGCGGCATGGGCCAATCCTATGCGTGCGCCACGGCCGCTGACAATGCAAATTAGCCTTGCCAGCCGGCGGCGGGGCGTTAATCTCAGGCCCCGTGATTAACGATTACTTGCCGATTATTTTTCAACTGTAGAAATGGGTCGGTCTGCATTTTTTGACAAATTCTTTTCATTCGCTTCTTTCAATTCTGCCCATCTGTCAAGAAATGAAGACTGACCCCTTTTACAACTAATCAAAAAAACTTAGTCAATTCCATAAAAGCAAGAAGGAACAAAAGTATCGGGTAACCTACCACAAAGGAAAAAAATCCGAAACCGAAAGAAATTAAATATTTAAAATTAATTTTTATAATCTTTTTATAGAAAAAAACAAACAAACAACAGGAAACAAAACAACCCAGCATATGACACATAAACATAGATCCGTCCGTACCTATACTGAACAAAGTCCTATTTATTTCTGTGGTTAATCCCAAGCCAAGAAATAGTCCTAATATATAAACTATTATTGCCATAATTAAATGCAGAAAGGAGAAAGGGGTCAGTCTTCATTTTTTGACAAATTCTTTTTGTTCGTTTCTTTCAATCCTGCTCATCTGTCAAGAAATGAAGATTGACCTTTTATACTATAATATTGGCAGTTATAAGTCTTACTCGTCCAGATGTCAAATGATATTGGGTCTTGCCTGGCTCAGCGTGGTATTTAAGGAATGTCGTCTGGCGGAAGCAACGACCTTACCGAAGTACCAATAGGTAAACTTGACGTTATTGGAAACCCAGTTGGGTGATGAGATGAAGCGGTGAGGAGATTGACAACCCGGCATGACGCAACCATAATGTCACACATGACCACAGTGACTATCAGCGACGTGCGGCTGCACCTTGGACAACTCCTCACCAAATTGGCGGATGAGGAGGAGATTGTTATCACCTCGCACAATACGCCGGTGGCGCGGTTGATGCCGCTGTCACTCTCCGCCACCATCGCCACCGTTGACCGATCTAAGTTCAAAGCCAAGTTGTCGGCATTTATCGCCCGTCAGCGCGCCGAATTGGGCAAACAAAAATTATTGCCGGGCAATTCCGTCGCCCTTGACCGGGAGTCGTATCCATGGTGAGTTACGCTGACACTGGATTTATTATCTCGCTGTATTTGGAAGAATCAACCAGAGCCGTTGCGCTTGAGGCGATTGGCAAATTGCAACAAATATTACCGATAACACCGTTGCACGAATTAGAATTTCGTAATGCGTTAAACCTGAGACTATGGCGCAAGGAAATCACCGTGGCGGAACGCGACACCGTGGCGCGAAAATTTGAGATCGACATCGCCGACGAACTTTATGAGCGTGTCGAAGTTCCCGCGCCAGAGTTGTGGCACACGGCCATGCGATTATCCAACCGCCACACACCATCAGCGGGCACGCGCGCGCTGGACTTGTTGCACGTCGCGGCGGCCTTGACTTTGCAAGCCGGGGAATTGCTTACGTTCGATGAACGTCAGCGGCGCATGGCATTGGCGGCGGGGTTGGCGGTGCGGCCGTAAAAGGGGGCGCACTCGCACCTTAAATCTTAAAGCTGGCTCATCGCCACCGTCAGCGCCCCGCTCGCCGTCCCGTTGACGGCGAGCGCCGGTGCCACGAGCAATGCCGGAGTCCGGCTGTTGTCCGCCAGTTATTTTTTTCCGCGCGGGATGAACCACAGCTTCACATCCTGCAAGTCCATCGGGCCGGGGCGGATGCCGTCGTTCCAGTTGCCGGCACCGAGCCATACGTCATTGTCAGCGCCGAACTTAATGTCGGGCGTGACGTTGATGAGCAGCGCCGCGCGGCGGTTGCGCGCGCCGTAGTTGTTGCTATTGTAGCGCGAGCGCCCGTTGACCGCGCCAATCGTCGCGCCGCGCGCCTCCAGCCACACCTCGCAGTCACGGTATTTCTCAGGCACGGTGATTTTCTTGCGCGCGAGCATCCACTCACCCTTGGCCGGGAAACTCACCGTCTGCGGCTTGGTTTCGTCGGGATACACCGTCCAGTTGTCGTTCACCGTCAGCGCCTCGCCGTGCTTGCCGGGCACCCGCGCGAACATAAATTCATTGATGCGCCCGCCGTTGCCGTCGTCCTCGGCGCGCACCAGCAGCGTGACAATATTTTTGCCCGGCTTAAGCGTGGCGAATAATTTTTCGTGATCCGTGTTCGCGCCGCTGACAATGACGCTGCCGTTGACCCACAGCTCCATAACATTGCGGCGACCCCAAGTCCAGATCAGTTCAACGCCGCGCAGGTCGTCGAACCAGCCGTCGCTGATGGTAATCTCCTTGCGATGCACCGCCCACAAATTTTTGCCGGTCGGCAGGCCGAGCGACGCCCAGTCCGCGTTCAAGCCGCTGGTCCAGCCGCTGGCGGTGGGATAATCCGGCGCCAGCGCCGCGCGCGCCTCGGCCTCGGTGCCGAATTGCTTGATCAGCCATTGGCCGAACATTTGCGCCGGCCAGTAATCCTCGTATTGCAACTGAATGCCCGGCGGCACCGCGCGCCACATCTGGCTCTGGCGGAACAGCCAGTGGTCGAGCGCCTCCACCGCCGTGCTGTCGGTGCGTTCCACCGCGAAATAACGCAGGTCGTAGGACAACAAATCCTGGACGCTGACGGTGACCTTGCGGCCCTCGATTTTCACCGGCAGCGTCGCGCCGGTCACCGGGTCGAACACGCGGCGCGGCGCGAAGTCCAGTTCCCACACAGCGCTGCCGCTTTTCAGCGGCTCGGTGCCGTGCGCGTTGCCCAGCACCAGCAGCTCAGTGCTGCCGTTGTTGCTGACAAAACGCTCGCTCCACAGATTATCCTGCTCGCTGACGACGACCGGCTGCACGCCGAGTTCGCCGAGCAGGTGCTGGTAAAATTGCGCCTGCGCGTGACTGCCAACATAATAACCGTCAACATCCGAACTGTCGCGGTAGAACGCGCTGCCGAGCACGATGACGCGGCCCTTGCCCAGCGCCCGGCTGACGATGGCCGGCGCGCCGTCTTCGTAACGCGCGATGACGCTGACACTGACCCCGTCCTTCGCCGCCAGTGCAATGCTGTCGTGGTAATACGTGTGCTGCTGCCAGTCGGTCACGTTGCCAGTGTCAGCAAAGGTTTTGCCGGCGTAGGCTTTCAGGATTTCGGGATTTGCCTCAAACGTCACCTTGCCACCCATTGGCCGGACGGTCGCGACGCAGCCGGTGAGCTTCTCAATCGGCCACGAGTTCGCCTCCTCGTACGTGTTGCGCCCGCTGCGCTGGTTCAGCACCAGCGTGCCGCCGTCGGCGACCCATTGTTCCAAGTTGTCAACGTCAGCGGGGTTGAGTGTGTGGAAATTGTCGTCAATGATGACCCGGTAATTTTGCAACAGGCCGTCGGCCAGTTCGCGCTCGGACGTGTACACATAACTGTAATGCGCCTGGTACATGTCGCCGCGGCCGAGGTCGTTCATGTAGCCACTGTCAGCGGGCATGGTCGGCCACGGGATGAACACGCGCTCGGCGCGCCACGACCGCGCGATGGCCACGTCCGGCTTCTTGAGGTCGAAGCGGCCCATCAGTTGCAGATAACCGGCGTTGCGCTCGAACCACGCCTTCATTTCGGGATCGGCGGTAACGCTGTGCAGGTGGATGAAATAATCCAGCGCGTTGCCGCCCTCCATTTGCAGCGTGAAATAAATGCGCCGCAGCCCGCGCATGTCCCCCGCCGGCCCGGACGGCTCGGCGGAACTCTGGATGCCGCGCAGATAGCCGTAACGCTTGAACCACGGGCGGAAATACGCGCCCTCGCCGGTGCAGTGCGGGTAGCCGCCGAGTTGCTCCAGCCACGGCATCATCACGTCAATCATCGAGTAGAACGCCATCATCTTCACCGGCCGGTCAGCGTCGGCGCCGCGGATGATTTCGATGGCGCGCGCGTTGCTGCGCGCCGTGTTGTCGGCGACCCATTCGCGCAAGTCGTAGAGCCGCGCGTTCAGTTGCTTGTCAGGGGTCGGAAATTCCTCGGCGCGCTTCGTCGTCAAAAAGCGCGGCCCCTTGATGTGGCCGTTCGGCGCGAACACCGTCAGCGTGTTGTCGCCGACGGTCAGGATTTTCGTCACGTCAAACTGTCCCCATTCCTCGCCGTAACCCAGCGTCAGGTCGCCGAGCTTTTGGCCGTTGAACCACACGCTGGTCGGGTTGGCATACAGCGCGTAGTTAAACGGGCACACGGTCAGATAGACCGGCTGACCGTCAGCGGCCTTCCGCAGCAAATTCGCGTCCGCCTTGAACGTGAACCGCAGCCACGCGCCGTCGGTCGTCTCGCGCCAAAAGCGGAACGCGAACGCCTCCGTCCCCGGCATGGCGAACGGGAACCAGTTCGCGTCGCTGACCGTCGGGTCGAACAATTTCGCCTGCTCACCGTCAGCGCGTTTCATGACGCGCAGTTTCCATTCGCCCGACAAATCCTGGCTCGCGCCGTCCTGCCAGCCGTAGAAGTCGCGCTCGCGCGGGAATTGCACGTCGTCCCACGACTTGAACCGCCGCGCGTCGCCGTACCACCGCTCGCCCAGCGCGCTGACGGTGAACTGCCGCGTGTCACGCAAATACGCGATAAACGACCGCCGCGAGCTTTCGTCGCGCGCGCGCCAGCCCATGTAATCCGCCGCGCCCGGCCCGGTTTCGCCGTGCGGGTCGGTGACCGACATCAGGTGGTCATCGTCAGCGTACTGCCGCAAAAACTCCTGCAAGTCCGCGCCCTGCCCGCGCTCGAGCCGGTTCTCCGCGAACGGCACGTCGCCGTAATAATCGGTCCAATGCGTCGAGTCCGGGTCGCCGACGTGCGTGTCCTCCGGGTATTTGTCATACACATACGGCGACACGTCCATCCACCGGTTGAACTTGTAGCCGAGGTCGTAGCGGCGCGCGCGCTCGGCGATGGGGCCATAGACGCCCGCCACGTTGACGCCGAGCTGATGCTGGCGGAAAAAATCAAAATCGCCGTCGTCGGTCATGCCCGGCTTGGCGTGGCCGCCGGTGCGGTTGGGCGAATACCAAAAGCTCATCGCGTGCCGGTCCCACAAATCGAGGAAATACGGGTGTTCCCGCTGATCGTGATATTTCGCGCCCGCCAGTTGCGCCGGCGCCGACTGGAGAAACTCGTCCAGCGCCGCCGGCGTGTCAAACGAATACACCGTCACGACGCTCGCGCCGTCCAGCAGCACCGGCAGCAGCGCGCGGCCCGACTCGAACACCAGCGCCTTCAACGCCGTCCGCCCCGCCCGCACCTCGCGCTCGCTGACGGTCGGCAGCGTGGTGAAATCGGCGAAGATTTTCGACCACACGATGCGCGCCTTGTCAGCGTCAGCGGCGGCGATGCGCGCGCCATGGTCGTTCCGCATCACCGTCAGCGGCCCGTACACGCGCAGGTTATAATTCTTCGTCTCTGACTCTTTGTCACAGCCAGCCAACCAACCGGCGCCGGCCACAACCAGCGCCACCCATGTTATGTTTTTCCATTTCATAAAATCAGTTTGTCGGGAGCGCCGGCCTGGCCAGTCATCGCAAGCCAACCGCCCGCGCTCCATATTATATCATCACGGGTACGTGCCCGGTTCGTGAAATTCCAAGGCCGCCTCGCTGATGTTGTCGGGGCCGCCGCCGGTGAGCAAAATGATTTCATTGTCAGCGCCGACGTTCACCCACGGCGTGATGTTCAACGGCAGCGGGGCGGCCTCCTTGGTGTGCGGGCGCAAATAGTGACCGTTGATGACCACGCCGACGATGTTGACAGCCTGCAGTACGACGGTCTGGCCGCGCGCGGCGTCGCTGACTTTCACCACGCGGCGCAGCGCGCGCGTGTCTTTCTCCGTTTTACCCGGCAATGGCAGCGGCGCGCGGAAGTTGATGTAGTCGCCAGTCGGTTGCCAGTCGCCTGCCAAATCCTGTCGCGCCGCCGGCGCGGGATGGAAGGACAGCCACGCCGCACCGTTGGCGCCGAGCAGCACGCGGCCTTGCTCGCTGCGGATGTCCACGGCCAGCAAATGTTTTTCGCCGGCCCTGACTGCGATGTTGGCGCAACGGTCGGGCACCGGCTGACCGTCGAGGTAAATGCGCGCGTGGCCGTAAAATTCCGGCAGCCGCAGGCCGACCGTGCCATTGTCCCAGTTGGCGGGAATCTGGATTGCGCGGCGGAACACGGCGCGTTGCGCGCCGGGATGGTCGGGATGCGTGAAGATGCCGAGCGGGCGGCGCTCCCAGCCGTTGTCATCGGCAGCGGACGATACTTCAGCCAACGGCTCGCCGGCTGGTGTCAGCGCCAGCGGCTTGAACGCCCAGCCGTCGGTGATGTCCACCATCCATTTTTGCTCCTTCGGTGGGAACGGCTGGCCCAGGTCGCCGTCAGCGCCGCTCCACCAGCCGCGTTGCAGCGTAAACCATTCGTCCGCCGACCCGCTGACCGCGCGCGGGGTGAGATACACATTGACCGTGGTCGGCGGCGGCAACCGTACCGGCAGCCGGCCGTCGCTCAGCGCGCGGCGCTCGCCGGTTTTCACGTCGATAAACCACGCCGGGCGCAGCGGCGCGTCCAGCACCACATTGCCGCGCAATTCGCCGGTCTTGCTGTTGTTATACACCGCCCACACGTCGTACAGGCCGCTGTTGCTGACGAAGTGCCGCCAGACCACTGCCTTCGGGTCACTGTCAGCCTCGAAGCGCGCGGGGATTTTCCCGATGTTCTGCCACTGGAAAATCTGGCCGAAAAAACTGTTGCCGCGCGGCTCGTTGCTGTAACCGAAGCTCGGACCGACAGTCACCACGTAGCCCCGGCCGATTTGCCGCAGGCCCAGCGCCACGCTGCCGTCTTTTTTCCAGGTAGCAAGGATTTGCGCGTCATCGGCGACCCGCTGATAGTGGATGCCGTGGATTTCCTTTTCGCCGAGGCTGAAGTCGGCGGACAAAAACGCGCGCTCCGGCCCAACGCTGACCGCGTCCGAATAAAAGTACCGGCCCGGCTGGGCGCGGAAACCGCTGACCGTGGCCAGCGGCCAGGTGTCCGGCTCGGTCAACGAATGCCGCCCGCTGTCGCCGTAGGTGACGAAAATGCCGCCGGCGCGGACGTAACGCTCGATGCCGCTGACGGTGGCCTCGTCCATGAACGACGTGCTGGTGTCCACGATGACGCGATATTGCGCCGGGTCAATTTGGTCGCGCTGGAACGACAACTCGGTCACCGCGTCGCTCTCGTAGGCCGGACCGGGCGGCGCGGCGTCGAGCAGGCTGAACACGCGGCGCGCGTTGAACGGCGAGACGTAGGCGTTGCCGCGGAAATACGGCTCACCGTCAGCGTTCACCGCCGCGCGACCGTCGCCCAGCCACGGGAAGCCGAGCAGCCGCTCGACCCGCCCCGAGTACAGCGCCGCGACCCTGGCACTCGTCTGGTGATAACGCCCGATGCTGGTATAGACCTTGGCGTATTCCTCGAAGTGTCGCTTGTTGTCGGGATGCCAGTAGATTTCGCCCATGTTCATGAACAAATCCACCGCGTTCACGCCCTCGGTAATCCAGTGCCCGTAAAACATGCCGAACTGCTGCGGGTTCGGCGGGCCGTTGCCCGGCTCGGTGCTCATCGGCAGCCCCGCCGCGCGCATGTAGGCGGCCAGCCGGTCGCACCACCACCCCGCCATGTAGCCGGTGTTGTGAAAATCGCCGCCGTACGCGCGCGCCGCCTGGTGAATCACATCGACGTAATAATCCGGCGACATCAAGATAATCCCGCGATGCGGATCCGCCTGCCGGATCATCTGCATCCCGCGCACCAGCGCTTTTTCACGAATGTAAAACATCCAGTCATAATAATCCGCCCACTGCGCGTTCCGGCCCGCGCCCAGGCCGGGATACGCCTGCGGCTCCGCGCCGGACAAATAGACCCGATAGTTTATCATCCCGCGCGACAAGCGCACTGCCAGCACATTGTCAGCGGGTTTTATCAGGCCGGTCACGTCGAATGCCGCGCGGTGGTCCTGGTCGTACAGCGGCACTTTTTCCTCCAGTGTCTTGCCATTCAAGGTGACGGTCACCCGCTGCGACTGGTCCTGGTCCCGCCGCGCGCCGCGGTTGTCGTTCATGTCCCACACGTAGAGGAACACCTTGGGCCGCGCCGCCAGCCAGCCACCGTCAGCGTCGAAATGCCGCCGCCACAACACCGGCTGCTTCGCAATCGTGCCCATCAACCGGTTCAGGCCGTGCCCGGGCGCGACAATCACCGGCCACGCGCTGTCATTGAAATCCGCCGTTAGCGCCGCCTCATTGTCAGCGTCGTCGTAACTCACCCGCCACTCGCCGCGCAAATCCAGCGCGTCCGGCCCCCAGCCGAAAAATTCCGCGATTTCCGGCACCCGCACATCGTCCCACGCGCGGAGGTCGTCACGGCCCCAGCGTTGCGCCAGCGCTGACGGTGAGCCGTATTTTTCCCGCAAATAGGCGCGATAATTCGCGTCCGCCAGCGGCCCGTACTCGACCAGCATGTCCGCCGGCCCGTGGCCCATTTCCTCGTGCGGCTCCAGCCACGCGCTGATGTTCTCCTCGGCGCGGTATTTCTTTACCAACTGCTGCACCTGCGCCAGCAGCGTGTCCTGCCCCGACTCCGAGCACCACGACACCAGCGCGCCGATGCCGAAGTTCATCGAGCCGTAGTAAGTGCCCAGGAAATCCGGCGCGAACTGCATCAGCGTCAGCGGGTCGCGGTTGTAAATCCAGTAATGAATTTTCGAGTTCAACTCCAAATTCAGCCCGACCGGGATGCCGTTCTTCCGCGCCTCACGCAACGCCCAGTCCCAGCGCAGGTCGTTGTTCAGCCACTCGGCGGTTTCGCCGTACTGCGCGCCGGTCCAGATGGTCAGCCCCGCGCCGTGTCGCGCCGCGAACGCGAAATCCTCCGCCGGGTCGTAGGAAATAATCGGCGGCTTGCCCGGCCCCGGCTTCAGCAATCCGGGCGCGTAATAAAAATGGAACCCGAACTTGTCGAAGCGGTCGAGCCACATCGGCACCTTCGCCTCCGCTGACGATGACCAGCCGCTGACGGTCAGCGTCTTGCCCAGCAACTCACCCAGCGCTGACGGTGACGCCGCCGCCGCGATAATCACCGTGCCGCCCTGGCGCAAAGCCGCCACCGCGCCCTGTTCACCCGCGTCGCGGAAATGGACGGCCTGCCCGCTGACGGTGACCTGGCCGGGTTTGGTGCCCGGCGGCAGCGTGTCGAGGTCGGACAAATATTTCGCCTGCGCGAGTTTCGCCGCCGCCTCGTCCTCACAATTGATTTGTAGTAACGAGCCGCCGTCAGCGTCCCGCCAACTGGCGCCGCTGACAGTGCCGTAGGCGCGCAATTTTTTCGGCGCGAACGTGCCGCTGAGCGTCAGCGTCTGGTCATTCACCGGAGCGGCGCCGTCAGCGGCGGGCAACGGCCCGCCCCGCGGCCCGCACGCGCTCACGCCCAGCGCCAGCAAGGCCGCCAGCAGCGCCCTATGGAACGCGGGCAGCCCTGCCCGCGTTGGCCTTGCGGGCAAGGATGCCCGCGCTCCATCATTGTTCATAAGCGGTTATTTTTCGCGCGGCACGAACCACAGTTTCACGCCCTGCAAATTCATCTCGCCGGGCCGGATGCCGTCGTTCCAAGTGTTGCCGCCGAGCCAGACATCGTTGGCCGCGCCGAACTTGAGGTCCGGCGTGATGTTGATGAGCAGCGTGTTGCGACGATAGCGCGAGCCGTACATGTTGCTGTTGTAGCGCGAACGACCGTTGGCGGCGACCACCAGCGCGCCAGGCGCCTCAATCCACACGTCGCAATTTTTGTATTGGTCGGGGATGGTGATGCTCTTGCGCGCCAGCAGCCACACGCCTTTCGCCGGCAGGCTCACCGTCTGCGGCGTGATTTCGTCGGGATACACCGTCCAGTCGTCGTTCACCGTCAGCGACTCCGCGTTTTTGCCGGGCACCGGCGCGAACACAAAGTCCGCAATCAACCCCGCGTTGCCGTCCTGCCCGGCGCGCACCAGAATCGCGATGAGATTTTTGCCGGGCCGCAACGCGCCGAGCAATTGGTCGTTAGCGATGGCGGTGCCGCTGACGATGACCTTGCCGTTGACCTGCAACTCGGCGATGCCGCGCGGGCCGACGGCGTTCCACAAAAATTCGGCGCCGCGCAGGTTGTCGAACCAGGCCGCCTCGATGTCCACTTCCTTGCGATACACGCCCCACTGCAACGGCTTGAGCGGCAGGTTCAGCGACGCCCAGTCGGCCTTGAACGCGGTAATCCAGCCGCTGTTGGCGACCGGATAATCCACGGCCAGCGCGGCGCGCGCGTCGGCCTCGTCGCCGAATTGCTTGGCCTGCCACTTGCCGAACGGCTGCACCGGCCAGTAGTCCGCGTATTTCGCCTGGAGGCCGGTCTTCACCTCGCGCCACATCTGGCCCTGGCGGAACAGCCAGTGGCCGACCGCGTCCGCCGCGCTCCAGTCGGCTTTCTCCACGGCGTAATATTTCATCTCGTACACGCCGAGGTTGAGGCCGCTGATGGTGACCTTGTGGCCGTCAATCTTCACCGGCAGCGTCGCGCCGGTCACCGGGTCGAACACGCGCTTGGGCGCGAAATCCAGCACCCAGGTGGCGCTGCCGTTGACCAGCGGCTGGTCGAAGTTGCTGTTGCCGAGCACTAACATCTCGGTGGAGCCGTTGTTGCTGACGTAGCGCTCGCCCCACAGCCATTTGTCGTCGCACTCGATGTTCGGCGCGACGCCGAGGTCGGTCAGCAGGTTTTTGTAAAACACCGCCTGCTCGTCGCTGCCGATGTAGTAGCCCTTGATGTCGCTGCTGTCGCGGTAGAACGCGCTGCCGAGCACGATGACGCGGCCCTTGCCCAGCGCCCGGCTGACGATGGCCGGCGCGCCGTCCTCGTAACGCGCGATGACGCTGACGGTGACGCCGTCCTTCGCCGCCAGCGAAATGCTGTCGTGATAATACGTGTGCTGCTGCCAGTCGGTCACGTTGCCAGTGTCAGCGAAGGTTTTGCCGGCGTAGGCTTGCAGGATTTCGGGATTCGCCTCGAACGTCACCTTGCCGCCCATCGGCCTGATAGTCGCGACGCAGCCGGTGAGTTGTTCAATCGGCCAGGTATTCGCCCGCAGGTAATCGTTGCGGCCCGAACGCTGGTTCAGCACCAGCGTGCCGCCGTCGGCGACCCATTGTTCCAGGCGGTCAACGTCAGCGGCCTCAAGCGTGTGAAAATTGCCGTCAATGATGACCTTGTAATCTTTCAGCAGACCGTCGGCGAGTTCGCGCTCCGAGGTGTACACATAACCGTAGTGCGCCTGGTAAATGTCGCCGCGCCCAAGGTCGCTCTGGTAGCCGGTGTCCGCGGGCACCGTCGGCCACGCAATCGTCACGCGGTCCACGCGCCAGGAGCGGGCCAGCGCCACGTCCGGTTTTTTCAAATCGAACTTGCCCATCAGTTGATAGTAACGCACGTTCTGCTCATACCAGTCCTTCATCTCCGGATTGGCCGTGATGCTGTGCAGGTGGATGAAATAATCCATCGAGTTGCCGCCCTCCATCTGGAAGGTGAACATCTTGCGCTTCAGGTTCCACATGTCCGGCGCCGGCTGGCTCGGCTCCGCCGACGCCTCGATGCCGCGCAGGTAGCCGTAGCGCTTGAACCACGGGCGGAAATAATCCCCCTCGCCAGTGCAGTGCGGGTAGCCGCCGCGCTCCTCCAGCAGCGGCATCATCACGTCTATCATGCTATAAAACGCCATCATCTTCACCGGCCGGTCAGCGTCAGTGCCGCGAATGTAATCAATCGCGCGCGCGTTCGCCCGCGCCACGCAATCGGTCATCCATTCGCGCAAGTCGAACAACTGCGCGTTGACCAGCGGGTCGCTGGTCGGGAACGGCTCGCCGAGCTTGGTGGTCAGAAAGCGCGGGCCTTTGATCACGCCCAGCGGCGCGAACACCGTCAGCGTGTTGTCGCCGACGGTCAAAATTTTCGCCACGTCCCACTGGCCCCATTCCTCGCCGTTGCCGAAGGTCAGGTCGGCGAGTTTTTTGCCGTTCAACCAGATGCCGACCGGGTTGGCGTATTGCGCCGAGTTGAACGGGCACAGCGTCAGATAGACCGGCTGCCCGGCGGCGGCCTTTTGCAGCAAATTCGCGTCGGCCTTGAACGTGAAGCGCAACCAGCCGCCGTCGGTGACCGAGCGGTCGAGCCGGTTGGCGAACGGCTGCGTGCCGGGCACGGTCAGCGGGAACCAATTCGCGTCGCTGACCGCGGGGTCGAACAATTTCGCCTGCTCACCGTCAGCGCGTTTCATGATGCGCAGTTTCCACGTACCGGACAAATCCTGGCTCTCGCCGTCCTGCCAGCCGTAAAAATTCCGCTCGCGCGGGAACCGCACGTCGTCCCACGATTTGAAATAACCGGCATCGCCGTACCAGCGCTCGCCGAGGCCGCTGAGGGTGAGTTGCCGCAAGTCGCGCAAATAATGAATGAGGTCCTGCCGCGAAGGCTCGTCCCGCCCGCGCATGCCGATTAAATCGTGCGCGCCCGGCCCGGTCTCGCCGTGCGGGTCGGTGACCGACAGCATGTATTCGTCATCGGTGTATTGTTTCAGAAACGCCTGCAACTCCGCCAACTGCCCCTGCTCCAACCGGTTGGCGGCAAACGGCACATCGCCGTAATAATCGTTCCACAGCGTCATGTCGGGATCGCCGCTGTGGACATCCTGCGGATACTTGTCGTACACGAACGCCGAGACATCCATCCATTTGTTAAACTTGTAACCGAGGCCGTCACGGTCAGCGCGCTCGATGATGGGGCCGAAATTGTGCACCATGTTGATGCCGAGCTCGTGCTTGCGGAAAAACGCGAAATCGTCCTCGTCGGTCAGCCCCGGCTGTTTTTTGTTGGTCAGCGAATACCAGAAACTCATGCCGTGCCGGTCCCACAAGTCGAGGAAATACGGGTGCGCCCGCTGACCGCGATACAACGCGCCCGCGAGCTGCGCTGACGCTGACCGCAAAAATTCATCCAGTTCCGCCGCCGACGCGAACGTATATACCTCCACCGTCCGCGCGCCGTCCTTGAGCACCGGCAACAGCGCCCGCCCGCCCTCGAACATCAGCGCCTTCAGCGTGGCCTGGCCGGACACCACGTCGCGCTCGCTGACGGTGGGCAGCGTGGTGAAATCGGACAGGATTTTCGACCACACGATGCGCGCCTTGCCGCTGTCAGCGGCGGTGATGCGGATGACATTCGCGTCCCGCGTCACCGTCAGCGGCCCGTACACGCGCAGGCGGTAGGTGGTGCCGTCATTGGAATCGGCCTCGTGGCAACCCGCCGCCAGCGACAGCGCGGCGGCTAACATTAATGTTTGGATATATTTCATGGTCAGTCTCCTGTCGGTTATTTTACCTTGATGCGCTCGACCAGGCGCGTGTAGGGGGTTTCTGCCGGCAGCCCGCGCGAGCCGATAATCCAGCTATTTTCGGGATACCACTTCACTTCCATGTTGTCCTTCCACGGGAAGAACGGGAAGTTCGGCGCGACCGGGCCGCTGACGAACGGCAGCTTGGTCGCGTCCAGTTCGCTGGTCTCGAACACCGGGCGCGCGACGGTGCGGCCGCCCACCGCCTCGGTCTGCACGCCGCCGCAATCGGGCGCGTAGGTGGCCTGGAACCACACGTGGTCCCGCTGGAACTCGAAGAAGCGGTTGTTTTGGAAATAATAATCGGTGATCAGCGCCTTGGACTTGGCGCGGTGGAATTCCTCCAGCGAGGCGTGATTTTTTTTCGCGTCGATGGTGAATATCACGCCGTTCAGCGCCAACTCAAGCTGGGCGCGGGAGAAGACGCGGCGCGGCCCCTCGTAATTGATGAGTTGCAACACCTCGTAGCGCCCGTGCTGCGACTCGAAGCGCAACGCGGCCGGTCGCGGCAGACTGGTGGGGATGAGCGGGATGATATTGATAAACACCTCGCCGGCCTCGATGGAAACCGGCACAACGTCAGCGCTCTCGCCGACCGCGCCGTCGCGCGCGGGGCCGCTGCCGATGAGGGTGCGGCGGATGTTGCCGTAGTGCGCGGGGAACACCACGTCCAGCCGCAGCGCCCCGGTCTCCAGCGGCGCGACGGACAAGTTCGGCGTGACCAGCAGCAGCCCGACGTTGTCCTTTTGCAGGGTGAAGAACCAGCCCTTGTTGTTGATGGCCCGCTCGCCTTGATACTGACCGTCAGCGGAGCGGTCCATCTGGCCGTGCGTGTCGCCGGTGATGTTGTACTTGCAAAACACCGTCGCCGCGTCGCGGAAGTCCACCGTCAGCGGCTTGAGTTTATAAGTGGCGAACAACGAGGTGGTCTGCTCGCCGCCGCCCATCGGGATGTTGACCGAGCCGAGGGAAAAATCCTCCTCCATGTAAGTCTCGGTGTGATACACGTTGGACGACAGGCCGTAAGCGCCCATGCTCTCGCTGCGACCGCGCGTGTGGGTGGGATAAGCGCGCTTGGTGGCCAGCTCGGCGAGTGCCACGGGCAGATGAAAATCCGTGTCGAGGAAATGCGTCCACTCCGCGATGCTCTGCCACGGGCAGCCCTCGAAGTGAATAATCTCGTGCCCGTCCGGCTGATACATGCTGCGGATGGGGTCGCGCCCGCTGATGGTGGCGCCGAGCGCCGCCCACAGCACCAGTTGCAAGCAATGGCTGTGGCCGGAGAAATTCGCCGCGTTGGCGCGCGAGTGCGGCCCGGCCTGACGGAAGGTCGGCGGGTGGAAATGCAGCAGCACCTCGGCCCACAAGCGGTGCTCGATGTCCAGCGCCAGCGCGCGGATTTCCGCGTCGCGGGCGAACGTCGCGATTTGCGCGATGTGCGACAGCGTGACCGCCGTGTAGGTGGACGAGTTGAACTCCGACATCCACGCTGACCGTGACAACAGCAGCCGGATTTGGTTCAAATACAAGCGGCCCTGCTTGACCGCGTCGGCGTTGCCGAGGCACTCGCCGCCGAAAATCAGCCCCTGCGTCGCCATCGCCGGCATGTTGTCGTTCGCGCCGTGGAATTTGGTGTCAGGCTGGCCGGAGCCGTCGAACGTGCGCGTCGCGTTCTGCAAATGCACCTGCGCGACCGCCTTGGCCGCCGGCGTCATCTTGTCGGCGAAACGGTGGTACAAATGCGTGATGGTGTTGGACTGGAAAATGCCGAACTCGGTGCCGTGCGTCTCCCGATGGCCGGGGGCCTTCTCGTCGTTGGGCACGGGCGGCAGGTCATGCCAGCGGGCGAGGGCGCGGTTGATGATGTCAACGTGCTCCGGCCCGCCGGTGTAGAGCGCGGCGGCCAGCCACAGCGTCTCGCGGTGCGGCGAGTCGAACTGCGGGATGACGGGCGTGCCGTCGGGGTTGAGCATTTGGTTAATCTGGTCGCGGGCGGTTTGAAACCACAATTCGCGACGCTGACGTTGGCCTTGGAGGTCGTAATAAGCACTCATGGTTATATTCGTCATTTAAAATATATGTGACAACTAAGTTAGCAAGCCCTAAATTATGGTCATGACGATTAAATTGCTCCGCTCACTGTCAGCGGCACTGTGGTTGACCTCGCTCACCGTCAGCGCCGCCGTGCAACTGGACCCGCTGTTCACCGACCACGCCGTGCTGCAACGCGGCGCGGCCACGCCGGTGTTCGGCACCGCCGCGCCCGGCGAAACCATCACGCTGACGCTGGGCGCCGCGACGGCGCGCGCCACCGCTGACCGTGACGGCAACTGGACGGCGGTGTTCAACAATCTGACGGCGGCGGAAAGCCTGACGCTGACGGTGAACGGCTCGCAAACCGCCGCGCCGCTGACGGTGAGCGACGTGGATGTCGGCGATGTGTATGTCTGTTCCGGCCAGTCGAACATGGCGTTCCGGCTCGCCGACCGCGAGGAAATCGCCGCCGCTGACCGTCCGCACATCCGCTTCCTGCAAGTGCCGTACACGCCGGCGACGACACCGGCAGCGGCGCTGGCCGCCGGCGTGCGTTGGCAAGTCATTACTCCGCAGAGCGCGGGCGAATGCACCGCGGTCGGCTATTATTTCGCCAAGTTCGTGCAGGCCGCCGCCGGCGTGCCAATCGGCCTGCTCAAGAGCGACTGGAGCGGGACGGACATCAAGCCGTGGGTGCCGCTCGCCGCGCTGACGGCGCTGCCGGTGCCGCCGGACATCAAGGCGCAAATCGAGCAGCGCGCGCGCGATTACGCCAACCTGGACGCTGACGCCGCGCAATTCCCCGCCGCGCTCGCCGCGTGGCAAAAAGCCAACAACCGACTCGACCCCGGCAACGCCGGTTTCGCGGCGGGCTGGGCAGCGCCGGAGTTCGACGACCGCGACTGGCAAAAAGTCACCGCTGACGGTGACTGGGCCAAACAACTCGGCCTGACCGACGGCGGCGTGCTGTGGCTGCGCAAAACCGTCCACCTGCCCGCGCCCGCCGCCAACGCCGTGAATTATTTTGAACCCGGCCCGGTGCGCGACCAGGCTGACGTTTATATCAACGGCAAGTTGCTGACCGTCACCGGCACCACGCCGCCGTATTTCTGGCACGACTACGCGCGCCCCGGCGTGCCGCGCGGCGAGTTCGTCAAGCCCGACGCTGACAATGTCTATGCCCTCCGCATCATCTGCCAGAACGGCAAGAACCCCGGCTTGCCGCCCGCCTTCCGCATGGGCTTCCGCCTGCCCGCCGACACGGTCAGCGACGAATGGCTGGCGAAGGTCGAGCACAAATTCGCGCCACTGTCAGCGGCCGCGCGGGCGGCGCAGCCCCAGCCGCCGTCGATGCGCGGCGAGGGAACGCCGGGCGCCATTTACAACGGCATGGTCGCGCCGCTCACGCGCTTTGCCGTCAAAGGGGCGTTATGGTATCAGGGCGAAAGCAGCACCGGCTACGCCGAGAATTACCACGTCCTGTTGCAAGCCATGATTGACTCGTGGCGCGCCGCGTGGCGGCAGGACGCCATGCCGTTCTACGTCGTGCAACTCGCCAATTTTTCCAAGCCGCCGACCGACGCCAGCGGCGGCGACCTCCGCTGGCCCGGAGTGCGCGAAGGCCAGAATTACGTCGCCCAGCACGACCCGAACGTGAAGGTCGCCGTGACCATCGACATCGGCGACGCCAACGACATCCACCCGCGCAACAAACGCGACGTCGGCTACCGCCTCGCGTTGCAGGCGCTGGCGCACGCTTACGGTCAGCCCGGCGAATACTCCGGCCCGGTGTTCCAGTCCGCTGACATTGCGGGCGGCAAAATCCGCGTGCAATTCACCCACGCTGACGGTGGCCTAGTCGCCAAGGACGGCGCGCTGCGGCGCTTCGTCATCGCCGGCGCGGACCAGCAATGGCACGAGGCCGAGGCGGTGATTGACGGCGACAGCGTGGTCGTCTCCAGCCCCAACGTCAGCGCCCCCGTCGCCGTCCGCTACGCCTGGGCCGGCAATCCGGAGGGCTGCAATTTGTACAACCGAACCGGCCTGCCCGCCTCGCCGTTCCGCACCGACGACTGGCCGTTGGGCACTAAAAACCGCTGGTTTTAACCGCCCGATATTATGGTGTTTGACATGAATACTATGTTAATTGAGATGAGTCCAGCGTCAGCGAATTCCCCTCTCGCAGAGGGGTGGCGGCGGAGCCGACGAGGTGTTTCAGCGTTAAGGGGAAAAGAGCACCAAACGCTGAAACACCCCGTCGCTGCGCGCCACCCCTCTACGAGAGGGGAATTCGCTGGCGCTGTGTCAAAGCGAAATACCATATAGAAAAAAATTATGCGCTACCACTCCAACCACCGTAAACATATCCAACGCCAACTCCGCCGCTGGTTGGCCCGCTGCGCTTTGGCGGCCAGCATGTTATCGCTCCCGCCCGCTGACGCTGACGCGGTCACGCTCGACTTCTTCATCACCGACAACATGGTGCTCCAGCGCGGCAACACCACTCCCATTCGCGGCACCGCCAGCCCCGGCGAACTCGTCACCCTCAAGCTCGGCGAGTTAACCACCACCGCCACCGCCGCTGCCGATGGCGCCTGGACCGCCCGCTTCCACGACTTGCAAGCGACGGAGAATCTCACCCTCACCGTCAGCGGCAAGGACGGCCCGCCGCTCGTCGTGAACAATGTCGATGTCGGCGACGTCTGGTTCTGCGCCGGTCAATCCAACATGTTCTTCCGCCTCGCTGACGCTGACGAAATCGCCGCCATCGACCGCCCCCACTTGCGCTACTTCGGCGTCCCCTTCAAGAACGCCGCCACCCTCGTCCCCACCGTCAGCGCCAAATGGGAAGTCGCCAGCCCCCAATCCGCGAACCGCCACAGCGCCGTCGGCTACTACTTCGCCAAGGCCGTCCAGGACGCCACCGGTGTTCCCATCGGCATCATCCACTCCGCCCAGGGCGGCACCGATGTCAAAGCCTGGACCTC
>JAISDC010000106.1 GCA_031265105.1 Verrucomicrobiales bacterium
GCCATTAAAAACTAACTACAAAAATGGCCGCAAAAGAACGCAAGGAACGCAAAGAAAAACCTTTAAAAAATCTCTGCGTTCTCTGCGTTCTTTCGCGGCCATTAAACCGATTAAAAAAATCTGCGTAATCTGCGGATAAAAATCCTTATGAAAACACCCATACTGAAAACCCTAACCCGAATATTAACCCTCTGCGCCCTCAGCGCCTCCGCGTTGAATGTCTTTGCCACCAGCAAAGTCGTCACCAGCAGCACCACCGAGACCGGCGCGTCCTACGACGACAGCGACACCACCACCCAGGCGGCCCTGAACGTCACCACCAACGGCGTCACCTACACCGGCACCAACATCACCCTCAGCGCCACCAACCATGGCCTCGACGAAGACGCCATCGGCAACGGCGCCTATATTGACAACGGCGCCAGCCTGTCCCTCACCGGTGCTTTGATCAGCACCAGCGGCACCTACGGGCATGGGATTCTTATCACCAACGCCAGCAGCGGCACGCTGAACAACGTGAACATTACGAAGACAGGGTACATCGGCCACGGTGTGTATGTAATAAAAGACTCCTCCCTGCTGCTGACCGGCGGCACCATCAGCACTAGCGACTTCGTCGCGGTTGGGGTTCATCTCAAAACCCGCAGCAGCGGCACCGTGAACAACGTGACCATCAAGACGGAAGGAGAGAACGGTCACGGCGTGACAGTGTCTTCTAGCGCCACACTGTTGCTGACCGGCGGTAGCATCACCACCAGCGGCACCAGTGCGTATGGGGTCATGCTCTCCCAAGGCAACGTCATCGTGAACAATATGACCATTGAAACGACAGGGAACCTCGGCCACGGCGTGCAGATAGCAGCCAACTCCACCTTGTTGCTGACCGACAGCGACATCAGCACCACCGGCAGCAACGCGAATGCGCTTAATATTATCACCAGCAGCACCGTCACGGCGAACCTGAACAACAACACCGTCACCGGCAACATCCTCGCCAGCGGCACCTCCACCATCACCCTCAGCGCAGTCAACGGCACTGTCATCACTGGTAACGTCACCAGCACCACTGGCGCGACCATTGGCATCACCCTCACCGGTGCGGGCACCAAACTCGTCGGCAACGTCACCCGCGATGCCACCAGCGAAATCAATGTGACTGTTGGCGCGAACGCCTTATTCCACGGCGCGGGAACCCTGGACAACCTGACCCTGGCAAGCGGCGCCATCCTCGGCTACGCTGACGATGTACTGCTGGTCACCGACAGCATCACCATCGGCGACAATATCATCATCGACTTCAGCAGCCTGACCGACCTCGGGAATTATCAAGTGCTCGACTGGAGCGACGCGACCATCACCGGCGGCACCGTCAGCGCAGACCAATTCACCATCGCCGGCGACGGCGTCGAAGGCACCTTCAACGTGGACAACGGCAAACTGGTCTTCAACGCCACCGCCGTCCCGGAACCCTCCACCTGGTTCCTCATCGGTCTCGGCCTCGGCGCGCTGGCGCTCATCCGCCGCCGTATATAAGCTACCTTGACGCCAAGACGCCAAGAGGCAAAGCAGCGCAAAGATTGTTGTTAATTAAAAAAACCAACTCAAAAAAATCTTTGCGCCTTTGCCCCTTGGTTCCTTTGCGTTAATGCAGCTAAAAAAAAGAAGCCCCCGTTAAAGTATGGGCGAGTTGCGCAGGAGCGGGCGGGACGCCCGCGCTCCATATAATCTTCGCGTCTTCGTGGCCGGAGTTGCATTTCCCGTGGATAACAGGTATCCTTATCCACAAAATTATGTCTGAACCCTCAGCCAAAGCACTGACCTTGGAACAATCGCCCGGACGCGGCATTGTCATGAGCAGCCGGGTGCGCCTGGCGCGGAACCTGAAGGGCCACCCGTTCCCCGGCTGGCTGAAAAAAAAGCAGCGCGAAGATTTGCTCGGCATCCTCCAGCCGGCCATTAATCACCTGCCGGAAGCGCAGGCGCCGTTTCTCAGCCGGGTAATGGACACCTTCAGTCCCCTGGAAAAGCAAATGCTGGTGGAGGAACATCTGATCAGCCGCGAACATGCCGCGAAAAATTCCGGCAGCGGACTGGTGGTCAGCGCCGACAAGATGCTCAGCGTGATGATTAACGAGGAGGATCATCTCCGCCTGCAGGCCATTTATCCCGAATTCCGCCTTGAAGAAGCCTGGCGGGCCATTGACCGCATTGATTCCGAGTTGGAGGACGAACTGGATTTTGCCTTTTCGCCGACGCTCGGTTACCTGACCGCCTGCCCGACCAACATCGGCACCGGCATGCGCGCCTCGGTGATGCTGCACCTGCCCGGGCTGGTGCTGAGTGACCAAATCAACCAGGTTATCAAGTCGGTGAACCAAATCGGCCTGGCGGTGCGCGGCCTGTATGGCGAGGGCACGGATGCGCTGGGCAATTTGTTCCAGGTCTCAAACCAAATCACCCTGGGCGAAAGCGAGCGGGATATTCTCAATCGGTTGCTGAAGGTTATCCAGCATCTCATCGAGCACGAGCACAACGCGCGGCAAAAGATTGTACAGGACAAACACCGCATTGTCGCCGATCAACTCGGCCGCGCCTATGGCATCATTTCACACGCCTATTCGATTTCCTCGAAAGAGGCGTTGAATCTGCTATCTTTACTCATACTGGGAGTTGACTTGGGATTCTGGCCGGCCAGTCTGAGAACCAAAATTGACGACTTGTTCATTCACACCCAGCCGGCGCATCTGCAAAAGGCCGCCGCCAGAAAACTGGGCGCGGAGGAGCGGGACGCGGTCCGGGCCGATTTGTTGCGGGACAAACTCAAGTCAATCCCGGCGCCGAACACCAAAAAATTGAGGGGTATTTAACATGGCAGGAGAAGAACCAATGAACAACTTCAACTTCACGCCGCGCGCGCAGCAGGTGCTGGCGCTCGCCCGGAAGGAAGCCGATCGGTTTAACCACAGCTATATCGGCACCGAGCATTTGCTGCTCGGCCTGATCAAGCTGGGCCAGGGCGTGGCGGTCAATGTGCTGCAAAAAATGGGCCTGGATCTCGACACTGTCCGCCTGGAAGTGGAAAAGCAGACCGGATCCGGTCCTGACACCAAAATCGGCGGCAATATTCCCTACACACCGCGCGTGAAAAAAGTCCTGGCCCTGGCCGGCAAGGAAGCCAAGACGCTGCATCACAGTTACGTCGGCACGGAGCATCTCCTGCTCGGTCTGTTGCGCGAGGGCGACGGCGTGGCGGCGCACGTGTTGAAAAGCCTGGACATTGACCTGGTCCGCGCGCGCAATGAGGTGTTAAAGGAACTGGATCCCAATTTCACGCCCGCTGAGGGTGAGGAGGGCGGTTTGGACAGCGAGGAACGGTCCGGCGAGGCGTCCGCGGGCGCCAAAAAAGGCGCCAAGACGCCGGCGCTCAAGGCGTTTGGCCGTGACCTCACGGAACTGGCCGCCAAGGGGGAAATGGATCCGGTGATCGGCCGCAAGAATGAAATCGAGCGGGTGATCCAGATTCTGTGCCGCCGCACCAAGAACAACCCGGTGCTGATCGGCGAGGCCGGGGTCGGCAAAACCGCCATTGTGGAAGGACTGGCCCAGGAAATCAACGCCGGCAACGTGCCCGAATTGTTGCGCGACAAGCGCGTGATCACGCTGGATTTGGCGCTGATGGTGGCGGGCACCAAGTACCGCGGCCAGTTCGAGGAACGCATCAAGGCGGTGATGGAGGAAATCCGCAAAACCAAAAACGTGATTCTGTTCATTGACGAAATGCACACCATCGTCGGCGCCGGCTCGGCGGAAGGCGCGATGGATGCGTCGAACATCATCAAGCCCGCGCTCTCGCGCGGCGAGTTGCAGTGCATCGGCGCCACCACGCTGAACGAATACCGCAAATATATTGAAAAAGATTCCGCGCTGGAACGCCGGTTCCAAAGCGTCAAGGTTGACGCGCCGAGTGTGGACGAGGCGATCCAGATTTTGAAAGGTTTGCGCCCGAAATACGAGCAGCATCACCGCGCCAAAATCACCGACGAGGCCATCGAGCAGGCGGTCAAGCTCAGCGACCGTTATCTGACGGCCCGCTTCCTGCCGGACAAGGCCATTGACATTATGGATGAAGCCGGCGCGCGCGCGCGGATCCGCGCGACCATGACGCCGACTAATTTGAAGGGACTGGAGGCGGACATTGAAAAAATCCGCGTGGACAAGGAAACCGCCATCAAACAGCAGGATTTCGAAAAAGCGGCCGCTCTGCGCGACCGGGAAAAAGCCGCGAAGAATAATTACGAAGCCGCCGTGGCCGACTGGCGCAAGCAGCGCGACGAGCAGGAAGTGCTGGTGGATAACGACGATATTTTCGCGGTGGTGTCGAAATGGACCGGCGTGCCGCTGACCCGCCTGGAATCCAAGGAAATGGAGCGGCTGCTCAACATCGCCGAGGTGTTGCGCGGCAAAGTCATCGGACAGGACGCTGCCGTTGACGCGCTGGCCAAGGCCCTGCGCCGTTCCCGCGCCGATTTGAAGGATCCGAACCGCCCCATCGGCTCGTTCATCTTTCTCGGCCCGACCGGGGTGGGCAAAACCCACCTCGCCAAGTGTCTCGCCGAATACGTGTTCGGCGACGCTGACGCTCTCATCCAGCTCGACATGAGCGAGTACATGGAAAAATTCAACGTCTCGCGGCTGGTGGGTTCGCCGCCCGGCTACGTCGGCTACGAGGAAGGCGGCCAGCTTACCGAGAAGGTGCGCCGCCGCCCCTACGCGGTCGTGCTGTTCGACGAAATCGAAAAGGCGCATCCGGACGTGTGGAACATCCTGCTGCAAATTCTTGAGGACGGGCAAATCACCGACAGCCTCGGCCGCAAGGTGGATTTCCGCAATACCATCATCTTGATGACCTCGAATGTCGGCGCCGAATTAATGCGCAAACAAACCACGGTCGGGTTCGGCATTGCCTCGGCAGAACAGGATTATGACACCATCAAGGACAAGCTGCTGGCGGAAGCCAAAAAGACCTTCAAGCCGGAGTTTCTCAACCGTCTGACGGACATCGTGGTGTTCCACGCGCTCAGCCGCGAACATTTGTCGAAAATCGTCAGCCTGGAAATTGACAAGGTGCAAAAACGCCTGGCCGCGCGCCAGGTCACGCTGAAGGTGAGCGCCGCCGCCCTGCAATTCCTCATCGACCAGGGTTATGAACCGACTTACGGCGCGCGCCCGCTGCGGCGGGCCATTGAGCGTTACCTGGAAGACCCGATTGCCGAGGAACTCATTCGCGGCAATCTGAAGTCGGACTCAACCATCCTCATCGAAGTGGACGGCGACAAGCTGAGCTTCAAATCCGACATCAAGGCTGCTCCGGAAACCCCCGCCTCGTCAAAATAAGCGCCGGACGCCGCCTTGAACACCAATCGCGAGACCGCGCCGCGTGACCCGGCCAGGGTACGGGAGATGTTTGGAAAAATCTCCGGCCCCTATGATTGCATCAACCGCCTGTGCAGTCTGGGCATTGACCAGTACTGGCGTCGGCAGCTCATCGTCAGCGTCGGCCGATGCCGTCCGGGGCCGGTGCTGGATTTGGCCACCGGTAGCGGCGATGTGGCGTTATTGCTGCAACGCGCCGGTTACGACGTGACCGGGCTGGATTTCTGCGCCCCGATGCTGGCGCTGGCCCGACAAAAGGGCGTCAAAAAATTGTTGCAAGGCGACGCCATGCATATGCCGTTCCCCGACCAATCCTTCGCCGCCGTCACCGTCGCCTTCGGGTTCCGCAATTTTGCCGACTATACGCTGGCATTGCGGGAAATCTGGCGCGTCCTGCAACCCGGCGGCGCGCTGCATATTCTGGAATTTTCCAGTCCGGCCAAATGGCTGGCCGGCCCGTACCGCTGTTACCTCGGCAAAATCATGCCGCTGCTGGCGGGCATCATCAGCCGCCAGCCGGGCGCCTATAACTATCTTGCCAGCACGGTCGCCAAATTCCCCGACGCCGACGGTCTGGCCGCGTTGCTGGCGGCGGCTGGTTACACCAACATCGCGTGGCAAAAGCACACTTTCGGCATCGTCGCCATCCATCGCGGGCAGAAGCCTGTCAGCGGTTGTTGTCAAACGCATCAGACCGTCTCTTGATTTTCATTCTGTAGTGAGTCTTTGGGCGTTGCTGGCGGTCACTGGGAGCGCCGGCTTCCAGCCGGCAGATAGCCCCAGCACCGCCGGCAAGATGCCGGCGCTCCCGGTGATGGCATGATGTTGCGCGCCGGGAATGGTATAGTGGTTCCGCATAACCTTGGCAGGTTATTGCATCATGCCGAACCTGCTGACCAGCACGAGAACTGGGTACAATTACTTGCCGTGCCGCGCCAGCAGCGATAATCCCGCCGGGATGAAATATTGATAGCCGCCGGTGTCAACCGGCGGTAAGTAGCAGCAACCCAATCAACCCCGCCGGGGTGAAATAGCGACTTTGCGCGACGTTTTTATTTCACTCCTACGGAGTTGGCTCGTTGTAAAAACAGCTACCGCCGGTTAACACCGGCGGCTATCAATATTTCATCCCTGCGGGATTATGCCGCTGCCCCCGTCCCCAAGGGGA
>JAISDC010000212.1 GCA_031265105.1 Verrucomicrobiales bacterium
AAACTCCCCCCCCCCCCCCCCCCCCATTTCGTAAGTTGTTGATTAGTATAGTGTTGGGACTGACGATGACGGTCAGTTCCAGGGCGCAGTGGACGGGGGCTTTCGACGCTGACATTGCCAATCCTTATAACTATGCCAACGGCGATGTTAATTTCCGCTTTGTCTATTCGGGGCCGGAAATTATTTACGACCTCGGCACGCTGACCTTCACTAACAACGAAACATTCACCTACAGCAATGCGGCGGTGGATGGTTCGTTGCTCGGCGGTTACTATATCTTTGGCCCGAACAACGAACTGCGGAAAAACGCCTTCGTCGCCTCCGTCAGCG
Source organism: Verrucomicrobiales bacterium (assembly GCA_031265105.1). Taxonomy (GTDB): domain Bacteria; phylum Verrucomicrobiota; class Verrucomicrobiia; order Methylacidiphilales; family JAAUTS01; genus JAIRPN01. The sequence continues at coordinate 331 of JAISDC010000212.1, forward strand.
GCACCACGGTCACCCTCGGGCGCGGGCGGGTGAATACCACTGTCAACACCGTCAGCGGCACGGCCAGCAACTACGGGCCGACCATCGCGATTCCGGCGCTGACCTTCGACGCCGGCGCGACCGTACTCTACACCGGCACCTACGACGCGCGGCAGCTCAACGTCGGCTCCACCGTCAGCGCCGCCGGCATCCCCGCCGGCGCGTACATCACCGGCATCCTCAACAGCGGCGCCGTCACCATCAGCGCCCCGACCACCGCCGCCGGCGCGGGCGTGGCCGGCACGCAGTCCGGCGCGAGCACCTACGGCAAAGCGGTAAACCTCACCGTCAGCGGCAGCGTCGGCACCGCCGACGACTTTGTCTATCTCAACAGCTATCGAGGCGGAAACAACACCGCCACCATCAACGGCAGCGGCACGCTGTTTTTCAACGGCCCCAACACACTGTTTGCCGTCGCGTCCGGCGCCACCAGTGACAACAATCTCAATGTTTCCGTGCCGCTGAATTTTGCCGGCGATGTCACGTTCAATGTTGGCTCCGGTTACTCGTTGGCATATTACGCCGACGGCGCCGGCCCCAGCTCCCAGCTCCTGCCTTCCACGCCCATTCTCAACCTCAGCGGCGCGATGAACGTGGCGGGCGACGTGACCAAAACCGGCGGCGAGCGCATGAAAATCCTTGGCCCCGGCTACCTCGCGGCCGGCGGCGCGTTTAACATCATGGATGGCATCGTCATCGCCGAGGTTAATAACGCCGTGCTGACCGACGGCAGCGAGCGCATTCGCGGCGCCAGCGCCGTCAACATCGTCGCCAATCCCTCCAGCTACCGCGCGTCCATGCTGATTTTGAACGGCGACCAAAACGGCTACGCGCAAGCCACCGGCACCGGCGGTCTGCTGGCGAAGGACATCCCTGTCAACCTGCTCGGCGGCGCGCTGATGGCGCAGGGCGTCCGGCGCGCCGGGGATGAGTATGACAACTGGCTCGAGTCCACCGGCACGGTCAACCTGCTCAGCGGGCGCAACTACCTCGGCTTCACCGGCACCGGTAGCGGCGGGCGCGGCTACGGTCTGCAACTCGCCGCGCTCAACCGGCAAAACGGCGCCACCCTCAGCCTGTACGGCATCGCGAGCGCCTACGGCACCGTGCAACTCAAAGTTCTCAACGAAGACGCCATCACCGGCGACCTGGTCGGCTCCGGCACCAGCCTCACCAGCACGGCCATCCTGCCGTGGGCCGTCGCGCAGAGCGGGGTCGCCGTCGGCAATCCCACCGTGGCCCAGCTTTCCGCCGGCAATGACTTGGTCACCTACGTCAGCGGCAGCGGCTTCCGCGCCCTCGCCGCGAACGAATACAAGGACTCGCTGGCCAGCGCCAGTGCCGACGGCATGACCGATAATAACGTGTCACTGGCAGCGGCGGAAACCTTCACCGGCAACGTCACGGTCAACGCGCTGCGCGGCGGGGTTAAGGTGACGGGCGACAGCGCCGCGCGGCTGACGGTGAGCAGCGGCCTGCTAGTGGCCAGCGGCAACCTCGACCTCAACGCCGGCAACTACACCATCAGCACCGGCAGCCGCGCGCTCATCGGCCTCGGCGGCGGCGGCATCAACATGATGGGCACCACCTACGTCAACGACATCGCCAAGGGCAGCAAGGAAATCGGCTTGATTGCGGCCACCAGCGGCAACTTCAGCCTTGGCCCCGGCAACTTCGGCGGCACCGTGTTGGTTGAAAGCGGTATCCTGGTGGCCGCCGCCAACAACTCCATTCCCGTCACCAGCGACGTGCGGATTGACACGCGGGCGAGTTTTAACGTGCAGGCGGAAGTCACCGCCGCCAGTCTCGCAGGCAGCGGCACCGTGTTGTTTCAAAACAACCAGCGCAAACTCTCAATCGGCGGCGCAGTCACCGGCCAGGCGTATAATTCAGTCGTCGTACGTAACGGCGGTTTCATCGCGCCCGGCGACGTGGCCGGCCCGTTGCAAGCCAGCGCGCTGTACTTCGGCGCCAACATTGACACCATCATCTTCGAGGCCGGCTCGCTGTTGCAACTCGACCTCGGCGCTGACGGTGTCAGCGACACGCTGGCCATTTACAACACCACCAACCCGACCAAGACGCTGACCTTCAACGACGGCGCCATCCTGCAACTGAATTTCCTCGACGGCTACACACCGCAAGAAAACGACACCTGGTCGCTCGCCGCCGGCTTCACCACCATCAGCGAAGCCACCGGCGACTGGAGCAAAGTATTGCTGCAAGACGCGGGCGGCGATGACTTGAGCGATTTATTCACCCTCGAACTGAACAACGGCTCGCTGCTCTTGACCAGCGTCATCCCCGAACCCTCGACCT
>JAISDC010000197.1 GCA_031265105.1 Verrucomicrobiales bacterium
TTCCGCAAAGGAGCCGCCGCGCGCCAGCAGGTCACCGGCAGCGTTGAACACCAGGCTGTGCCCGTCAAACACCAGTTCGTCGTTGGCGCCGACCAGGTTCACCTGCGCCAGCGACACCCGCTCGGTCGCGGCGATTTTTTGCAACATCCGCGCCCGCAGCCGCTCCTTGCCCTGGCTCCACGGCGAGGCGGAAAGATTGAGCAGCAGGTCGATTTTCCGGCCGCTCAGCTCCCGGACCGGGTCCAGCGGATACAGGCGGTTATCCAACCAGAAATCCTCGTCGTTCCAGATGTCCTCGCAAATCGTGATGCCCAGCCGCCGCCCGCGCCACACGAACGGCTCGCAAACCCGGCCCGGCTCGAAATAGCGCGCCTCGTCAAACACGTCGTAGGTCGGCAACAGGCATTTGTGCGTCTCGTGCAGCAGGCGGCCCGACTGGAAAAAACCCGCCGTGTTAAACAGCGGCTTGCCGGGCCGGTCGGGATTTCGCGTCAGGATGCCGCACACCAGCGGCACCGCGCCGACCAGGGCGGCCAGCGCGCGATTGGCGGCCTCGCTGGCTTGCAAAAAATCCTCGTGCGCCAGCAAGTCCCGCGGCGGATAACCGGTCACATACAATTCCGGCGCCAGCGCCAGTTCCGCCCCGCGCGCCACCGCCCGTTGATAAGCCGCGGCCAGCCGCTGTAAATTCCCGGCGAAATCCCCCACGGTGGCGTTGAGTTGCAAACAAGCGATCTTCATTGACGATTCACAATATTAGCGTCCCCGGCGTTTTGGCAATTTATTTTACCGGCGCCGCCGACCCTGGCGCCTTTTACAACGAGAACATGGAGGAATTGGAGAGCGGCAGTTTTAAAAACAAACCACGAATGGACACGAATTAACACGAATCACAACCATCCAAATTAGATAGTGTAGTCATGAGATCAATGAATAATCTGTACATTGGGAGTCGCGGATGATAAGTTGACTGAATGAGAGCAGACTATCATCGACATGACATTAGTGAGCGGGTATGGGCCATCTTAAAACCGCACCTGCCGGGCGAGCGCGGTAAATGGGGTGGGATTGCCGCAGACAACCGGCGATTTATCAATGCGGTGCTGTGGATTTTGCGCACTGGCGCGCCGTGGCGCGATTTGCCGCCGGATTATGGCGGCTGGAGCAACACCCACCGGCGCTTCATCCGCTGGCGGGACGCTGGGCGTTGGGAACGTCTGCTCAATGCCCTGATCCAAGAGCCGGATTTCGAGTGGTTGATGATCGACGCCTCGCACGTCAAGGTGCATCAGCATGGCACCGGGGCCAGGGGCGGTAACCAGGATATGGGCGTCACCAAAGGGGGCTCAATTCAAAAATACATCTGGCCGTGGATGCGCATGGTATGCCGCTGCGAGTCCTTGTTACGGCAGGTCCCGTGGCGGATTGCACTCAAGCTGCGGACTTGACCGCCGGCTTTGCCGCCGCACATCTGATTGCCGACCGAGGGTACGATACCAATGCCATTGTCGAACACGCCCAACAGCACAACACCAAGCCGGTGATTCCACCCAGGAAGCACCGCAAGGAACTACGGGATTACGACCAATACCTGTATAAGTTACGTCATCTGGTCGAAAACGCCTTCATGCGGCTAAAAGGCTGGCGCGGTATTGCCACCCGTTACGCCAAACGCACTGCCTCCTACTTGGCCGCAGTCCAAATCCGCTGCATTTTCCTCTGGACTCAAATCTTGTGACTACACTATCTAGTGTTCATTAGTGTTTATTCGTGGTTAATAGGAAAAAGAACCCTTTTGAGCGTCAGCGTACCAAACGATTCCCGCATTGACAGTCACAGTGCCGCCCCGATACCATTTCAACCCATTATGGCAGTACCTATCTCGCAGGCGTGGACGGTGGCGTCGTATGTCATCGGCCAGAAATTACGCGGCAACCGGCATTACCCGCTGGTGCTCATGCTGGAGCCGTTGTTCCGCTGCAATTTGTCCTGCGCGGGGTGCGGGAAGGTGCAGTACCCCGACCACATCCTCAACAAACGCCTCACGCCGCAACAATGCTGGGACGCCGCCGAGGAGTGCGGCGCGCCGATGGTCAGCCTCCCCGGCGGCGAGCCGCTCATCCATCCCGAAATGCCGGAGATTGTGCGCGGGCTGGTGGAGCGCAAAAAATACGTGTACATGTGTACCAACGCGCTGTTGTTGAAGCGGCGCCTCGACGAGTTCAAGCCGAGCAAATACCTCAGCATCAGCGTCCACCTCGACGGCCTGCGCGAGGAGCACGACGCCGCCGTGTGCCGCGCCGGCACTTACGACGCCGCGGTTGACGGCATCAAGGAAGCGGTCCGGCGCGGCTTCCGCGTCACCTCCAACACCACGCTGTTCGCCGGCGCCGACCCCGCGCAGGTGCGCGCGTTTTTCGACGAACTCGTCAGCATCGGCGTCGAGGGCATGATGCTCTCGCCCGGCTATTCCTACCAAAAAGCGCCCGACCAGGACCACTTCCTGCCCACCGACCAAACCAAACAACTCTTCCGCGCCATCCTGCAAGACCGCAAAAAATCATGGCACTTCAACCTGTCGCCGAACTTTCTGGAATTCCTGCAAGGCAACGTGGACTACGCCTGCACGCCGTGGGGCAGCCCCGCCTACAACATCTTCGGCTGGCAAAAACCGTGCTACCTGCTCGCCGACGGTTATGTGCCGACATTCAAGCGCCTCATCGAGGAAACCGATTGGAGCAAAATCGGCAACAAAAGCGCCGACCCGCGCTGCCGCGATTGCATGGTGCATTGCGGCTTCGAGCCGAGTTCGGTGGACGACACCTTCGGCAACCTCAGCGGCTTCATCCGCACCGTGAAAGCGACGATGAAATACGGAGCATGAACACATTTTTAACGCAAAGACGCAAAGGAGCAAAGAACGCCAAGATTTCTTAAATTAAAAAAACTTTGCGCTCTTCGTTCCTTTGTTCCTTTGCGTTAAGGTAGCTAAAAAATTATGAACACCGACCACGCCCAAACCGACCTCGCCCGCCAAAATTCGCTGGAAGGCAAAACCTTCCAGCCCGCTGACCGTCAGGAATTGGCGCGGCACATGCAGGAAGCCTTCGACTATCGCGGCGACGTGACGCTGCTGCTGAACGACGACACCACTGTCAGCGGCTACGTTTTCAACTTCGACGAACCGCGCGCGCAGGTGCAAATCTTCGTCAAAGGCGAGGGCAAGGACTCCTTCCCGCAGACGGTGGATTATCACCAAGTGACCGGCGTCACCTTCAGCGGCGCGGACATGGCGTTCGGCAAAAGCTGGGACACCTGGCAGGCGAAGAGCGAAAAACAACGCGCCGCCGAGGCCGAGCACGCCCGGCAGGAAAGCCTCGCCCGCGGCGAACTTTGAATGAACCGCCAACTCCAGCCGCCCGCCAGCCAGCAAATCACCGCCGCCGCGGGCTCCAACCTCGCGCTGTCCTTCGCCTCACTGTCAGCGGCCAAACGCCGCGCCATGACGGTGTTTTACGCCTATTGCCGCGTGGCCGACGACCTGGTGGACGACCGGCAAAAGTCGCGCGCGGAAAAGCTGGCGGACCTCGCGTTCTGGCGCGCGGAGATCGCGCAATGTTGCGCCGCGGACGGCGCGCCCGCCTCGCCGCTGGGCCGGGAATTGCGCGCCATCGTCAGCGCGTACCGCCTCCCGCGGCAGCCGCTGCTCGACCTGCTCGACGGCGTGGCGATGGACGTGAACCAGTCGCGCTACGCGAACTTCGGCGAGCTGGAGCGCTACTGCTACCGCGTCGCCAGCGCCGTCGGGCTGGTGAGCATCGAGATTTTCCAATACACCGACCCGCGCGCCAAGGACTACGCCGTCGCGCTCGGCCTGGCCTTCCAACTCACCAACATCCTGCGCGACGTGCGTTACGACTTTGAGCACTACGGCCGCGTCTATGTGCCGCAGGACGAACTGGCGGCGTTCAACGTCAGCGAGGCGGACTTGTTCGCCGCCGCGCCGCACGCCGGGCGCGAGAGCTTGCTGAAGATGCAGGCGTTCCGCGCGGAGCATTATTTCCAAAAGGCCGCGCGGCTGTTCCCGCGCGCCGACCGCGACAACTTCGTCGCGGCGGAGCTGATGACCGAGGTATATCACCGCCTGCTGCAAAAAATCCGCGCCCACGGCTGCCGCCTGCCCGCGCGCCCG
>JAISDC010000026.1 GCA_031265105.1 Verrucomicrobiales bacterium
TGCCGCTGAGGGTGAGGCGGGTGCCGCTGTAGAAGGTCTCGCTGCCGCTGACTTGCAGGGCGGCGGTGCCGGAGACGGCTTCGTAGATTTTGTCCGCCTCGGACTCAGTGCCGGTGGTGACGACTTTGTTTTCGGCGAGCACGTTCAACGCGGTAAAGTAAGCGAGCAAATACACGCTCGCTCTGACTCCGAGCCGACGGGCGAAGCAAACGCTGAGGGCGCAGAGGGTTAAGATTCGGGTTAGGGTTTTCAGTATGGGTGTTTTCATAAGATTTTAATCCGCAGATTACGCAGATTTTTTTTAATAGGTTTTAATGGCCGCAAAAGAACGCAAGGAACGCAGAGAACTATTTTTTTAAAAAACCTTTGTGCTCTTTGTTCCTTGGCGTCTTTGCGTTAATGAGGCTGGTTAGAGTTTGGTTTCTTCGACGGAGATGTCCTGGCCGACGAGGATTTTGTCGATGGCGGGTTTGCCGATGGGTTTGCCGGTTTCCATGATTTCCAGTTTGTAGGAGCGGATTTCGGAAATTGCCGGGATGGGACGCGCGTCGATGAAGTGGCTTTCGCTGCCTTCGTAAAGCAAGACCCAGTCGCCGTGGTTGGTGCTGGCGGTGAGGCGGGCGTTGTGGTAGCCGCGGGGCAGGGTCCAATGGATGGGGACTTTGCCGCCGTCGAATACGGCGTAGAGTTTGCCGATGAGGTTGTCGATGGGGGCGCTGGTGTTGGGTTTATAGACGATGCCCAACATTGCAAAGTCTTCCTGCGTGCATCTGGGGCTGCGGAAGATGCGGTCGGTTAAGCGGTCTTCTTGCCAGAGCAGACCGCCACGTTTGCCTTCGATGGAGGCCAGGAGGTTGGTGAGGTATTGGATGATGGGGACGTGGAGGGGATCCATGGTTTGCTGGGTAAGGAGTTGAATCCGCAAGGCGCGCAGGGCGGTGATGATTTTTTCTGCCTCAATGATGGCTTGGTTCAACTGGCCGTAGGCGGCGGTGGTTTCTTGAATATTGGCGATGTCGGCGTCGGCGAGACCGGGGTCGGTCTTGGTTTGGACGTTGATCAGGTCGCCGCTGTATTGGCTGAAGAAGTCAAAGATACCGTCCCAAGTCTTGTGGATGTATTTTTTGACGCTGACGGTGAGGTAACTGGTGTGTGTTTTCATGATTTCTATGGGTTAGGGGTTGGTTTTGATCCCGTTAGAGGCGACTCTAAGGGTTTTAGAGGTGCCTCTAAGGACGTTAGAAGCGGCTCTAAAGGTTTTAGAGCCGTTTCTAAAGACGTTAGAGCTGGCTCTAAGGGTTTTAGAGACGACTCTAAAGACGTTAGAGGCAGCTCTAAAGGTTTTAGAAACGCTGCTAAAGACCTTAGAGGCGGCTCTAAAAGTTTTAGAGGCACCGCTAAAGGCGTTAGAACCGGCTCTAAAGGTTTTAGAACTGCCGCTAAAGGTGCCGAATGAGGCCCCGACAGGCTGGTGGTCGTAGATTGCCGGATGGGGAATGAAAAGGGTAAAACTCTGCTGGGAAATTAGAGAATCGGGGCAGTAGTCATAATGAGCGCGTGAGCGCGTGAGCGCGTGAGCGCGTGAGCGCGTGAGCGCGTGAGCGCGATTCACTTGGTTTATGACTTATCTTGTTCATCTTCAGCGGGTTTTGACAACTCGATTTGACGATTTGACGGATGGGACGATATGGAATCTGGTTGTCTTGCGCAAGGGTTTTTTTCGTTTTTTTTAACCACAAGAGTCAGGCGGCAATTACACGCCGCCTCAAGCTCCGAACGAAGTGAAGCAAATGAACACTGATGAACACGAATTGCTTTTTTTGTTTTTTATCCGTGTGCATCGGTGTTCATCCGTGGTTAAATTCGTTGACGGTGAATCAGCGGGACGGAAGAATGCAATGGCTATGGCAGAGACTTTCTTCAGCAATTTGAAGTGCCGCGAGTGCGGCGCGCTTTATCCGAAAAAAGCGACGCATGTTTGCGAGTTTGATTTCGGGCCGCTCGAGGCGGACTATGATTACGCGAAAATTCGCGCCGCGATTTCGCGGGAAAAAATCCAGGCGCGCCCGCTGACGATGTGGCGTTACCGCGAGTTGCTGCCGATTGACGGCGAGCCAACCGTCGGCCTGCAGACGGGTTTCACGCCGCTGGTGAAGGCGGAGCGCCTGGCGCGGGCGCTCGGCGCGCGCGAGTTGTACCTCAAGAACGACGCGGTGAATTATCCGACGCTGTCGTTCAAGGACCGCGTGGTGGCGGTGGCGCTGACGCGGGCGCGGGAACTGGGGTTCAACATCGTTGCCTGCGCCTCGACCGGTAATCTGGCCAACTCGGTGGCCGCGAACGCCGCCGCTGCCGGTCTGGAGAGCTATGTGTTAATCCCGTATGATTTGGAGCGCAGCAAGGTGCTCAACTCGCTGGTGTATGGCGCGCAGGTGATCGGCATCGAGGGGCCTTACGACCAGGTTAACCGCCTGTGCTCGGAAATCGCCGGCAAATACGGCTGGGGTTTCGTGAATGTGAATTTGCGGCCCTATTACGCCGAGGGGTCAAAGACGCTGGGATTTGAAATCATCGAGCAACTGGACTGGCGGATTCCGGCGCACACGGTCATCCCGATGGCCAGCGGCTCGCTGTTGACCAAGATCACCAAGGCGTACCAGGAAGCGGTCAAGGTCGGCTTGGTCAACGCGGCGCCATTCAGGATTTACGGCGCGCAGGCGCGCGGTTGCAACCCGATCACCGCGGCGCAACAGGCCGGCACGGATTTGATCCGGCCGGTGCCGCGGCCGGACACCATCGCCAAGTCGCTGGCCATCGGCACGCCGGCCGACGGGTATTACGCGGTGCACGCGATGCGGCAGACCGGCGGCGCGGCGGCGGACGCGACCGACGCGGAAATCATCGAGGCGATCAAGTTGCTGGCCGAGACCGAGGGCATCTTTGCGGAGACCGCCGGCGGCGTGACGCTGGCCTGCGCGAAGAAGTTGATCGACAGCGGCAGGATTCCGCGCGATGAGCGGGTGGTGATTTGCATCACCGGCAACGGGTTGAAAACGGCGGAGGCGCTGGACGGTCAGCTGACCGAGCCGGCGCGCATCAAGCCCAGCCTGCGCGAGTTTGACGCGCTGATAGTGAAAAATGAACCGCAGAGACACGGAGACGCGGAGAAAATAAAAACCGTTTAATAAAGCACCGCTGACGCTGGACGCGGGATTTAAAGAACTCCGCGCCTCCGCGCCTCCGCGGTGAATAAAAGTTATGGCAATCGAAGTAAGCATACCGACCCCGTTGCGGGGGCTAACCAACAACCTGGACACGGTCAGCGCCGAGGGGGCGACGGTCGCGGCGCTGATTGACGACCTGGAGAAAAAATATCCGGGCATCAAAACGCGCCTGGTGGACGACGCCGGCCAACTGCGCCGGTTCGTGAATATTTACGTGAACGGCGAGGATGTGCGCTTTTTGCAGGCGCAGGCGACGCCGCTGGCCGCTGACGCTGAAGTTAGCATTGTGCCCGCCATCGCCGGCGGATAATATTCCGGCATGGCAAAGTGCAAAGGCAGGTACTGGCTCAATTTCACCGGGCCGCAGGCGACCGAACCGCTCATTTACCTGATGGGCAAAAAATTCGACGTGATGTTCAACATCCGCCAGGCCACCATCAGCGACACCATGGGATTGATGGGCGTGGAGTTCGAGGCTGACCGTGAGGTGTTGCAAGCGGCCATCGCCTGGCTGGAGGCGCAGGGCGTGAAGGTCGGGCCGGTCGAGCTTAACACCATTGAAGGCTAGGGCAGCGCCGGCATTCGACAGGCGGCGGCGGCTGTGGTAGCCTGTGGCGTTTATGAGTTACTGGTTGTTGCTGGTGCTGGCCGGCTTGTTTGAAGTCGGGTTCACGACGTGCTTGAAAATGTCGGACGGATTCACCCGCCTGTGGCCGAGCGCGGCGTTTTGCGTGTGCGCGCTGGCCAGCTTCGGCTTGTTGACGCTGTCGTTGAAAGGCGTGCCGCTGGGCACGGCTTACGCGGTATGGACGGGCATCGGCGCGGTTGGCACGGCACTGGTTGGCGTGTGGTTGTTCAAGGATCCGTCCACCACGCTGCGGCTGGTGTTTTTGTTCGGCATCATCGGTTGCATCATCGGGCTGAAGTTTGTCGCGCCGGAGGGTTAGCGTCTGGCCGATTCACTGCGAAGACGCCACACGGTACAAGTTTGAAAGATTGTCAAGTCACGCGGTACCGCGCCAACTGATAAAACTCAATAAACCTAAAAAACTTAAGCCCCTTCACGGAGGGGTTTAACTCACCAGCCTTCGGTGATTTGATGGATGATGTTTTGCGCCAATTTGATGCCGGCCAGAGGCATGGCCTGGCGCTCGGCTTCGATATTGTCGCCGCCCTGGCGGAAATTCGGCACGTAATAGTCGGTGGAGCCGTGAAATTCCAGGTCTTTGAAAATCTCCTTGCCGGTCAGGTTGTTGGTCAGCGTGGCCCGTGCCGTCAAGGTGCCGCGGAATTGGGTGGTCTGGGTGGTGTTGTCGGGATTTTGATTCACCGAGCTGCGCTCGAATTTCACCACCGTCACCCGCAAGGTGGCCTCGGACTCGCCGGCCCGGCCGGTTTGGTAGGTGCCGTCGTTGTCGAACTCGTGAATGAGCGCGTTGGTAACCAGCGATTGCAGGTACGGCGTGAAGGTTTCATTCTGTACCATCGGCACCCAGATATTCCTGACCCCTTTCATTTCCCCGGTGGGAATGTTGCCCAATTGATAACCGGCGCAACCGGTCAACAATGCCAGCCAGGCCAGCCATGCGCCACGCAAGAGTAATTTCATAAAACGGGAGGATGATTCGGGGTTCCTTGGTTCGCGTCAACCGGCGGTTGCCGGTCACGGTCAGCGGCCGGCGGGGGCGCGGCGGTCGCCTGGGAATTCTCGGTCAGGCCCGGCGCGGCCGGCTGTTTGAACCCGGGCGACTGGCCGCTTTGAATATTCTTGATGGTCTCGATTTGCGCCTTGGCCTGCGCCGCCAGCGCGGTGTTCGGTCCCTGTTGAATCACGTCGTTGAAATAAATAATCGCCGCCTGGTAATTTTTTTGCTTGGTGTAAAATAGGGCGATATTATAGGCCCCCTGCACCCGGCGGGAGTCCAGCTCGTTAATGTAAACGCGCGCCTGGTCCGCTTTCTCACTGCGCGGGAAGCGCGTCAAAAAATCCTGAAACGCGTCAATGGACTTCTGCGCCGAGCTTTGGTCGTAGTCCGGCTGGCTGGAAGCCTGGTACCAGGCGTAGCCAATCTGGTATTGCGCCGCCGGGGCCAGGTCGTTGCCGGGATATTTGTCCAGCAGCTTGTTATAGGCCGCGATGGCATCGGACCACTGCCGTTGCTTTTCGCGGGCCAAGCCGATTTTGAAATACGCCTGCGGGGCGTAAACGCCGTAGGGCGCGTTTTTGATGACGGTGTTAAAAACCTCCACGGCCTTGTCCATGGACGGCAGCAGGGGGATTTTCCACAACCGCTGCGGCTCGCCGCTCAGGAACAAATTGCCGATGGCAAACTCGCGCTCGATGGACAAATCAAAAAACTGGCTGGCCGGGTATTTTTCCACCACTTTCTGGTAAGCCTTGTAGGCGTTCCCGAATTCCCCGCGCTGTTCCAGCATGAAGCCAATCTTGAATTGCGCCTCGCCGGCCGAGGTTGACAACGGCCAGCGCCGCACAATGCCGCGATATGCGTCCAGGGCGCTTTTGTAATCCTCCTTGGCCTCCAGGTTGCGCGCCAGTTGCAGCGCCGCCTTCGCATCGCTCGCCGCCAGGGATTCGCCGCTGCTTTCGTTGGTCCAGCCCTCGCCCGGACGCCAAACCAGGGCCGCCTGGGTCAGGTCGGTCAACACCAGGCAGCATGCCAGCGCGCCAATGTGGATTTTATTCATGCGGTGCCATGTTAAAGCAGAAGCGGTATTGGTCAAGGACGTAACACCCCCGTGCGGGGTGGTAATTTGAAGAGGTTAACGCCAAGGGGTAAAGAATTTTTTACAGGGAGATCATGGAGTTCATGAAGGTTTTAAAAAAATAATCTCCACGTTCTCCATGATCTCCCTGTAAAAAATTCTTTGTACCTTGGTGTTAAGCCACGGGTGGCTTCCGGGGGGTAAAATGCAGGTAGATGTTGTACAGCGTGAAGCCGCAGGGAAAGGCGTTCATGATGATGCCGACCGAGTCGTTTTTGCCCCAGATGAAATACGCCAGCGCGCAGGCGCTGCCGATGAAGCTCATGTACCAAAAAACTATCGGCAGCACCGGTTTCCTGGCGAAGTGCGAACTCAGCGCCTGCACCGCCCAGCGGCCGCCGAACATCAGCGCGCCGGTCCAGCCGATGATTTTCCAGGCGGTGAAGGCAATAGTCAGGTTCGCGTGAATCCCCAGCCATTGCAGGTCAAGGTTGAACGGCAGCGTGAACAAGGTGTTATTCATAATGATAAGGATCTTTCTGCCAGTGTATTTGGCGGCGCAACAGCCAGCCGACACCGAACAAATCGTACAGCCCGCGCCACGCCCGCCCGCTGACGGTGTATTTCGACACGCCGCGCTGCCGTTCCCGATGATTGACCGGCACCTCGCAAATGCGCAGGCCCGCCGCCGCTGACAGCGCGGCCAGGTAACGGTGCAGCCCGTTGAACGGCACAAGGTGCCTGATATACTCGCGGCGAATGACTTTCAGCGTGCAACCGGTGTCGCGGATGGGGTCGGGCAGCGCGAGGCGGCGGCAGCTGTTGCCGATGCGCGAGGCGACGCGGCGCCACCAGGTGTCCCGCCGCGCGGCCCGGTAGCCGCACACCAGGTCGTACTCGCCGATTTTCTCCAGCAGCTTGTCAATGTCATGCGGGTCGTTCTGCCCGTCGCCGTCCAGCATCACGCACACGTCACCGGCAGCGGCGCGCAGGCCGTGATACAACGCGGCGCTTTGCCCCAGGTTGCCGCCGTTGGACAGATAGCGTACCCCGCTGACGCTGCGGATCTGGGCGGCGGTGCCGTCGGTGCTGCCGTCGTCCACCGCGATAATTTCAGCCGCCGGCTGGCATTCGCGCGTTTCCAGCAGCAAGGCCCGGACATTTTCCTCCTCGTTGTAAAAGGGGATGATGATGGAAACTTTCATTGTTCCGCCTCACGGTCAGCGGCCGGCTCACGGTCAGCGTCCTCGCCGTCATAACCGCCGAAATGGCTGCACAGGTAAAAGGCGAACGGCTTGAGGTTGCGCCCGTGCCACACCGTGGCGGCCACCTTGAGCAACTCCACCCGGCGGAACTCGCGCCGGAGCTGGCCGGGGATTTCCGCGCGCGGATTTTGCGCTACATAAATCGCCGATTCGTGGGAAAAACCGTCGCTGTAATCCGACCAGAACGAATACTGGTTCCGCACGCCCGCCGTGTTGACCAGATAAGTTTGCGGCCGCAGCGGATGATAAAACGACACCAGGCTGGCCGTGCCGTAATCGCTGGCGATGATGAACGACGCGCCGTGCTCCTTTTGCAAATCGTAAACCTGCTGTCCCAGGCCGGACCAGCCGCGCACGCGGTCGAGCGGATCTTTCTTCAACGGCAGCGGCCACCAGGCGCCGAGATTGATTATCACGGTCATCGTCAGCGCCACCGCGACACTGACGATGACGAACCCCCGCGCCCAGCGGCGAACGCACCATTCGCGCCACACCGCCGCGCCGAGGATGAACCCGCTGATGAAGCTCGGCACCACCCAATTCGCCTCCGCCGCCTTGTTCACGCTCAGCGCCGTGTAGAACAGCGTCAGCGGCCAGAACAGCGCGGTCAGAAACAACATTCGCGCGTCGCGCCGGCATCGCCACAAACCCGCCACCGCGGCGCTGACCGTGGCGAGCAACAGCAGCGGCGAATAGGCGGCGCACAATACTTCCGCGAACTTGCGCAACTCGCGCGGGGAAAACCGCCACCCGCTGCCGCTGTCCAGCGCGCCGCGCTGCAACAAATGCCGCACGGTAATCCAGTCGTTCTGCCAGTTCCAAATAACCACCGGCGTCAGGCAGACGAGCGCCACCAGCGTCATCAGCCAGAAATTTTTGCCCCGCAGCCGCTGACGGTGAGCCGGCGAGCACGCGCAGAACAGCGCGAAGCACGCCAACTCCGCGATGTTAGTGTATTTCGCCAGCATCCCCAGCCCGACCAGCAGCCCGCTCAACAGCCACCAGCCGCTGCCGGCGGCGTCCTTCGCCCGCCAGAACGCCAGCGCCGCCGCCGCCCAGCAAAACACGCTGATGGGGTCAATGGTCATCAGCACGCTGCCGATGGCGAACAGCGGCGTGACCAGCGCCACCAGCAGCGCGCAGAAACCGAGCTGCCCGTCGAATAATTTGCGCCCCAGGCGGTACAGGCAGTACGCCGTGCCCGCTGACAGTGCGACGGAAAAAAATCTGATGCCGAACACCGTGTCGCCAAACAACCGCGTGCCGAGCCAGATGACGCAGGCCACGCCCGGCCCCTTGCTGTAATAGCTCCAGTCCAGGTGCTTGGACCACAGGAAATAATACGACTCGTCGGCAATTAGCTCTAGTTGCGAGACATACCACAGCCGGTATAACGTCACCAGCGCGATCACCGTCAGCGCCGCGCGATGCCACGGCACCGACCAGCCGCCGGGCAGCCGTAATTCAGCGGGCGCGCCGGCTTGCGAGTAAAGTGGGGTGCTTGTCATATAACTTGGGCGCCAACCGCCGACCATAGTTCTGCCAGATTTTATCGGCCAGGCAACAAATTAGCAACGTGTAAGCCGCGCCCAGCAAAAATCCCGCCGCGGTGTCCGCGGGAAAATGATCGCCGGTGTACACCCGCGAGCACATCATCAGCAGCGGCCAGCCCAGCAGCCACCACCAGCGGCGCCAGCCGTACACCAGCAGCCACGCCAGCACCAGCGTCACATTGTTCGCCACATGCGCGGACGGCATGCTGTTGGCCTTGCCCGGCCGATTGGACACCATCAGCGCCACCGCGCCGGACGGTTGCCAACTCACCCGCCGCACCTCCGTCAGCGCCTGGTACGGCCGCGGCCGCGCGACGGCATGTTTCACCGGATTGATGATCAGCGGGTCGCCAATCGCCACGCACAGCGACGCCAGCAATACCAGCACCCGCCCGTTAAAGCCGCCCCGCCACAGCAACCCCACCATCAGCGCCAGCAACAGCCATTTCATCACCTCGGCAGCGCCGATCAACGGCATCAGCCAGTCAAACACCGGGTTGACCCAGTGCGTGTTAATCTCGCGAAACAGCCGCCAATCCATTGTTATCATCCAGTCCGTCACCGTCAGTCCATCATTCAACATTTCCGCCGCGCTGTCACCTTGATTTCCGGCGCCGGATTCAGCGCGCCGCCGCGCCGGGTTGACGCGGTTGCGCAAATTTTGTTTTTTTCGCTGAAAAAGTGCTTGCTTCTTTTCGGATTTCCATCATTAATACCACTTTATGACTTTGGGAAATTGCGTTACGCCAACGATTCCGTCGAATCAGTTCTGATTTGCTATGTCCAGTTGCATTTTCCGTTCCCGTGCCACCGGCAGTTTTTCAACCATCAAAAAGGAGAGTAGTTATACACCCGTTCCAACTCAGAATTAACAACCGCATCCGCGCCCGCGAAGTCCTGGTCATCGGCGCGGATGGTCATTCCCTCGGCGTGCTGGATGTGCACCAAGCCCTGCAGGAGGCGCGCCGGCACAACCTGGACCTGGTCGAGGTCAGTCCCAAGTCGCGGCCGCCGGTTTGCAAAATCCTTGATTACGGCAAGTTCCGCTACGAACTGGCCAAAAAGGACAAGGAAGCGCGCAAGCAGAATTCCGCCGCGAAGGTCAAGGAGTTGAAATTCCACGTCAACATCGAGGAGCACGATTACGCGACCAAGCTCCGCAACGCCGAGCAATTCCTGTTCAAGGGCATGAAGGCGAAAATGATGCTGATCTTCCGCGGGCGCGAAATGCAGCACCAGGAACTCGGCCGGGAACTGGTCGCCCGCATCCGCCAGGACCTGGAACACGTGGGCAGCGCCGACGCCGAGCCGAAATTAGTTGGCAGAAACATCAATTTGATGTTAACTCCTCTGCCGATCCGCAAGCGGACAAGGAAATTTACCAAGGAAACCGACGAAGAATTTGCCGACGATAGCGACCAGCCCGACGCTGACGAGCACGACGAAAGCAATCAGGAATAACTGCAACCGAACCGAGAATTATGCAAAAGAAAAGCTCAGCCAAAACCAAGAAGGCCGTCGCCAAGCGTTTTAAATTGACCGCCGGCGGCAAGCTCAAACGCGCCAGGGCCGGCAAACGCCACCTGGCCGCCGCCAAGAACCGCAAACGCAAGCGCCAACTGTCAGCCCCCGGGCTGATTTCCGATGCCGACACCAAGCGCATGAAAGTCTGCTTGCCTTTCGGTTGAAAATCCCTTTAATTACCCGTCCACAAAACATCAAAGTCAGGATTTAAAGGAACATTTATGCCCAGAGTTACCAATGCCCCGGCCTCACGCGAGCGCCGCAAACGCGTGGTCAAAGCCGCCAAAGGCTACCGCGGCAACCGCGGCAAGCTGTACCGCTACGCCGCCGACGCCACGCGCAAAGCCAAGCAGTACGCTTATCGTGACCGCAAAACGCGCAAGCGTAATTTGCGCGCGCTGTGGATTGTCCGCATCAACGCCGCGTTGAAGGAATTTGACCTGACCTACAGCAAGTTCATCGCCGGCCTCGCCAAGGCGAAAATCGAGGTGGACCGCAAGATTCTCGCCGACCTCGCCGTCAGCGAGCCGGGCGCCTTCGCGCAAGTGGTGAAACTGGTCAAGGCGTAAGCCCCGCCAACCGCAACTTTAAAACGCCGCCGACGCTCACCGTCAGCGGCGTTTTTAATTGAGCTTGGCCCGGCCAACGATTCATGCCACACTGCCGGTCAGCGATGAAACGGCTCGGCATAGCAGTCCTGTGGTTGTCAAGTTTGCCGCTGACGGTGACGGCACAGGAGAAGGAGGTATCGGAGTCACTGTCGGAGGACTCCAGAATGATGCGGCAAATGCGGGCGGCCATGACGGGCACCGCCAGAAACTTTGCCTACAAGGGCTTTGACACCAAAGCTTTTAACACCAGGGTTCTCAATGAAAAAGACTCCGGCTTGATGCGCAACGCGAATAATTTTTCCTTCCCCAGCAATTCCTCCGCCAAACGATACCAGACCGGTTCGTTCAACGGTTTCGCGCGTGAGTTTGCCACGACGGAAAACAGGAAGTTCGCGACCGGCCAGACGTTTGACGTGGACCAGCAAAGGGTTGCCGGCAAAATCCTGACGCTTAACGTCGATCGGGACAGTGAAAGGCCGTTTACGGCGGAAAATTGGCATAAGCAGTCCGCTTTTTCCGGCAAGTTATATCGGGGCAAGGAAATAACGGAGTTGGGAGAGTTCACCGGCACGCTGGTGTTGAGCAACAAGGATGACCTGCAATGGCAGCAACCATCGCTTAGCTCGGCCCAGATCAAGGAAATCCTGAACAAAAACAAATAGCGGCCGCCGCTGACGATGTTAAACCACAAGAGTTAGGCGGCAATTACCCGCCGCCTCAAGTTCCGAACGAAGTGAAGCAAATGAACACCGATACACACGGATAAAAAAACCAATAAACAATCCGTGTTCATTCGTGTCCATCCGTGGTTAAAAAAATGAAAAAAACCCTTGCGCAAAGCAACCTGATTCCATATCGTCAATCAGCGTTATCGAAACCCGCTGAAGATGAGCAAGATAAGTCATAAAGTAAGTGTTGCCGCGCTCACGCGCTCACGCGCTCACGCGCTCACGCGCTCACGCGCTCACGCGCTCTCGCGCTCACAAAGTATGACTTCTGCCCCGACTTTCTAATTTCCCCGCAGAGTTTTACCCATCCCGTTCCCCATCTGGCAGAACACCGTCCGCCAGCTTCTCCCGAACGTCTATTTAATGGCCGCAAGGGAACGCAGAGAATACAAAGAGAACCTTTTTTAAAAATCTCTACGTTCCTTGCGTTCTTTCGCGGCCAGCAAACCCAACCTATTGCTTTAACCAACAACAGAAACCAACCGAAAGAACCCACATGAACCCCAAACTAACACTCCGCATCCTCAGCGTCCTCAGCGCCTCCGCGTTGAATGTGCTCGCGGCAAACAAAGTCGTCACGGCCGGACAAGATGTCATTGAAACAGACCAGACCTACGCCGCCATTACCAACTACTCCGCGCTGACCGTCAATGGCGGCACCTACACCGGCACCAACATCGCCCTGTCCTCGACCGTGGCCGGTCGGTACGGTGCCTATATCTACGGCCAAGGCGCGCTCACCCTGACCGGCGGCACCATTACCGGCAATAGTGACGCCGGCACGGTTTACGGTGTTGATGTAATCAACACTTCGGTGGCCAGATTGGAAAATGTCAGCATCAACATCAGCGGCAGCGGGAACACTTACGGGGTAATGGCAACGTATTCATCAACCGTATCCGTCAAGGGCGGGGCCATTACCATCGGCGGCTTAGGCGGCTCCTATGGCCCCAGGGGTTTGATGGCAGTCTATGGCGCGCAGATCCATGCCGAGGATTTGCTCGTCACGATTGATGGTCGGGGCACCGGCATCATATCGGAAAGAAGTGGCTCATTGATTACGCTGAAGAATGTGACGGTCAACAGCCTGGGCACCGGGCTGGCCGTACAGTACGACGCCAGCCTCATTGCCAACCAAGTTACCGTGACGAGTGAATTGATGGGGCTGAGGGTTAATCGCGGCGGCATGCTCACTCTGAATGATAGCTTGGTTACCATGACCGGCGAAGGTGTGGTAGCGGTGATTGCCGGTGACTCGCAAAATAATTTGATAGTGAATGGCGGCACCTTAGCTGGCGGCGCGGGATTATTGCATATTGGTAGCAATACCGACAGCGTCAATCAAGTGACCTTGAACAACGTGGATACCACTGGTGTGACCGGTGACAACAGCATTAATGTTGTTGACACCGATCTGAGCACCACCACCGTGACCATCAACGGTGGCACCGGCGGCCTCAACGGCGACCTCACCAACCCCGGCAGCGGTGCGCTGACTGTGAACCTCAACGACAGCAGTCTGACCGGCGACATCATCAACACTGGCGACGGCGCGCTGACCATCATCCTTGATAACGACTCAGTCGGCACCGGCGGCTACCACGGCGGCAACCTGATCACTGGCAGCGATAGCACCTGGACCTTCACCAAAAACAGCCACGGCCACTACGGCGAAAACCACGGCACTTGGAACATCGGCGATTACGAAGTTATCTTCGACAACATGACCCACACCGGCACTATCACCATCAGCGTCAACAGCGACACCGGCGAAGGCGGCTCCATCACCGTCACCGGCACCGCTGACGGTGCAGGAAAAGTCCACATCGACACCACCGGCAACGGTAAAGCCGACCCGAACCAAGTCCTCCCCGGCAAAGTCACCGGCGATGGCACGGAGAACTGGCAATGGGATCCCATCGACTGGGGCATCGACACCATCATCAAGGACGGTGACCACTTCATCAAACAAGGCACCAGCCCCGCCGGTGCAGTATTGAACAGCAGCGTAGCCATCCAACAAGCCATGTGGTTCGCGCAGCAAAACAGCTTGCTCAAGCGTATGGGCGAGTTGCGCTATGGAGCGCGGGCGTCTCGCCCGCCAGCGGGCGGGACGCCCGCGTTCCATAACCTCATCGACAACCTCTGGCTCAGAAGCTACGGCCAACAGCTAAACGTCGGTAGCCAAGTCGCCGGCAAAGCCTACGAACAACTCATCTACGGCGTCGATCTCGGCACGGATCACAAGTTCACCATCAGCGCTGACAGTGACTTGTATCTCGGAGTCTATGCCGGCTACGGCCGCAGCGACCTCGACTACCGCACCCCCGGCGCTGACGGTGAACTCAACTCCTACTACGGCGGCCTCTACGCCACTTGGTTACACACCAGCGGCTTCTATATAGATGCCACTTTCAAGGCTGCCAGTGTCAACAACAACCTGAAAGCCCCTTACGGTACCACTCAACTCACCGCCAACTACAGCGATGTGAATATCGGCGGCAGCCTCGAAATCGGGAAGAAGTTCACCTTTAAAGATGACTGGTTTATCGAACCCCAATTCCAAGTGAATTATCTCCACATCCTCGCCGAGGATTACACTGCCGGCCCGATGACCATCAGCGCTCAAGATCTCGACGCCCTGCAATTCCGCCTCGGCAGCCTCTTCGGCAGAACCATCAACCTCACCAACAGCGGCGCATTGCAATCCTACATCAAGATCAGCGGCGTCGAAACCATCAGCAGCGGCGGCACCATTAGAAACGGCTACCAACACACCCACGCCACCACTGATGGTGCCAGAGCCGAACTCGGCGGCGGCCTCATCTGGCAACTCGACGCTAACAATCAGTTGCATTTGGATTACGAAGCCTCTTTCGGCGACAAGTACGACAAACCCTGGGGACTAACAGCGGGCTATCGTCACCAGTTCTAAAAACCAATACTAACCGCAGAGACACGGAGGCGCGGAGATTCAATTAAAAAAAATCTCCGCATCTCCGGGTTTTCGTGGCCGGAGTTTTCCCTGTCTTCCCGATCCTTCGGCTGTGCTCAGGATGATGGCGGGGTAAAATCGAGGTTTTTTGGCTAAGCTCTAACCGCACGGTCAGCGGCCTTGTCTTGTTCGTCGGCAGCGTTATTGGACAATCGCGTCTTAAAATGCGCACTTCTCAAAATCCTTGAATTCCTGCCAGT
>JAISDC010000051.1 GCA_031265105.1 Verrucomicrobiales bacterium
GCTCAGAAGCTACGGCCAACAGCTAAACATCGGCAGCCAAGTCGCTGGCAAAGCCTACGAGCAACTCATCTACGGCGTCGATCTCGGCACGGATCACAAGTTCACCATCAGCGCTGACAGTGACCTATACTTGGGCGTGTACGCCGGCTACGGCAGAAGCGACCTTGATTACCGTACCCCCGGCGCTGACGGTGAGATTAACTCCTACTACGGCGGCCTCTACGCCACGTGGTTACACTCCAGTGGATTCTACCTCGACGCCACTTTCAAAGCTGCCAGTGTTAACAACGACTTGAAAGCCCCCTACGGCAACACCCAACTCACCGCCAGCTACAGCGACGTGAATATCGGCGGTAGCATTGAGATTGGCAACAAATTCACCTTCGCTGATGATTGGTTCATTGAACCTCAGTTCCAAGTGAATTACTTGCACATACTCGCTGAGGATTACAGCGCCGCTCCCTTAACCATCAGCGCCCAAGACCTCGACGCCCTGCAACTCCGCATCGGCAGCGTGTTTGGCCGCACCATCAACCTCACCAACAGCGGCGTGTTACAACCCTACATCAAGGTCAGCGGCGTCGAAACCATCAGCAGCGGCGGCATCATCAGAAACGGCTACCAATCCACCCGCGCTAACACTGACGGTGCTCGCGCCGAACTCGGCGGCGGCCTCATCTGGCAACTCGACGCTGACAATCAACTCCACCTCGACTACGAAGCCTCCTTCGGTGACAAGTATGACAAACCTTGGGGACTGTCAGCGGGCTACCGTCACCAATTCTAAAAGTATATTGGGCCACAGAGAACTACGGAGAAGACACAGGGAGCCACAGAGATTTTATTAAACTAAAAATTAACCCTGTGCTTCTCTGTGCCTACTCCGTGTGCCTCTGTGGCCAATAAAAAACCTCAGCTACCAAAGGTTTGTTCCCGGCCGGGGCCGACGCTGATGAGGTTGATTTTGGCTCCGGTGATTTTTTCCACCGCTCGCAGGTATGCTTGCGCGTGACGCGGGAGTTGGGCGAAGGAACGCACGGCCGTGGTGTCGGCACGCCAGCCTTTGAATGTTTTGTACACCGGCTGGCAGCGATACAAGTCCTCAATGGCGGCGGGTGGCGCGGTCAGTGTTTTGCCGTCGAGCCGGTAGGCGACGGCGATGTTGATGACCGGCAGCGTGTCGAGGCCGTCGAGATTGGTGATGGCGAATTCGTCAATGCCGTTGACGGTGACGGCGTATTTGATCAGCACGCCGTCGAGCCAGCCGCAGCGGCGCGCGCGGCCCGTGGTGGCGCCGAACTCGCGGCCCAGCGCGTGCAGCAGGTCGGCGAGATCGGGCGACTCGGTCGGGAACGGCCCCTCGCCGACCCGGCTGGTGTAGGCCTTGAGCGCGCCGACGATTTTACCGACGCGGTTCGGCGCGAGGCCGCTGCCGGTGCACAGTCCCGCGGAGGTGGTGTTGGACGAGGTGACGTAGGGATAGGTGCCGCAGTCGATGTCGAGCAGCGTGCCTTGCGCGCCCTCGAACAAAATCTTTCGGCCGCGCGCGGCGAGTTCGTTCACCTTCAGCGCCGTGTCGGTGACGTAAGGCGCGAGGAATTTCCCGGCGGCGAGGTAGTCCTTGGTGATTTGCGCGGCGCTGACGGTGGGCCAGCCGTATTGTCTGGCGAGGGCGTTGATTTCCCTCACGCGGTCGCGGACGCTGCCGGTGAGTTTGTCGGCGCTCAGCAGGTCGCCGACGCGCAGGCCGATGCGCGAGGCTTTGTCATTGTAAGCGGGGCCGATGCCGCGGCCGGTGGTGCCGATTTTTTTGCCCTTGGCCGCCGCCTCGCGGCCCTGGTCGAGCACGCGGTGGTACGGCATGACCACGTGGGCGCGGTCGCTGATGAACAGTCGGCCTAGGGTTTTGATGCCTTGCGCGTGCAGGCCCTTGATTTCCTCGACGAGCGCCAGCGGGTCAATGACGGTGCCGTGGCCGATGAGACACTGGCAGCGGGGGCGCAAGATGCCGGACGGCACCAGGTGCAGCACGTATTTTTTGCCGCCGACGTGGACGGTATGCCCGGCGTTGTTGCCGCCTTGCGAACGGAACACGGCGTGGTGTTGTTCGGTGAGCACGTCAACGATTTTTCCCTTACCCTCATCGCCCCATTGGGCGCCAACCAGTAGTGTGTTCATATTCAAATGTAAAATTTTAAATTTAAAATGCAAAAATGGGCGCTGATGGTCAGCGGCCGACGCTGTAGTATTCGAAGCCCAGTGATTTCATTTCTGCGGGGTCGAGTAGATTGCGGCCGTCGAATACCAGTGGTGTCCGCATCAGGTTGCGGATTTTTACCCAGTCGAGATTTCTGAACTCTGTCCATTCGGTCGCGATGACTAGCGCTTCGGCGTCTTGGGCGACGGCATACGGGTCGCTGACGGTCGGGATGGTCGGGTGCAACTGGCGGCATTTTTCCATGCCTTTCGGGTCGTACGCTGACAGTGCCGCGCCCTCGCGCACCATTTGCTCGGCAATGCGGATGCCGACGCTCATGCGGATGTCATCGGTGTTGCCTTTGAAGGCCAGGCCCAGTTGGCCGATTTTTTTCTCCTTCAACACCCACAGCTTGTCGCGCAGTTTTTTCAGGAAGCGCTCGCCCTGGCTGGCGTTGATGGTCTCCACTTCCTTGAGCAACTGGAAATCATAGCCGAGTTCCTCGGAGATTTTGATAAAGGCGGAGATGTCCTTCGGGAAGCACGAGCCGCCGTAGCCGAGGCCGGCGTTGAGGAACTGGCGCCCGATGCGTTTGTCGGCGCCCATGCCGGCGGCGACTTTCTCAACATCAGCGCCCGACGCCTCGCAAATGGCGCTGACGGCGTTGATGTAGCTGATCTTCAGCGCGAGAAAGCTGTTGGAGGCATGCTTAATCAACTCGGCGCTGTTGAGATCGGTCACCATGATGGGCGCGTTGAACGGCGCGTACACCGCCTGCATGATGGCTTGCGCTTTCTCGCTGTTGACGCCGAAGACAATGCGGTCGGGCTTCATCAAATCCTCGACGGCGCTGCCTTCGCGCAAAAATTCGGGATTGCTGACCACGTCAAACTCAGCGTCCGGCCGGGCGTAACGACGGATGGTTTCCGCGACTTTCTCGCCGGTTTTCACCGGCACGGTGCTCTTGTCAACAATCACCCGGTATTCGCCGATGTGTTCCGCAATCTGCCGCGCCACGGCCTCGACATAGCTCAAATCCACGCTGCCATCTTGCTGCGGCGGGGTTGGCACGGCGATGAAAATCACCTGGGACTCGGCCACCCCTTCGCCGATGGAAGTGGTGAACCGCAGTCGGTGGAGCTGGACATTCCGGCGAATCAAGTCCTCCAGGCCGGGTTCGTAAATCGGAATTTTTCCCGCCTTGAGCTGCGCGACTTTCGCCTCGTCGTTGTCCACACAAATCACGTGATGCCCGATTTCGGCAAAACACGTGCCAGTTACCAGTCCGACATACCCGGACCCTACGATTGCTATATTCATGTTGTCAGAGATTACCGCGTATGCTCGCCCTGGGATAGGCCTTCAGCGTCACACTCAGGTAGGTTAAAAATTCGTTGCCGCCCGGGCCGTTGTCAATGTAGCCGACCGTAAAGCCGATGATCCAGGCGGAAAGATCACGATACAGGGAATAGCGCTGTTCCTGCACGCGGCCGATGCTGGCTTCCCACGACAAGCGCTGCCCCACGCTCCAGTTTTCATTCAACCGCCACTGGGTTTCCTCGGTAATCAGATTGGCGTTCGGCAGCCGGAACCGGGAGTAATAGACATTGTCCAGGGCATAATTCACATTGTCCAGATGGTTATACCACAGCCCCACGCTCAAGGCCGGATGGGCCTGCCATTGCGCGCCGGTCACAATTTCGTTAAAGCCTTCCTCGGCGAAGGCGGTGGCGGAATAAAAGCTGAATTTCAGCCACGGCACGGGATAAAAATTGATGTCGTTGTAGATTTGCGAGTAAGTGGAATCGGTCAGCATCCCTTCATACGTGCTGTGCGTTAAATTGGCCTGGGTGTACAAGTTCCAGTCCATCAGGTTGTAATTAAGCCCGTCACGCTTGGTCTGCAACCGGTTGCTGACCCCATGCTTAATCGCGCCGACGCGATCAATGGAATCAATCGAACCGGTCAGCATCCGGTCCAACGGCTGCAACCGGGTGGACGGAATGTAGGCGTCATAGCCGCGGATGTCCCCCGGCGACATGCCAACCGGCAGCACATAGGCCGCCTCGACATACGGCTGGAGCACATGCCGGAGGCCGTCAATTCCCCAATCGGGATTTTTAAAATCCAGCCAGGTGCGCGACAGTTTGAACGAGGCGTTCAGGCCGGCGTTAAACGCCACCCGCCCCTCCCCGCCGTCCGGGTGCTGGTTGAAGGGATTGTTGTTTTCCATGTAATAGGTGCCGCGCACTCCCGCCAGCGGAGTCAGCGCCAGCCAGCCGAAATACTGGCGCGGATAGCTGAACTGATGAAAACTGTCATAACGCACGGTTTGGTAGGCTTGGTAAATTCCGTTCAAATCGCGGTCATACGCCCGCTCGAAATTAACCACCGAGGACTGGCCTTCGTAATGAATCGGCAAGCCGAGAAATTTCTGCCGCTTGAAATCCAGGGTGAATTCCGGCTTGCGTTCCGTGACATTGAACAGGTTGTTCGTCTGGATTCGCCCCAGGAACGTCGCCATGAAATTGTCGTCGTAGTAATTGGCGCTGGCGTAATTGTCCGGCTGGATTTCATTGCGGTACAACGACGGAAAAAAGTCTTCCGTCACCAGCCGGTCGCTCCACACGTTGATGTCCGCCATGGTGGTCAGATTGTTGGTCAACTGATAACGCTGCTGATAACTGATCCGGTAGCGGTTGGTGCCGTGGATGATGGAACGGTCCTCGATCTCGTTGCCAATCGCCGGATCGCCGTCGCTGACATAATAGCCGCTGAACCGCGCCGCGTCATGGTTGGGATTGTGCTGCGGCTGATATTCAACATCCAGCCCGCCGCCCGGGCCGCGCCGTGAATAATACGCCCCTTTGAAGGTGGTTTGCCAATCCGCTCCCAAGGCGGTGGTGTAAGCGCCGGTGGCAAAAATTCCCCAGTAGGAACTGCTGCCGCCGCCGATGTCGAAATTATCCGAATCCTTGTTAATCGGCATGGCCACGTAAGGCAGCCACATCACCGGCACATCCTCAATGTACACCGTCACGTTGTGGCAGACAATCCGGTCGTCCGGGTAAATGGTCATGGTCCTGGCCTTCATGCTGTACGACGGCCGCTCGCGATTATCAATGGTATAAGTGCCATTTTTAATCAAATAGGCATTCGTGGCGGGCGATTCGATGGACTGGCCGACCGCGTAGATTTGGTGCCAAGCCGCCTTGAAATCACGCGAAGTGACCTTCTTGCTATCCAGATCGTAAGTGAAATATTCGCCCCGATAAATTCGCTTTTCCGCGTAAATGCGCACGTTGCCGGTGGCGGTAATCAACCGGGTGGCCTTGTCGTAGGTAATCTGGTCGGCGTCAATGATGTCCTCGCCGTAACGCACCGTGACGTTGCCCTGCGCGTAGGCAATCCCCCCCTGATAGCGGTTTTCTCCGTCAGCGCTGATTTCAATCGGCTGCTGGCTGGCGCGCGGGTCGCTGCTCGTGGCGGACTGGGCAGCAACCTGCGCCTGTACGACCGCCACCGACAGCAACACCAAAATCAGACTGTATCCCGTTCTTTTCAAAAGGAGTAACTTCTTAGCAGTTAATTCAACCAACTGCCAGCCAGAAAAGCATTTTTTTGCAAGAAAATCGGCAACCAAACACTACGCCAAATACAGTCGGCGCGACCTGATATATTCCGCCACCGGCGGACTGACCAGCCCCGTCAAAGATTGACCAGCCCGCGCCCGCTGCCGGATGGCGCTGGCGGAGACCGCGGGAATCCGTTCCGTGGGCCAATGATAAACCGGCCCGGCGTGCGCGGCGCCCACGGTCAGCGGCGCCTGGCCCGCCCGGCCAAACACGTAAATATCCAAGCCCCGGCCCCATTCGGCAAATCGCTGCCAGCGCGGGAATTTGTGATACTGATCCAATCCCACCAGCAGCGCCAGTCGCGCCCCGGTGAATTTTTTACGCAAAAATTCCAGGGTCTGCCAGGTGAACGACACGCCGCCTCGCGCCAGTTCGTAAGTTGAAATTTCCACTCCCGTCACCGCGCCCAGCGCTAGTTCCAACATGCGCCGCCGATGCTCACCGTCAGCGGGCCGTTCGTGACTGGCCGCGTCAATCTTGTGCGGCGACAGGCAACAAGGCATCACTATCACCCGTTGCAACCCCATGGCCAGCGCGGCGCGAACCATCCGCTCATGGCCCACATGTACCGGATCAAAAGTCCCGCCAAACAAACCGACTGTCATCATCAGTGGCCGATTATAACCGAGGCCGGCCGGGAAATGTAACAAAAGTTTATGTGGGTTTGGGTCAATTTGAAAGTTTGTCGAGTTACGCGGTACCGCGTTAACTGACACAAACTTTCCCTCCTTAACGCCGCCGCGTCAGCATCAGCGCCAACCCGACTCCGGTCACCAGCAGCGCCCAGGTCGCCGGTTCGGGGATGCTGGCCATGATGTTGTTGATCGCCTCGGAGTACTTCGTCAGGTCAACAAAATAAGTTGCCGCCAGTTGTCCATCTTCCGTTGAGCCAACTTCAAACATCACTCCCGCCAACTGCCATTGATCGTTATCGCTATTGTACACAAAACCGGCACCGCCGGAATCACCGTCAATCGCTTGCGCGTGATTGTCGGTATAGGGAAATCCGGCATTATAACTGTAGGTGTAAAAGTCAGCGGAGTAAAATCCCGCGTCAGGCAACAAATCGTTATCAATACCGGTCAGACTATTCTCCCCCCAACCGTATGTACCCCCACCGTATCCCAGCATGAAAACATCCATCCCAGGCGTCAGCGTGCCGTCAAATAACGTCGTCCCCGGCAATTCGGTCGTGACGTTGATCTGAAACAATACCAAATCCACCTGCGTCTCATCCGCATTGTAAAAAGAATGCGCCGAATCAGCCACCATGGCATAAGTTTGCCCACCCAGGATAAAATCTCCCGGGCCGACATGCGCGGCGCTGATTACCCAGCCGTTTCCCAGATAAACCCCACTGGGGTCGTTGACCCGCCCGACGTAATTTTCCAACCCATAACCGGTCGCCGCGGTATTGCGCGTCGTACCGGAAGCGTCAATGATGACCACCGCGCTCACCGTCAGCGGCGTAGTCAGCGTCAGCAACGCCAGAATTATCCACATGGGGATGGAGTGCCTGCTCATGGCGCGCATGGTAAAGAATATGGAACCAAACATAAAGGATAAAATATCACCCAGGCCATCCCTTATCCGGCAGTGCGTCAGTTTGATTTTTTTTACAGGGAGAGCATGGAGAACATTGAGCTTGGTTTGCTTAAAATCTTCATGAACTCCATGCTCTCCCTGTAAAAAAAATCCAAACCAACGCGCCACCTATTATCCTTTATCCCCAAGCCGTTCCCGCCTACGCTGACCGTCATCATGCATCCGCGGCGCGCCATCCTGCTGGTCAACCTCGGCTCGCCCGACGCCCCCACCGTCAGCGCCGTCCGCCGCTACCTGCGGGAATTTCTCATGGACGGGCGGGTGCTCGACACTAACTTCTTGTTACGCTGGCTCATCGTCCACTGCCTCGTCCTGCCCCGCCGGCCCCGCCGCACGGCCCGCGCCTATCAACAGATTTGGACCGCTGAAGGTTCCCCGCTGACGGTGAGCGGTCAAAGATTGCGCGATTTGTTGCAACAGCAAACCGCCCTGCCGGTCGCCCTTGGTATGCGCTACGGCAACCCGTCCATCCGCGCCGCGCTTGAGCAACTGCGCGCCCACCGTCAGCGTCCGAACGAAATTCTACTCCTCCCGCTCTACCCGCATTACACGCTGGCCACATGGGAAACCGCCGTCGTCAAAACCCGCGCCGAACTCGCGCGGCTGCGCTGGCGCGTACCGCTGACGGTGCTGCCGCCGTTCTACCGCGAACCGGCCTACCTCGCCGCGCTGACCGCGAGCATCCGCGAACCCCTCGCCGGCAGCGGCGCGGATTACCTACTATTCAGCTACCACGGCATCCCGCTGCGGCAGCTGCGGCACAAGTTCCCCGGCGACCAGGCCGACTACCGCGCGCAATGCCAGGCCACCACGGCCGCCGTCGCCGCGCGCCTGGCACTGTCAGCGGGCGCGTATTCCACCGCCTTCCAATCCCGCTTCGGCCGCGCGCCGTGGTGCCAGCCCTACACTGACCATGAGATTATCCGCCTCGCCAACAGCGGCGTGAAACACCTCGCCGTCGTCTGCCCCGCCTTCGTCGCCGACTGCCTGGAAACGCTGGAAGAAATCGGCCTCGCCGGCCGCGCCAGCTTCCTCGCCAACGGCGGCAAAACCTTCCGGCTCATCCCCAGCCTCAACACCCACCCGCTGTGGGTGACCGCCCTGCGTGACTGGGCGGAACACTATCCCGCCGCCCGCTGACGGTGAGGGCCGGGAATTTATTTGAATACAAAGCGAGTTGGTTAAAAAGCGCGGTGCCGGGCAAGATACGCCTTCACCTGGGCAATCACCGGAGCCGCAATGCCGTTTTCAGCGGCCACGGTCTTCCATTGCGCCAACGCGCCGTCAACCTGCTCGAAAATCTGCCTGACCTCCTGTTTGCCAAAGCCCATGCGGATGCCAAGTTTTTCCCATGCTTCTTTGGTCGAGGTCGCCTTGATGCTGTCGGAAATGCTCATGGCGTGGACCTCGCGGCGTTCCATGCCGGTGCTTGGCGTGATGTCGTAGGCCGGGCTGGCGGACCATGCCCCGTTTTCATTCATCAGCAAAGCATGGTTCTTGGCATGGTCGTCGTGATTACCCGCCAGGTAATTGAAAATCCCGCGCCGGTAAAATTCCTTGCAGACGGTGAGGTTCCGAGTCAATCGCAAGGCGGTGAGCATCAGCGTTTCGTAGGTGGTTTCATTTTTGTTGAAATCCACATCGAGCAACCCGGCCAGCGTAATGGCGTGGATTTTCCGCCCGCCGTCCCGGTCGAAGCGTCGGCTGGCAAAATGGCTATACTTTTTGCCATCCCGGACTTCTTCCAAAACACGGGACTCATTGGTCAAAATTCCCGCCTTGCCGGCGAGGAGGTTGTAAACATGCTCAATGCGGCCATATTGCCGGTCAGGGGCGGTGTCAATTTTTAATACCCACGGCTCGAACACGGATTGCTTTTTCAAAGCTCCCATGACTACATTTTGCGGATTGTCCGGGTCAATGCCGATGGTGACCTTGGGACGGGCGCCGCCAATCGAGGATGCGATTTGCAGAAACAGCGGGGCCACTTCATCAAACTTGCCCTCAAGGGTTTGCTTGGCGGCCTGGGCCAGCGCAATCTCATGGAGCGCACAAACAAAATCCTTGTTGGCTTTGCCCAAGTCGGGATGGTAACTCAATGCTCCCCAAGCGCGGTTGCCCATGTAAGCCAGCTTTTCCAGTTTGGTAACGGCGTAGGCTTCCCGATGATGCTGTTTGAACCAAAGCTCCAAGGCGTTCATCCCGAAGGCGTCGGGCAGGGAATCCTTAAACACCCCGTGCAAACCATCGGTTTCGGCTTGCGGGTATTGCAGTCCGGGCGATACCGGCAATTTAAGCGGCGACGGGGACGGGCCAGCATAGGAGCCGGCATATTGAAACGCGCCCACCCCCGGCTTGGCCTCGTCCGTCAACACCCCAAGGGTTGGTGTTCCATAATTTTACTTCGAGTTTCATAGGACGCCGCGAGCACGTTTGCGCTTCAGTTCATCAAGAGAAGCCGGGAGCTTTTCCTTGAAAATTCCCAACAGGTCATCCTGTCGGTCCAAGGCGGTGGCCAGCATAATCAAGTGTTTCAGGGAGATTTGGCCGGTACGCTCAAAGTGTTTGAGTGTGGCCAACGCTACCCCGGAATTGACACTCAGGGTTTTTTGGGTGAGGTTGGCTTTCAGGCGCAAGTCGCGCACTCTCGCGGCGATAATTTCGGTCACGGTTCCTTGAGAATATACGCCTAATATATTAGCCATAACCGTATCTTTATTACATTAAGACTATCATATTAGCCGCACACTTCAAGTAATTTTATTATTGAATGGTGTTGTGGCAGTCAACGTTCACCCAACACGCTGCCGTTGTCGGGCGGGCGCTCCGCGTAATATCTGTCCCATCATTCCTCAAAGCTCGGCGGGTTTCTGTTTCCTCCTCCACCTCTGCCTGGGACCGAACAGCTTACAAACGTAGGTTTTATGGGGTGATTTTTAGGCATTTTTAGACCGAATCCAGTATGATTTTAGTTAGTGTTCAAAAAATTGCTCACTTGGACTAATAACCATGCAATCAAGTGTTGGTGCGCCTAGAACAGTGTTAGAAGGAGTGGCTGGAGCCGGAATCGAACCGGCGACACGAGGATTTTCAGTCCTCTGCTCTACCAACTGAGCTATCCAGCCGTGGCAAGCGGACGAATATTAAGCCGGGTTCCCGCCGCTTTGTAAAGCAGAGAACGGAAAAATTTTGAGTGTTCCCGCGCCCTGGTCTTTGGCAGATTGTGCGCATGGACGCAATCCCACTGTCAGCGTTGCCGTCACCGGCAGCGCCCGCTTTCGACCCGTGGCTGCCGAACGACGACCTGTTGCGAGTGTTCGATTGGCGGGCAATCTTTTGTAATGCCAGTCCGGTGGAAATCGAGCTTGGCGCGGGCGACGGCGGTTTCATCCTTGAATACGCCGCGCGGCACCGACAGCGGAATTTTGTCGCCGTCGAGCGGTTGAAAGGCCGCGTCGGCAAAATCGCCAAACGCGCGGCGCAACGCGGCCTGGCCAACCTGCGCGCCTTGCGGTTGCAATCGGAATACGTCATCGGCCGCATGTGCCCGCCGGCCAGCGTCAGCGTCATCCATATCATGTTTCCCGACCCGTGGCCGAAACGGCGCCATTTCAAACATCGCCTCATCCAGCCGGCATTTCTCGCCGCCCTGAGTCGCGCGCTCGCCGACGGCGGGACGGCGCGCTTCACCACCGACCACGCGGAATATTTCCAGTGGACGCAAAAAATCTGGTCGGCGGCGGCGGGCTGGAAAAATCTCGGCGCGTGGGACGCTGACGCTGACCCGAAAAGCGATTTTCAGCGGCAATTCGAAAGCGAAGGCAAGCCGTCACACCGCTGCCAGTGGCAAAAAATCTGACCATGACATTTATTAACCGCGGAGGCGCGGAGATTTTTTTAATTAACCCTCCGCGTCTTTGATTCGCTTCGCTAGTGTCGTTAGAGCGGGCGCGTAATAGCCCGCTAAGGTGTTGCGCCTCTGCGTTGAATGTGCTTTTAGAATTGGTGACGGTAGCCCGCTGACAGTCCCCACGGTTTGTCATACTTATCACCGAAGGAGGCTTCGTAATCCAGGTGGAGCTGATTGTCAGCGTCAAGTTGCCAGATGAGGCCGGCGCCGAGCTCGGCGCGAGCACCGTCAGTGGTGGCGCGGGTGGCTTGGTACCCACGGTTAGGAGTGTTAGTTTGGGGTGCATGTTGGTTTTTTCTATTGGTTAGGGTTGGTTGAAAGTTTTTAATGGCCGCGAAAGAACGCACAGAACACCAAGAGCAACTTTTTTCGGTCCTTAGCTACTTCAGCCCCTTATTTTTATCCGTGTCTATCCGTGGTTAAACCAATGGGAAAGACTTGCCTTGGCGGTTGCCGCTGGCATTGTGGCGGCAACTTTTATGAGTACCGCGTTGCAGCATATCAATGCTTTTCTCAATGGCCAGGCGTCGCGTTTGCTGAGTGTTTGTCATGAACCGGTTTACCGGCAGGTTCCCGACGAGGAGGAGTTCATTACCAAGGCTTGCGCGGTGTTGCGGCGTGACGCGGCGGCTGACGGTGACGACTCGGTGCTGCCGGTGCTGGGGCCGGATTTCGGCACGATTTCCACCGCGGCGATTTACGGCGGCAAGCGGATTCCGGCCAGTCGCGGCGGGATGATTCACATCGAGCCGGTGGCGGCGACGGTGACGGATTTGTTGTCGCTGACGGCGCAGCCGCTGCCTTATGAGCAGACTGATTTCGCGCGCGCGGCGCGGCTGTATCACCAGGTGCGCGCGCGGCTGGAACTTGACGAGTTGTATGTGCGGACGCCGGATTTTCAGGGGCCGTTGAACACGCTGGCGTTGCTGCTGGCCGACCAGGGCGAATTAATCGCGGGTTTGTACGAGGAGCCGGAGACGGTGCGCGCGGTGGCGCTGCGGGTGACCGACACGCTGATCGAGTATGTGGCGCGGTACCGCGATGAAATCGGCCCGGAACGGGTGGTCGGCAACATCTGGCCGTTCGTCACGCTGACCGGCGGGCGCGGCGTGGGCATCACGCAGGATTATATGCCGCTGCTGGGGCCGGATTTGTACGCGGAGTTTGAATTGCCGCTGTTGAAGAAAATCGCCGACCGGTTCGGCGGCGTGTATGTGCATTGCTGCGGCGTGTACGGACAACATTTGCGGAACCTGGCGGCCAGCGGGGTGAATTTGTTGGGGTTGGAGAGTTGTTATCCGGAAACGCCGGCGGAGCAGATTTACGAGGTGTTCGGCGACCGCGTGGCCATCACGCCCGGCGTGGGGCCGCTCGGGCAGCAGGAGTTTCCGACCCTGGTGGCGCTGGTGCGCTCGTGGCGCGGCAAGCCGGTGGCCAAGGCGCGGTTCTGGTTTTGTTTCTGCCACGAGTGGGGTGATGTGGCCGATCTGCGCCGCGCGGTGGCGGAGTTGGGTTGACGGTTTTAATTTGAGCAAAGAGGTCATGGAGGAATTGGAGAAACGCCTTTAATTTAATCAAGCTATGTCCGATATCATGAACCGTTATCTCGCCTGCCTCCGCTCCCAGTGGCCGTTGCTCGTTGGGATATTCGCCGTGGCGGCTGTCTTTGCTTATTGCTGGCGTTTCGTGGATCCCGCGCCGCCCAGGACCATCACCATCGCCGCCGGTCCCGCTGACGGAGCGTATTATTGGTGGGCGCAAAAATACGCCGGCTTGCTCGCCAAGCAAGGCATCAAGGTCAACATCAGCGTCACCAACGGCGCCGCGGACAATCTCAAGCTGATGCTCGACACTGACCGCGGGGTGGACGCCGCCTTCATCCAAGGCGGCGCGGTCACTGCCGCCAATCTTGATCCCGATATCACGCCGTTGCGCGCGCTGGCGGCGTTGTTCCACGAGCCGCTGTGGTTGTTCCATCAACCGACGCTGACCGTGCACTCCCTGCGCGACCTCAAGGGCAAGCGCGTCGCCATCGGTCTGCGCGGCAGCGGCGGCAATCTCCTCGCCACCGAACTGCTCAAGTGGAGCGGCGTCACCGGGCAAAATTCAACGCTGACAATCATCGACGACAACGAGGCCGGGCAAGCGCTGACCGCCGGCCGGCTCGACGCCATGTTCGCCGTTGGCGCTGTTGGTGTGCCAGTCATCCGGCTGCTACTGACCAATCCCGTCGTGCAAACCCATGCCTTCGACGACGCGGCCGCCTATGTGCGCCGGTACGATTACCTCGACGCCGTCACGCTGCCGGCCGGGGTGGTTGACATGGCGAACAACCAGCCCGCGCGGGATCTCACCCTGCTGGCCCCGGTCGCCACGCTCATCGCCAGGGATGATCTCCATCCCGCCATTGTCAGCCAACTCCTGGCCGCCGCCACCGCCCTGCACCATCGTCACAATCTGCTCAGCAACACCATTGATTTTCCCGCCGCCCACAACACCGAATTGCTCATGCACAAGGACGCCGCCCGTTACCTGCAAAGCGGCCCGTCGTTCCTGCATCGCTACCTGCCGTACCATCTGGCCGCTTTCATTGACCGCACCAAAATCATGTTGCTGCCGTTGCTGACCCTGCTGATTCCGTTGTTCAAAATGGTCATGCCCACCTATCGCTGGTCGATGCGCCGCAACATCTGGAAATGGTACAAAAGCATCCGCGCCATCGAGCGCGACCACGCCAACCGCGCCGCTGACAATGCCACGCTTTTGAAACGCCTGGACGACATTGAGGCCAATGTTAAAAAAACCTATGTGCCCTACACGTTCGCCTGGGAACTCTACACCTTGCGCAACCATATCATCATGATTCGTGAAATGCTGACCGCGAAGTAAGTTGAGAACTCCGGCCACGAAGACGCCAAGACGCGAAGGAATTTTATTAACCGCGGAGGCGCGGAGATTTTTTTAATTAAACCTCCGCGCCTTTGATTCGCTTCGCTAGTGTCGTTAGAGCGGGCGCGTAATAGCCCGCTAAGGTGTTGCGTCTCTGCGTTGAATGTGCTTTTAGAACTGGTGGCGGTAGCCTGCTGTTAGTCCCCACGGTTTATCGTACTTGTCGCCGAAACTGGCTTCGTAATCCAGGTGGAGTTGATTGTCAGCGTCGAGTTGCCAGATAATACCGCCGCCTACTTCTGCACGGGCACCGTCAGTGTTGGCGCGGGTGTGTTGGTAGCCGTTGCGGATGGCGCCGCCGCTGCTGATGGTTTCTACGCCGCTGACCTTGAGATAAGGTTGTAACGCGCCGCTGTTGGTGAGGTTGATGATGAGACCGAACACGCTGCCGATGCGTAATTGTAGGGCGTCGAGGTCTTGGGCGCTGATGGTCAGCGGGCCTGCCGTGTAATTCTCAGCCAAAATGTGGAGGTAGTTGACTTGGAACTGAGGCTCGATGAACCAGCCATCGCTGAAGGTGAACTTCTTGCCGATTTCGAGGCTGCTGCCGATGTTCACATCGCTGTAGTTAACGGTGATTTGACTGCCGCTGTAGGGGGCTTTCAAGTCGTTATCGACACTGGCAGCTTTGAAGGTGGCGTCGATATAGAAGCCGCTGCTGTGTAACCACGTTGCATAGAGTCCGCCGTAATAGGAGTTGATCTTACCGTCAGTACCAGGGGTGCGGTAATCTATATCGCTGCGGCCGTAGCCGGCATAGACGCCGAGATACAAGTCAGTGTCAGCGCTGAGGGTGAATTTATGGTCGGTGCCGAGATCGACGCCGTAGATGAGTTGTTCGTAGGCTTTACCTGATACTTGGCTGCCGATGTTGAGCTGTTGGCCATAGCTTCTGAGCCAGATGTTGTCGATTATGTGGAGCGCGGGCGTCCCGCCCGCTGGCGGGCGAGACGTCCGCGCTCCATAGCGCAGTTCACCCATGCGCTTGAGCAAACTGTTTTGCTGCGCGAACCACATGGCTTGTTGGATCGCCACGCTGCTGTTCAAGACCGCGCCCGCTGGGCTGGTGCCATTTTTGACAAAACGGTCGCCGTCCTTGATGAGTTGGTCGATACCCCAGTCGATTGGATCCCATTGCCAGTGTTCGGTGCCGTCACCGCTGACGATGCCGGGGAGGACTTGGTTTGGGTCAGCTTTACCGTTGCCGGTGGCGTCGATGTGGACGGTACCTTCACCGTCAGCGGTGCCGGTGATGGTGATGGAGCCGCCCTCGCCGGTGTCGCTGTTGACGCTGATATTGACGGTGCCGCTGTGGGTCATGTTGTCGAAGATGACTTCATAATCGCCGATGTTCCATACCCCGTTGTTTTCGCCGTAGTTGCCGTGGCT
>JAISDC010000085.1 GCA_031265105.1 Verrucomicrobiales bacterium
AGCATCAGCACAGCCGGCAAGATGCCGGCGCTCCCAGTTGTGCCGTGGTATTACTCGCTGGGAATGACAATTGCCAACAGGCAACCCGATTCCTCGACACCGATCGGGATGACGAGGGGAGGGGTGTTGTGTCGGGAGTTGTGTGGTTTGCCGACCGGTTGCCGCTGACCGTGACGCGGAAGCAAATTTGACGTTTTTCCGCAGCGCGTGCTTGTCACTTGCTGCGTGGCACCGCATAATGCCGCTCGTGATAATCGGTGTGGCCCTTGGTTCGAATCTGGGGAATCGTCGCAAGCATTTGGACGATGCGGTTGATTTTTTACAAACCATTGCGCCATTGGCGGCGTTGTCTTCCTATTACGTTTCCCAGCCGGTGGATTGTCCGCCCGGCGCCGGTTATTTTTACAATGCCGTGGCGCAGTTTCGTTACGAGGACGATTTGCCGGGATTGCTGGAGCGCTTGCAGCGTTACGAAATCACCCGGGGTCGCTCCCTGCCGTCGGAACGCGGCTTTAACGTGCCGCGGCCGATCGATTTGGATATATTATATGCGGACGGCACACTGGTGGCGGAGCCGCGCCTGACGCTGCCGCACCCGCGGCTGACCGAGCGGTTGTTTGTATTGGAGCCGCTGGTGGAAATCGCGCCGGACTGGATTTTGCCGGGCAGTGAACTGACCGCGCTTGAGTTGTTGACGCGCTGCCGCCAGAAGTTTGGGAAACAGCAGGTATGTCTGAGAATCGCGTAACGTGGGAGCAAATCCGGCAGTGGCGCGGCGCGGAACCGATTCTGGCCCTGACCGCCTATGATTATCCGCTGGCCCGGCATCTGGACGAAGCGGGGGTGGATATTTTGCATGTCGGCGATTCGCTGGGCATGGTGGTGCTGGGCTATCAAGACACCACGGCGGTGACGCTGGACGATATGATTCATCACACCAGGGCGGTGGCGCGCGCGCGGCGGCGGGCGTTGCTGACGGCCGATTTGCCGTACCGGACTTACACGACTCCGGCGGCGGCTGTGGCCAGCGCCGGCCGGTTGATTGACGCCGGGGCCGACGCGGTCAAGCTGGAAGGCGGCGAGGAAATTCTGCCGCAATTGCGCGCGGTATTGGCGGCCGGGATTCCGGTGCTGGGACATCTGGGATTATTGCCGCAGCAGGTGCGGGAGGCAGGCGGGGTGTACCGCAAAAAAGGCAAGACCGGCGGGGAAATCCAACGATTGAAAAAGGACGCGCTGCTGTTGCAGGAAGCCGGAGTATTCGCCGTGGTACTGGAGGCGGTGGTTAGTGAAGTCGCGGCGACAGTGACCGCCGCGCTGACGATTCCAACCATCGGCATCGCCTCGGGACGGGGCATGACCGGGCAAATTCGCGTGGCGCACGATGTGCTGGGGCTGACGCCCTGGTTCGCGTTTCCGCATATCAAGCCACTGGCGAATTTGTCGGCGGAAATTCGGGCGGCGGTGGAACGTCTCAGGCAGGAATTGCGCCGCTGACGATGAGCCGGTTATCGGATTTGAACCGATGACCCTCTGATTACAAATCAGATGCACTACCACTGTGCTAAACCGGCGGGATACAAAGCCGATGCTAACCCGTGCTCCGCGGCGAGGCAAATCAAATGAGCGGACGCTCAGATTATATGTGTTTAATCGAGACGCCCAGGATGGCGGCCAAGTAATGGGCCAGGAGCAATGCCATGGCGATAATGACACACAGCAAAATGATGCAAAGATTGCCCTTGGTGACATTATCCAGCCGCCTTAATCGTTTAAAGGCCTTCCTGAGCATGGGCGGATGTTACTACAAGACACTTGCCAATGGGAAGCCGCAAAATGCAAATTTCGCCGGTGCGTTTTTATAATGGTTCATTTTAACCCTGACTGACGGGCCGCCGGCCAGGATTATAAGGAACTACCAAACAACCAAACGGCACCGTCAGCGCTCCGCGTTAAAAAATTCGTGTTCATTCACGGCGTGAATTGCGCTACAGTCGTCGCCCCATGAAAGGACTTGGCCGTGTTTTCGCGTATTGCGGGCGCTACCCGTGGCTGGCGGCGGGGATGCTGCTGTGCGCCGTGCTCGCCACCGCGTCCGGCATCCTTTACCCGAAACTGACCGGCTTGATTGTGGATGACGTCATCGCCGGCCAGCGCGCCGACCGCTTATGGTGGATGTGCGGCGCGGTGCTCGCGTCGTTTTTCCTGCGCGATTTTCTCAGCTTCGCCCGGCTGCGGTTCAACAACTCCTTCGAGCAAAGCGTCATCTTCAACATCCGCACGCAACTCTACGACCACTTGCAGCGGCTGCCGCTCGCGTGGTTCGATGACCAGGCCAGCGGCGACTTGATGACGCGCGTCAGCGAGGACGTGACCAACATGGAGCGCG
The DNA here is from genome assembly GCA_031265105.1 of Verrucomicrobiales bacterium. Taxonomy (GTDB): domain Bacteria; phylum Verrucomicrobiota; class Verrucomicrobiia; order Methylacidiphilales; family JAAUTS01; genus JAIRPN01. The sequence goes on from JAISDC010000085.1 coordinate 2,390, forward strand.
TGCTCATTGACGGCATCGAGCAGGGCACCATCGCCGTGCTGCAAATCCTCGGCGTCGGTGCCGTGCTGTTTTGGATGAACCCCGCGCTGGCGTGGTACGTCGTCCTGCCGCTGCCGCTGCTCGCCGCGGGCGTCATCATCTACACGCGGCTCGCCTTCCAAAAGCAGCGCCTCGTGCGCCGCGCGACCTCGGCGATGAACGCGCTGCTGCTCGACAACCTGCAAGGCATTTTGCAAATCAAATCCTTCGGGCGGGAAAAACGCGAGCTGCGCCATTTCAGCGAAAAAGCCGCGCACCTCAAAACCGTCCAGCTCAACGCCATTTGGATTTGGACGTACTACTCGCCGACGATGTCGTTCATTTCCGCGTCGGGCATCGTGCTGGTGCTGTTCTTCGGCGGACGACAGGTGATGAGCGGCGGCTTCAGCGTCGGCGAACTCACCTCGTTCCTGCTCTACGTCAATTTGTTTTACAATCCGATGGAAAAATTGCATCAACTGAACACGCTGTTCCAATCGGGCCGCGCCGCCGCCGAGCGGGTGTTCAAGATTTTGGACACACCCGCCGAGGCTGATAATGTAACACAGGTTGAAGTGTCTGGCGGGCAAAACACCGGCCGGCTTGCCTGTGCCACATTGCCGCCGCTGACGGTGAGCGCGCGGCGGGTCGAATTTGTCAACATCAGCTTCGCCTACGAAACCGACCGCGCCGTGCTGCGCAACATCAACCTCAGTGTCGCCCCCGGAAAAACCATCGCCTTCGTCGGCCCCACCGGCGCGGGCAAAAGCACCATCGTCGGCCTCATCCCGCGCTTCTACCGCGTCGCTGACGGTCAACTGCTGATTGACAGCGTGCCGGTGAACGATATCCCGCTGGAGGAATTGCGCGCACAAATCGGCATCGTCAGCCAAGAGTCGTTTTTGTTCAACGCCACCGTGCGCGACAACTTATTATTCGGCAAGCCCGACGCTGACGATGAGCGGCTCCGCGCCGCGCTGTCAGCGGCCAACGCGCTGACGTTCGTCGAAAAACTCCCGCGCGGCCTCGACACGCACGTCGGCGAAAACGGCGTCAAGCTCAGCGTCGGCGAGAAACAGCGGCTCTCCTTCGCGCGCGCGTTATTGAAAGACCCGCCCATCCTCATCCTCGACGAAGCCACCGCCAGCGTGGACACCGCGACCGAGCGACTCATCCAGGAAGCGCTGGAACATCTGCTAAAAAACCGCACGAGCTTCGTCATCGCGCACCGACTTTCAACGATACAAAAAGCCGATTTGATTTGCGTGGTGAAACACGGCGAAATCATCGAGCGTGGCACACACAATGAATTATTAGCCGCTGACGGACTCTACGCCGCCCTCTGCCGCGCGCAGACGCTCGGCGAAACGGCGGAGCAGGCGTTTGAGCAGTTGGGAGAATAGTATGAACACACTTTCATATCATTCTAGTTTGGAGGTTCCTCGCCGTTATCGGTGGCATAATCAAGCCGTCAGCAAGCACGCTCCGTCATTCCGAGCGCAACAACGCAGTTGTTACAGTCGAGGAATCGGTTGGGCCCACCGCAAACCAGCGCTACAGTCAGGGCTTTTCGCCCGGGCAACCCGATGCTTCGATTGCGCTGCCACGCAACTTCGCTCAGCATGACGGGGCCTATTCCACGGATAATGGGTAAGAACCAAAAATAGTTACCATCAACGCCGTGCCCGTGGCGCGTCCCGCTGCAACTAGTCAAGCGGGCAAAATCATTGTCAGCGGATTAAACAATATCCACCCGCTCCGCCTTGGCTGCCTTGAGCAAAGCGCGGTCGGTGGTCGCCAAGGCCGAATCGGTGCGGATGGCGAGTTCGAGATACGCGGCGTCGTAGATGGTCAGTTGATGTCGCCGTGCCAGCGTCAAAGCCTTAATTATGTTATGTGCAGACTCGTTTTTTTGTAGTGACAAATGCTGGGTTAGCAACGTCAATATTTCCTCGACTTGCACTGCGGTAATACGTTTTTGACGCTCAGCCATGAGCAGTCCGTTGGTAACTTCCGTGAGCCAGTGTTTGGGCACGTAAAGTGGAATGTGCGATTCGACCAACTTGCGAACAGCATAAGCCCGCGCGTTTTGCTCATCGGGCATGGTGAAATTCAAGGTAGTGGATGCATCCAGCACCAACGAGGTAAAATTCATATCCGGCGACCCGCGTTAATCAAATCCTTGATAGTTTCGCCTTTGGGCAAGGGTTTAACGGTGGCGCGGATGGCGAACAACCGGTCCATTATTTCGTGGATGCTCATCTTTTCTTCGGGCTGCGGGATGGGCGTGACTTTAGCGAAAGGTTTGCCGCGGCGGGAGATGATGACTTCCCGACCTTTGGCGATTTGCCGCGACAACGCCGACCAACGCGCCTCACTGACACTGACTGTTTTTAATGCGCCCATCGCCATAAGTTACGCGATTCCCGCTGACGGTCAAGTGTGGTCAAAAATTCAAAACGGAAACTCATCGTCAGCGGCTTTGACTTTTTCTTGTTTCAGGACTTGGGCGGTCTCGTGCTTCCTCAGGCCGCTGATGGTGATGGCTTTTTTCGGCAACGCGGGGCAGGCGTATTGGCAGGCGCCGCAGCCGATGCAGTATTGCTCGTCAACCACCGGCAGCGGGTCGCGGAATTTATCCGTCTTTCTGATTTGCAGCGCCGCCGTCGGACAATGCTCGGCGCAGGCGCCGCAGGCGGTGCCGTCGCGGTAGATGATGCACTCGTGGTGGTCGAAGATGGCGAGGCCGATGCGGGCGGTTTGTTTTTGCGCCACCGGCAGCGGCAACAGCGCATGGATGGGGGAGAACCACTTGGACGGTCGGCAGATTTGGAACGGCGGCATTCGAGACAAACGTTACGAGGAATGTTTCAAACTGCTCGCCAATCCCGACGACCCGAACAGCCCGTGGAATCAATTGCCCTGGGACACGCCGCTGACTTTGGATTGAATCACGAGGCCCCCAAGGCGCGAAGTTTATTTAAATCTTGGTGAGGATTTATTGGTGTTTTAACGATAAATCCGATGTTGCCCGCAACATCAGCGGCTAAATTTTTTTTAGGATGGTGGTCAACGCGGAGCGCACCTCGCCCAGCAAATGTTCCGCCGCCCGCTCCTTGCTCTTCCATAAATTGTCACCGTCAGCGTCCGCGTCGCTGCCGGTCAAC
>JAISDC010000086.1 GCA_031265105.1 Verrucomicrobiales bacterium
CGCTGACGTTATGGATTACGGTTCGATTCATATGGGTGCTTTCGGTTTATGGGTTGGGTTTGGGGTTAAGAGTGGCGGGGTGGCCGCCGAAGGTGTGGGTTCTCACGTGGTGAGAGGCGTATCTCATGGCGTGAGACGTGAATCTCACGGGGTGAGAGACGCATCTCTCGGCGTGAGACGCGAATCTCACGGGATGAGAAACGTATCTCTCGACGTGAGACGTGAATCTCACGTGGTGAGAAACGTATCTCTCGCTGTGAGACGTGAATCTCACAAGGTGAGAAACGCATCTCTCGGTGTGAGACGAGCATCTCACGAGGTAGGAAACACTGCTCCTGCCGTGAGAATGGTCGCTGACGTGGAGAGGTTAGAGACTGTCGCCAAGGTTTTGCCGCATGGGGAATGGAGTGGGTAAAACTCGGCTGGGAAATTAAAAGGTCGGGGCAAGAGTCATAATGAGCGCGTGAGCGCGTGAGCGCGTGAGCGCGTGAGCGCGTGAGCGCGTGAGCGCGGCTCACTTTGTTTATGACTTATCTCTTTCATTTTCAGCGGGTTATCAAGAGTTAGTAGATAGCATGTAGTAGGTAGCATCTATTTATTCCCGATAACGGGATAGGACGATATGGAATCTGTCTGCCTGGCGCAAGGTTTTTTTATTTTTTTAACCGCAGAGGCGCGGAGACGCGGAGTTTTTTTTAATAATTTAATTGGCGAAAATCGGCGGATTAACTATCGGTGTTCATCGGTGGTTAAACCAGTCTCAGCGTCGGCATCGGGCGGCGGCAGGGTCAGGCCGGCCAGGTCGCGGACGAGGTTAAGCATGATGTTGGTGTAGGCGGTGTTCCAGGCGGCGGCGACTTCGTCGGCGGTTCTGCGGCGGAGCGGGATGACTTGGGTGTAGGTTTGTTTGAACCAGGTCGGATGCGCGCCGCTTTTGCCGGGGGGATGATAGACCAGGTGGAAGCTGATGGTCAGGCGCGTTACCGGTTGCCGGGGATCGCGGAAGTCGGCATACAATTCGGAGACATTGGATTCCAGCACGTAATCGCTGAGTTGCGCGCTGCCGGGCAGGAGGACTTTTTTGAACAAGCCGGATTTTTGCAGGATGATGCGGGTCAGGGTGGTGAATTGGGTGTGGGGAAACAGCGCGTATTGGTGGTAGAAGTCGCTTTCGTAGGTCAGTTCGCCGGTGCGGTAATCGAACAGTTTGTCCTCGTAGGCGGGGTTGACGTAGTAGTCGCGCACAAAGATGACGTTGAATTTGGGCGCGGGGGCGGCCTCGACGGCGGGGACGGTGAAGCTGTAATGGGTGATGTGCAGCGGCTGCTGGCCGGCGCAGGCGGTGAGCAGGCCGGTCAGCAACAGCGCGGGGAGGGCGGGATGAACACGCATGACGGTTGATGGTTAGGGTTGTTCCAGGCTCTGCGCCGGCAACGGCTGGGAACTCCAGATGATTTGCGAGGGGTCGCTTTTGATGAGGGTGGTGATGTCCTTGAAGTCCTCGGTGATGACGCGCAGGTTGTCCACGGTGCTGGTCAAATCCAGGTGGTTGATGCGCTGCACCAGCATGTTGAATTGCTGGGAGTTCTGGTCCAGCTGGTCGATGAGCAGGGCGATTTTTTTCTGGAGGTTGCCGAAATCGACTTGGCCGAGGTTTTGCAAGGTGTGGTTGAGGGAGTTGACGATTTGCGTGATTTGGGAGTTGGTGGACGGGAGGTAATAATTGCGCGGCTGCCAGTTGAGTTCCAGGAGCGGCGAGGTCAGTTGCGGATCCATGCGGTCGATTTCCAGGTAGTTGCCGCCAGCGATGCCGGCCATGTCCACGCGAATGCGCAGGCCGTGTTGCACGCCGTTGTCGAGGTTTTCCTGGATGTGTTCCTGCAACAGGCCGGCGAGCAGCGATTTCTTGACCTCGAATTCGACCAGGATGTAACGGTATTTGCTGCCGGGCGTGCCGGCGAGCGACTGCGGCTGGGGGTAAACATTCGGGGTGAAGTCGATGCGGGTGACTTTGCCGAGCGGCACGCCGCGGAATTTGACCGGCGAGCCGAGGTTGATGCCGCCGATGGCGCCGTCGAAATAAGTCTCAAAGCGAATCTTGGGTTCGAACCAGCTTTTGGCGCCGAGGGCGAAGACGCCGAGCAGCAGGATGAGCAGGCCGCCGATGACGAACAGGCCGATGCGAAAGTATTTGAGGTCAGTGTTCATGACGGTTGGCGCAGTCCCGGCTGGGTGGTTAAAGGTTGGCGATGGAAAAAGCTTTTGACAAGGTCATTTGGCGGGCGGTCGCGCAACTCGGCGGGCCGGCCGGTGGCGATGATGCCTTTGGCGCCGGCGTCCAGCATGATGCAGCGGTCGGCCAGCGTGTAGATGCTGGCGAGTTCGTGCGTGACGATGACGAAGGTGACGCCGAGGTCGCGGGACAAGTCGATGATGGTCTGGTCGAGGTCGGCGGAGGTGACGGGGTCGAGGCCGGCGCTGGGTTCGTCGAGGAAGACGATGGCGGGGTTCAGGGCCAGGGCGCGGGCGATGGCGGCGCGCTTGATCATGCCGCCGCTTAATTCCGCCGGCAGCTTGAACGAGGCGTCGCGCAGCCCGACCAGCGCGAGCTTGCTGGCGACGACCGCCCGCTTGGCCGCCGTGGGCAGCGCGGTGTATTCGTCCAGCGGCAGGCGCACGTTTTCCTGGACGGTCATGGAGCCGAACAGGGCGCCGCTTTGGTACATCACGCCGATTTTCCGGAGCAGGCGGGCGTGGGTGTCAGCGTCAGCGGCGGAGAAATTTTCGCCGTCAATGAATACGCTGCCGGCGGCGGGTTGGTACAGGCCGATCAGGCACTTCATCAGCGTGCTCTTGCCGCAGCCGGAGCCGCCGAGGATGACGAAAATCTCGCCGCGGTGCACCTCGAAGGAAACGTGCTCCAGCACCGCGCGGTCGCCGTATTGCGCGGTCAAGTCGCGGACGCTGATGATGGGCTGGCGGTTGGGGTTGTGCATCAGAACGGCAGGGACGCCGCGTCCCGCAGGGTGGTGGAGATGAGGGTGAAGACGCAGTCGCTGGCAATGATCAACACGATGGAGCTGACCACCGCGCGCGTGGTGGCCGCGCCGACCGCGGCGGCGCCGGCGCGGGTCTGGATGCCGCGCAGGCAGCCGACGCCCGTCACCAGCACGCCGAAGAAACACGCTTTCAGCAACCCTTCCACCACGTCGCTGACCGTGCAGTAATCGGTTAGTTCCGCGTATAACGCCGGCAGCGAGTAACCGCCGCTGAGCATGACGATGAAGCTCGCCCCCACGCCGAGCAGCATGGCGTACACCGTCAGCAACGGCAGCGCCCAGCAGCCCGCGATGACGCGCTCGACCACGAGGAAGCGCACCGGGTCCAGGCCCATCGTCTTCAGCGCGTCGAGTTCCTCGTTGACCTTCATCGTGCCGATTTCCGCCGCGAACGCCGAGCCGGTGCGGCCGGCCACCAGAATGGCCGTCATAATCGGCCCGAGTTCGCGGAACATGATCAGCGCCACGAGGTAAATCACGTGAATGTCAGCGCCGTAGGCGCGCAACGGGCCGACCGACTGGGAGGAAATAATCAGGCCGGTCAGCAAACTGATCAGGCCGACAATGGGCAGGCCATCGACGGCGGCGGTGTGAAAGATTTGCAGGATTTTTTTCCAGTGCAATTGGCGCGGCCGGCGCAGCACCTGCCACAGGGCGACGGTCAGTTGTCCCAGAAAAACCACCTGGTTGCGCAAGTCGGCGACGATTTCGCAGGTTTTTTCACCAACCGTGACGATCAGGCCGGGTTGCCGCCGGGGAGTCGGCGGCGGCGGCACGATGGCGTCGAGGGGGAACAGTTCCAACGTCCGGGCAAATTCCGCCCGCAAGCCGTCGAGTTGGAACCGCCGCCCGCCGCTGACCGTCACGCGCTCCAGCTCGCGCAAGAACACCGCCCCGGTGCTGTCGCAGGCGGTCACTTCGCCGGCGCGCACCAGCACGTCACCGTCAGCGGCGGCGATTTTATCGAGCACGGGCCACACGGCGGCGACACCGTCAGCGGTCAGCACGCCGGTGACAGTAACCACCAGCCCGCGAGATTCGCTGATGATGGAGGCAGTGGCCGCAGGCATTTATAATAGATACCGCAGATTGCGGTGATGGCAAAGGAAAAGGAAGAGGAAGAGGTTAACGCAAAGGGACAAAGGCTCAAAGGCGCAAAGAATTTTTTTTACAAAGAGATCATAGAGTTATTGGAGAAAAGGGTTGCCGCAATCAAAAGTCCCCCTCCATTTCCTCCATGTGCTCTTTGTAAAAATTCTTTGCGCCTTTGAACCTTTGCTTCTTTGCGTTAACCTCTTATCTGTAACATTTCCCGCCGGCCGGTGTTTACTAAAACAATGAACGCCACGCTGATGTTGCCCGGCTGGGGTTCGGGCTGGTCAAGGCCGGTTGATTATGCTGTGATGGCCCCGCTCATGGCTGACCCCGCGGAACAAGCTGACTCTGATTATGCGCTGGTGCTGGCCAGCCGGCGCGGGGACGACGAGGCGTTCGCGCAGTTGTTGCGCAAATACCAGCCGCGCGTCCTGCAAATGGCCTACCGGTTCGCCGCCAATGACAGCGACCAGGAGGATTTGGCGCAGGAAATTTTCATCCGGCTGCACCAAAAATTGGCGGCGTACCGGGCGACGGCGCCGTTCGAGCACTGGTTCATGCGGCTGGCGCACAATTTTTGCCGCAACTGGGCGCGCCGTCACCGACGTTACGAGAAAATCCAGGTGGATTCAACGCTGCTGCTGGAACTGATTGGCGATGACAGTCACGCGCGCGCCCTGTCGCGCGAGGAGGCGCGGCAAATGCTGAATTTTGCCTTGGACGGCCTGTCGCCGCTGGATAAAATCATTGTCACGCTGTTGGAACTGGACGAGAAGTCCGTGCGGGAAGTGGCGGCGCTGACCGGGCTGTCCGAGGCGAATGTGAAGGTGAAGGCGCACCGGGCGCGGCGGAAGATGGCGAAAAATCTGAGCACTGTATATGAAACAGCACGATGAAATGGTGGACCGGTTCTGGGCCAGGTTGCGCCGGGCGGACTGGGAGCAGGGCCGGCTGGCATACGGCCTGGAAACGCGCGTCATGGCGCGGTTGCGCGAACAGCGCCGGGCCGGCTCGCTGTCATTGCTGCAACTGGCGGGCCGCTGCTGCCTGGCGGCGTGCTGCGCGCTGTTGCTGCTCGGCCTGTATGTGCCGCTGACCGTGAACGCCATCGAGTTTGCCGACTTGGTGGAAGCGGTGGCCAACGACGAGCAGCCGGGCCTGGCCGGCCTGTTCACCGGAGACGCGCCATGAATCCGCTCTGGCCGAGACTCAAGCCGTGGCTGGGCCTGACGAGTGTGCTGCTGGTCGGCGTCCTGCTTGGCGCGGTGGTGACGGCGGGGGTCATGCAAAAGCATTTGCGCGCTTTCCTGCGCGACGGGCCGCCGCGCCGTTCCGGTGAAATCATTGTCAGCCGACTGTCCCGCGAGCTGGATTTGAGCGCCGCGCAACGGGACGAGATTTTGCAAATCCTGCGGGATTACGAGCCGAAGTTCCGGCAAATCAACAAGTCTAAAAAGCTGGCCAGCCAAAACGCCTTCGAGGAACTCCGGCAGCAGATTCGCGCCTGCTTGACCCCGGCGCAGCAACCGCGCTACGACGCGTTAATCGAGCGTTTGCGCAAACACAACTCCGGCCACGAAGACGCGAAGGCGCAAAGAAATTTTTTACAGGGAGAACATGGAGTTCATGGAGGGTTTAAAAAATAATAATCTCTATGTTCTCCACGATCTCCCTGTAAAAAAATGCTTCGCGCCTTCGCGTCTTGGTGGCCGGAGTTTCTTCTTCAACGATTCTTGAGCTTTTCTTCCAGCCAGCGCCAGGCGCGGCGGTCGAATTCGGCGGACCAGTCGTGGGCGAGGCCGGGGAGCGGAATCATGGTTTTGTCTTTGGCGCCGAGGCGCTGATAGACGGCGAAGACGCCGCTGGGCGGGGAGACGCCGTCGATTAGGCCGGCGTTCATGAAGACGGGGCATTTTACGGTGGGGGCGAAGTTCATGGTGTCGTAGTAGGCCAGGCAGCGTTGTTCGTCATTGTCAACGGTGGGCGGTAACTCGCTGTCCATGCCGTCCTGTTTGGTTTTTTGGCTGGCCCAGGCCCAGGTGACGTAGGGGACGTTGGCGTGGTGGGTGATGGCGGGGACGGCGGCGGCGACGCGGGGGTCGAGGGCGGCGGTGCTGACGGTGGTGCGTCCGCCCTGGCTGCCGCCGACGACGACGATGCGGCGCGGGTCAACGTCGGGGCGCGAGGCGAGGTAGCTGACGGCTTGCAGGCAGTTCAGGTAAATGCGGCGCATGTAGTTGTCGGCGGGCGGATTGTAAATTTGCTGGTCGTAGTAGCCGGGGATGGTTGGGTATTTTTCCAGGTCAACTTCCTGCCCGTGCACCTGGATGTCGAGCGCGAGGTAGCCGTGCCGCGCGTGTTCGAGCGGGCGCGGGCGGGCGTTGAAGCCGGCGCCGGGCAGAATCAGCATGGCGGGGAAGGGGCCGGTGCCGGGCGGTTTGGCGAGCCAGCCGTGGACGCGCAGGCCGCCGGCGCTGTCGAATTCGACTTTGGCGGACTCGACGGTTTCGGTCTTATGCCCGGTCGGGTCGTAGTCGCCGGGGATGGCGGCGGATTTGACGTTGTAGTCGTCGATTTCTTTTCCGGTGAAGGTTTGGAATTCGCCGACGGTGGCGTTGAGCGGGATTTTTTTCAACTCGGCGAGGCCGTTGGCCCAGAATTGGTCAAAGTCGGCGGGCCGGTTGTCCTTGATTTTCATTTGGTCGGCGCGCCAGCCGAAGGTGCAGGTGCTTTTGATGGGCGGCTGGCCGTCGCCGGCGTCCAGTTCGACGGTGATGTCGTAGAAGCCGGCGAAGGGCAGTTTGGCGGCGGGGACGCTGATGATGAAGGTGTTGGGGGGCAACGCCTTGGCGCTGCCGGTGATGAACGGCGCGGCGAAGCAGTTGCGGCGCACCTCGTATTTCAGTCCGACGCAACGCAGGCCGGCGCGGACGTGGATGACCGGGTCGGCGCTGCCGTCGAACAACATATCGTCGGTTTGTTTGGAGTAGAATGCCAGTTCGGCTTTGGCTGGCCCGGAGGGTTTGGGGGCGTAGGGGGTGGCGAGGTTGGATTCCATAGTCAGGGCGATGGGTTGTGCCGCGAGCAGCGCGGTCAGCGTCAGCGCGGCGGGGAGGAGGAGTGTGTGGTTCATAATGCGGGGCTATTGTCGGGAAACTGGGGGGTGGCGTCAAGTCGCAATGGGGGGATAGTAGATAGTAGGTAGTAGGGAGTAGGTGGTAGATAGTAGGGAGTCTTTGCCGCTGATTTTGGGTTCTGACCCGCCGGGTCTGGTGTCAGACCTGCCGGGTCTGCTCGCGAACCGGACGGGTTCGCCCACGGACCGGACGGGTTCGCCCACGAACCGGGCAGGTTCGCCCACGAACCGGGCGGGTTCGCCCACGAACCGGATGAGTTCGCGGGTGTGCTGAACAGTTTGGAATTCATCCCCAATTACTTAAAACTTAGCGCCTTAGCGTCTTCGTGGCGGGAGTTACTTCAGCAAACACTCCCTGGCGCGGATGGCCCAGCGGGTGGGGCTTAAATCGTCCGGCAGACGGTCGGTGTCCGAGTGGCGGTCGGCGATGTCTTGCAGGAAGTTGGCGAACAAGTCCGGCGCGACGCTGCCGGTGTCCAGCGGGCCGCAATCTTCGTTGCCGATGACCAGCCGGGTGTGCTGGCCGCCCTGGGTGGACTCGACCCAGCCGCGGCTGCCGAGGATGCGCAGGGTTTCGTAGCCCCAGATGTTGACGCCGCGCTGGTTGAGGTAGTTGGCTGACAGTGAGGCGATGCCGCCGTTGGCCAGCCGCGCGGTCAGGGCCACGGCCATGCGCAGGCCGCCGCCGGTGACGGGGTTGCCGAGGGTGGTGTCAACGGCCTGGATTGACCGGACTTTGACGCCGGCGATGTGCTCGGTGAAGCGGAAGCAGTACAAGGCGCACTGGCCGGCCAGTCCGCCGTCCACGTCTTCATTCTGCGGGCGGCCCTCGTAGTAGGGGTAGGATTTTTCGGCGATGACCTGGACGATGTCGCCCAGTTGCCCGGAGCGGACGATTTGCTGCATGGCGAAGTAGGGCTGGTCGAAGACGCCGGCGCCCATTTCGCGGAATACGCGGCCGGTGTCCCGCGCGGCGCTGATGATGGCGTCGAGGTCCGGCTCGGTGAGGGCGCAGGGTTTCTCGGCGAAGACGTGTTTGCCGGCGCGCAGGGCGCGGATGGCGTGGCCGGCCTGCTCGCTGCGTTTGGCGGAGCAGAGGGAGATGGCGTCCACTTGATTGTCAGCGAGCAAGTCGTCCAGCGAGCGGAGCGGGCGGGCGCCGGCGCGGAGTTCGGGCGGCAGTTTGTCCGGCGGGAAGTCGGCGACGGCGGTCAGTTGGGCCTGGGGGTAGCGGGTCAGGATGTTGTGGATTTGGTGGCCGTTTTCCCCGTAGAGGGCGAGGCGAGTTGGTTGGTGGTTCATAAGGTAATGGGAAGGGTGGCGCGTGGCGATGGGGTGTTTCAGTGTTTAAAATTCCAAGTTCCAAATTCCAATTAATTTCCAATACTCAAAATCGAAATTCCAAACTAACGCTAAAACACCCCGTCGCTGCGCGCCACCCCTTGTCTGTTGCCAAAGGTGTATAATCGCTCTCGACGACCATGAGTGTGGCCGTTAACCAAGGAGCCTGTCGGCCTGCAGGCCGACAGGCTCGGCGGCGGTGAGTTCGTCC
>JAISDC010000132.1 GCA_031265105.1 Verrucomicrobiales bacterium
AACATCGGCGAGGTGCGCGACGCGGTGCTGCGGGCCGGTCACGGTCAGCCGCCGCGCGTGGTGGTGGATTCCACCGGCAATTATAAAGTGTTCGCTGAGACGCTGACGCTGACGGCGGATTTCGGCAAAATCGTGCTGCTGGGCGACACCGGCCAGCCGTCGCGGCAGGTGCTGACGCAGGACGTGATGCGGCGCGGGCTGGTCATCACCGGCGCGCACGACGTGCACGACAACGCGCAATGGCACAACGCCAGCATCAGCGCCTTCTTCTTCGAAATGGTGGCCGGCGGGCGCATCAAGCTCGACGGCATGGTGTCGCACCGTTTCACGCCGGAGCAGTGCGCGGAAGCCTACGCCACCGCCAATCGCGACCGCGCGAGCACGATGGGCATCGTCTTCAACTGGCAATCATAACCCGCTGACGGTGACCGTTTCATGAACAATTTAAAACAATCCTTTGCGTGGTGGTGCGTGGTCAATCGCGGCCTGGCGCCGGAAGCAATCCTCAAAACCGCCGCTGACATTGGCTATGACGGGGTTGAGTTGATTGGCGAGGAATTATGGCCGCTGGCGCAACAGCACGGCTTGCGCATCGTCAGCGTCAACGGGCACCGCTCCATCGAGGACGGCCTGAACCGCCGGGAAAACGCCGCGCGCATTGAACAGGAATTGCGCGTCAACATCGCCAAGGCCGCGCGGTGGGACATCCCCGTGCTGATTTGTTTTTCCGGCAACCGCGCCGGCCTCGGCGACGCTGACGGTCTCGACCGCTGCGCCGAGACACTTGCCAGGATAGCGCCCGTCGCCGCTGACGCCGGGGTGACGCTGGCGGTGGAGTTGCTCAACAGCAAGGTGGATCACCGCGACTACCAGGCCGACCACACCGCGTGGGGCGTGGAACTGTGCCGGCGCGTGAACTTGCCGGCGTGCCGGCTGCTGTATGACATCTATCACATGCAAATCATGGAGGGCGATGTCATCCGCGCCATTCAGGATAACCATTCGTATTTCGCGCACTACCACACGGCGGGTAATCCCGGCCGCGGACAGCCGGATGAAACCCAGGAATTGAATTATCCCGCGATTTATCGCGCCATCGCCGCGACCGGTTACACGGGTTACATCGGCCATGAATTTTTTCCAAAGCTCGACATTCCCACCGCCTTGGCCAAGGCGTTCACCGCTTGCCGCGCGGCCTGAGTTCAGTTCGGTAATTCCCCTCTTGAAAAGAGAGGAATTATTAGTGCGCCACTGCACGCGCACTCTGACTTCCCTCTTGAAAAGAGGAGAATTAGGCACCGGCCTGGCCCAGCTTGGCGGTGTCATTGGCAGCGTCCCGCGGGTTCATTTTTTGCCGTACACCTTTTCCGGGTCGAACAATTTTTCGGTCTCCTTGAACACCAGCGCCAGGCCGGATTGCGCCGGCGCCCCGGTCGGGATGGCGCGGTAAAAGCAGGAACGATAGCCGGTGTGGCACGCGCTGCCGCAGCCCCGCTGCGTCACCCGCAGCCACAGCGCGTCCTGGTCGCAGTCAATCCGCAACTCGCGCACCACCTGCACATTGCCGCTGGTCGCGCCCTTGTGCCAGATTTCCCGCCGGCTGCGGCTCCAATACACCGCCTCGCCTAACTTGATGGTCAGCGTCAGCGCCTCGCGGTTCATGTAGGCGAACATCAGCACCTCGCCGCTGTCGTAATCGGTGGCCACCGCGGGAATCAGGCCGTCCCGGTCGAACTTGGGCGCCAGCAGCGCGCTAGTCTCAAGCTGTTGTTGGTCGCCGCGTTCGGCGAAAATATTTTGCCAGTCAGTCATGCGCCCAATAAACCACGGCCGGCCGCGAATGTCAGGCGCAAACTTTCATTCGCCGGGTTCGCGCCGATACAACTCCGGCTGGGAGGCCCAGACCCAGTCGAGATTGTCAGTGAGGCGCTCTTCGCTGATGGTGGCGTCGTCGTCGCGCAGGTTCCAGCCGACGGAATAAAGAATATAGTCGCGGTCGCTGACGCGGCGGTACCACATCGGCTCGCTGACGGTGACTTGATTCGGGATTTTTACAAGATAATCCGGCACCAGTTCGTCCAGCGTCAGCGGCAGTTTTCCGTGACGCAGCCGGTACCGCTCCAGCGCGCAGGCGAGGATGGCCTGGTGGCGATAGGTGGTGGCTTTGGCGATGGTTTGCATCATGGGCAACATCCCTGCAGACGCCCATTTGAAGATGATTTGTGCCCCCCAATATTTTTGCGGTAACTGCCGATACAATTCTTCGATTGGTATGGGGTGCATGACTTCATCGCTGACGGTCAGCGTGTCAATATTGCGTTGCATCCATTCCGCGTAATTGCATTTTCCCAATAATAATTCGCCGCTCGGCTGCCACCGCAAGATCAACGGCAGCGCCTTATCCATGAGTGTTAGGGGTTCATCCAGCGGGTTGCTCAGCGGATTCTCGCGCGAGAAAACTTTAACCAAGTCGGTGTCCAGCAACATCGCCCGTTCGTCGGCCAGCGCGGCGACGATTTTTTGTTTTTCATTCGGTTGTTGAAAAAAGTCCTGCAACCTGGCCAGGTCCTGTGCCCGCCACTGATGATGAACGATGCCGCTCCAGATGGTATTCGCGGCCAGGCGACGTATCGCCATCGCCACCACGCAGTCAATCAGCTTCGGCTTTACCTCCAGTACTTGTGCCAGTTTGCCGAGTTCGATGACATCGTCAGCGGCCGATGCTGACGCGCCGAGTTCCAGCCGGCATAGCGCGCGCAGGTGCGAAACTTTCGCGAGTTTCAGCACGGCATTGATGTAAGGAATCGCGGTTTCGAACCCGCGCTCATACGCCAGCGGCCATCGGCAGCGGGGGCGTTGCAAGGCGTCATGCGCCTCGGCCAGTAGCGGCGACCACTCGGCGTCGAGTTGCGCGAGCATTTTTTTCGCGGCGTCCGGCACCGTCAGCGGCTCGTCGAAAAACAGGCGCAGGTCGCCCGGCGTGCCTTTGTGCATCATCGGCAGCGCGGCGGCGACCTCCGGCAGCTTGGATTTCGACAGTCGCGTGCCCCGACGGTCCTTGCCATCGGCGGTAAACAACTCCGCGAAAATCGGCGCGGCGGCGACATTCTCAGCGTCAGCGACCGGCGGCGGGATGATTTCGGCGATGGTCAGCGGGTAGCCCCGCGCCTTGAGTGCGGCGGTGGTTTGCCGCCACGCCCGCGCGCCGCGCCAGTTTTCCTCAACGTAAAACAACACCGTCAGCGAGACGATGAACGCCAGCGCCCACGCGCAAATTTTTAAAAGTTTTCGCATAATTATTCGTGTTAATTCGTGTTCATTCGTGGTTTAAAAATACGTGGTTAAAGGTGTCGCGGCGCGGAAAACGCCGGCCCGTCCAAATCCAGCAAACGGCCCTCGCGCTGCAACATGGCGTATTGCAGTTGCAACGTCAGCGTGATGGTTTGCAATTCCGCGCAAGTGAGCCGCGGGCCGGCGGGCGCGGTGACTTCCGGCGTGTGGCAATGCAGCAGCGCGATGACCAGCCACACGCCCGCGAGCGCCGCGGACAGCCACGGGTTGAGCGGCCAGCGGCGGGCGCTGACGGTCGCCGGCGCGGGCGACAGGATGTAGTCCCGCGCCGCCGCTGACGGTGAGCGGAAACGCAGGCGGCGCAGTTGTGCTTCGAGGTCAGTCATGGGCGTTATCATGTTGACGCTGGCGGGCGCGTAATTTGTCTAAAGCGTAGCGGTAACGGCTGGCGGCGGTGTCGGCGGGGATGCCGAGTTGCGCGGCGATTTCGCGGAAAGTGAGTTGCTCCCAGATTTTCAGGTGCACGACGGCGCGCTGCTCCGGCGGCAAGTCGCCGAGCCACGCGACGGTTTGCGCGGCCAGCGGGTGGTCAGTGTCAGCGTCCGGCTCGAACAGCGGCACGTCCTGCGCGAAGTTGTTCAGCATCAGGGTCCGCGCCTGTTCCCGCCGGCAATAATCCACGAACAGCGCGTACGCCGCGCGCAACAAATACGACCGCGGCCGGCGCACGAATTTCCACGCGAGCGACGAGCGTTGGGACAGTTTGAGCAACAGTTCGTGCGACAAATCCTCGCTGACCGTGACCGAGCGCGACAAATTCAGCAAGTAGGCGAACAGCGCGCCGCCGTGCTCGCGATAAATTTGTTCCAGTTCCCGCCGTGAAAGCATGTTATTAAATGGACGCTGATGATGCGGTTTTTGTCTAGCGCCCGTGCGCGTAACTTTGAACTCCGGCCACGAAGACGCGAAGGAGCGACTGTTTTTTAACCACGGATGAACACCGATGGACACTGATGATGTTAATTTACGTGGCACCGCGAACTATCTGTGTTTATCCGTGTTTATCTGTGGTTAAAAAGCTGCCTCTTCCTTTGCGTCTTGGCGTCTTCGCGGCTGGAGTTACAACCGAATCACTGCCCCGCCATGGTTAGCAACAAGTCGGTCTTGGAGATGTGGCCGAGCAGGCGGCGCTCGTCGTCGAGGACGGGGACGCGCTCGACATCGGCGGTGGAGAAGCATTGCAGCGCCTGCGCCAGGCTTTGTTCCGCGGTCAGCGTCGGGAAGTCGTCGCGCATCAGGTCGGCGGCGATGACTGCTTGCGCGATGTTAGGGTCATTCAGGAACGGTTTCATCTCGTGCAGCGACACGATGCCGAGGAAGCGCCGCTGCCGGTCAACCACATACAGATTGTTGAACCGGTTGGCGACGAACAGTTGCGCGATTTCGCCGAAGGACGCGGTCTCCGCCACCGTCGGCGGGTTCCGGCGCAACAGGTCGCTCACCGTCAGCGCCCGGCGGTTGAGCAGGGCGCCCGCCGCGGCTTTGTTGTGCAGGTGCGCGGCGTAGATGGACGGCTGGCCGAGTCCCCTGGCAACGAAATATGCGGTCACACAGCCCAGCATCAGCGGCAGCACGACTTCGTATTGCAGGGACATTTCAAAAATCATGATGATGGACATCAGCACCGCCTGGGTGCTCGCCGCCAGCACGCAGCCCATGCCGACCAGCGCGAAGCCGGCGGGCGTCACCGTCAGCGCCGGCCAGATGGCGTGCAGCAGCGTGCCGAACAGCCAGCCGATGGCCGCGCCCATGAACAGCGTCGGCGTGAACACCCCGCCCACCGCGCCGGAGCCGACGCTGGCGGTGGTGGCGAAAATCTTGCACAGCAGCGTCAGCGCCACCGTGGTCCACGCCAGCGTGTCCAGCCGCAGGTAATCGCCGACCACGCCGTAGCCGTTGCCCCACACTTGCGGCGCGTACACGGACACCAGGCCGACCAGCAGCCCGCCCAGCCCGAGCTTCACCGTCAGCGGCAGCCGGAGCCGGTGAAACAGCGTCTCGCCGCCGCGCAGCAGCTTCAGGAACAGCGGCGAAAACATGCCCGCTAGGATTCCCAGCAGCAGGAACAGCGGGTAATTCCAGTTGGAACCGACATGGAACGTCGCCGGCATCAGGTAGGTCGGTGTGGTGCCAATGAGTTGATAGACCGCCAGCGTCGAGACCAGCGAGCTGACCACCAGCGGGCCGAAGGTCTCCATCGTTAGCGTGCCCAAAATAATTTCCGCCACGAACAGCGCGCCCGCCACCGGCGTCTTGTAGGCCGCCGCGATGCCCGCCGCCGCGCCGCACGCCACCAGCAGCCGCAGCCGCGGCGTGGACACCTTGCGCGCGCGGCCCAGCCACGAGGCGAACGCCGCTGACAGTGTCACCATCGCGCCCTCGCGGCCAATCGAGCTGCCGCTGGCGATGGAGCACAGCGAGGACAGGCTTTTGACCGTCGTGTCGCGCA
The DNA here is from genome assembly GCA_031265105.1 of Verrucomicrobiales bacterium. Taxonomy (GTDB): domain Bacteria; phylum Verrucomicrobiota; class Verrucomicrobiia; order Methylacidiphilales; family JAAUTS01; genus JAIRPN01. The sequence goes on from JAISDC010000132.1 coordinate 5,801, forward strand.
ATCGGATGACGCCGTTGCCGACCAGCACCGCCTCCATGTAATCGGTGGTTTTTTTGTCGCGGGTCAGCAGCCGGCTGCCCAGATACAACACCCCGCCCGCCAGCAGGCCGCCGATGGTGGGAATCAGCACGCGCTCCCAGTTGTTGAGATTGGTGGCGATGACAATCAGGTTGCTTTCCGAATGGTCGGTCAACACCCGTTGCAAGGCGTGCACGCAACGCAGGAAGCCGACCGACAGCAACCCGCCGCACAGGCCGACCATGCCCGCCCAGAACAACGTGATGCTGGCTTCCCCGAACCGAAACCGCTCCAGCAACCACAGGCGCAATCGCAGAATTTTCTCAATTTTGAATGCGAGCATTTGGCGGGACACATCATGCCGCAAAAATTCGTGGTTGAAAAATCAAAAAAAATCGGGGATTATCCTGTCCGCATTTTTCCGGCAGCGTAGCTCAGTTGGTAGAGCAGAGGACTCATAAGCCTTTGGTCGGGGGTTCAAATCCCTCCGCTGCTACCAAATAGTTGAAAATATTAATTGACTGTGCCGCTGACAGTGGTAATTTTCTTTTCCTTTTCCATCGCGGGGTGGAGCAGCCAGGTAGCTCGTCAGGCTCATAACCTGAAGGCCGCAGGTTCAAATCCTGCCCCCGCAACCACTCGCATCTTCCTTTTTTCAAGCCACTTGCAACATGGCGGACAGGTTGGTTTCAATGCGTAAAAAATGACCTGTGCCCAAAATCGAGCCGTGCCTGTGCCCAAATCGCGTCCAAATTGCATGTCAAAAAATGCATTGAACTGGAACGAGATTGGTTATGGCATCAATTTTTCAAAAGCGGGAAACCCGGTATTGGTGGGTCAAATTCACCGATCCGGCCACCGGGCAAACAGTGCGAAAAAGCCTGAATACGCCCGACCAATCCTGTGCCCGGCTCATGTTGAAAAAGCTGGAGGCGCATTTGGTGTTGCGGGATCCCGTGCTGGCGGCAATTGACTTGCCAGTCGGACTGGTTGGTGCAAATGGTCGGCCTGCCTGTCAGGAACAGGTCGTGCCAGGCGCCGGTCAATCGCCGACACCAGCGTCCGGAGGGCAATCGAACGCGCCGGTTCAACCACAGGTCTCGCCGCTTGAAGTGGTGGTGCGAGATTATCTCAACTGGTGCCGCGCGGAAAACAGCGCCGCCCATTATTCAAACAAAGCTTCAATCCTGCGGAAATTTTGGGGCACGGAGGTGGTACCTTATCCCGCCGAAGTGCCCAAGCGCACGCCCGTCAAAGCGGCATGTGGCAAGCGGTCACTGACGGAAATCACGGTAATGGACGTGCAAACTTTCATCGAACAAGCCGTGCCCAGCATGGATGCCCGCCGTCATTACCGGGAAACTTTTCATCAGTTTTACGAGTATGCGATTAAAAACAGCCATGTGCCGATCACCAATTTTTACTGTCCGAACCCAATGGGCAATTTGCCCTCCTACGTGCAACACAACCGCGAGATTGTGTTTTTGGATGAACACCAGATTGACGTGCAACTGGCGGCGCTGGCCGCCTGGCCGACCTTGCAGTCGGGCGTGGACATTTTGATTAACGCCGGATTGCGGCGCAACGAGATGGTTTGGCTGAAGAAAACCAATGTCAATTTCGAGCGGGGTTTTATTTCGGTGGTGCTGAATCGCGATTACACCACCAACCGGCGCGGCAGCCTGAAAACCCAAGCGCGTCCCGTGACATTGTCGCCGCAATTGGCTGGACGGCTCAGAAGTTTTTTTGACTCCAACACGTCGGAGTGGGCGGTGCCCTCGCCGACCTTCGGGCAATGGCACAAGGATAATTTTAGCGACGCCCTGCGGCAGGCCAACCAAGCGGCCAAGTTGTCCTGGAACTGCCATCACTTTCGCCACACCTACGCCACCGCGCGATTGTCCGAGGGCTGGTCATTGTTCCGGTTATCCAAGGAAATGGGCAACAGCGTGCCAACGCTGACCGCGCACTATGCCGGATGGATCAGACCGGACAGCCTGTTTGGAAAATAGTCGGGTCTGACGGAGCGAGCTTTTGAAATTCGATTTGCAATTGTTTTTTGATGCGGGATTTTTGCTTGGCAAGAGCGAAGTATTTTTTATTCCGGCTGAGAATAAGGTCAAGTTGTGCTGAGACGGCCATGTAATCCGACATCAAAGCAGTAATGGTTTTATTTGTTCCCATCGATTGTATGAAATTATTTTTTTCCTCTTCGGAGGCTTGGCACTTGGCCAAAGAATCCAAAAATGCGGATAAAGTGCTATGACGTCTGGTCATGAGCTTGAACAGTTCGCGGGCGAATTTTGATTGACTGATGGCTAATAAAAAATTTTTAGAAAAGGTGTGAGGCCGTTTACCCAAACGGACCAATTGTCGCTTGGGAAAAAAAGAAAACTTATTTGATGCTTGCCCATATTTTTTTAGATAGTTTATGACATCGCAGCGAAAAGCGTTGAATAATTGTTTGCGATGAATTACCACGATAGCGCGCGGTTCATGTCCTTCAGCGGCTAGGCGGCGGGCATTTTCCAGGCACCAGCGCACTATTTTGCCCTGATCCCTGACAAATTTATCAATGATCTCCAGTTTCTTGTTGTCCCAGATTGGGTACCAGTCTATGAAATCATCATTCGGCGGGGCTTGATCCCAGACCGTGCCATTATCGATGGCCTCCACTGGCCTTTTTTTCCATGGAAAGCATTTAGTCGGGGATTGGGAATTCTTTAGAGGAACCCAAAAATCAGTATCATCCTGAGTGCCTGCTAATAATTTAAGTTTTACAAAATCTAGCCACCGGATAATTTCTTGACGTAATCGTTTTTTTATCAATGACGGTAACGAATTGGTGATAAAATCAGGGTCCAGGTTAAGCAAAACATAGTTGACGTATGATTTTATCTGGGCAGCAGATGCGTTTAATGCCTGAATTGATGGAGGTTCAGGGCAAGGAAAATCAGGATATTTGCTGTGAATCAAGGTTCTGACGTTTGGGTTGGGATCATCATGAGGCTTGGGAAAATTACCTGAAATCGTTTTGCAACTGGTTTTTAACTCTGGAAAATTTTTGTATAAACCAGACAGTGAACAAAGTAATGCCGAATGGTCTTTGATTAGCGCACTTCGAGCAAGCTCATACTCGCAGGCTTGTTTTAGAAACAAAGGATCTGCATCGGGAATCAACAGTTTTTCCAAGTTCAGGATTTCAAAATAATAACAATCGTCTTTTTCGCCTAATGCTATGGACAAATTTTCGGGATCATTACTCGCGATACAAGTTTCCTTGTCGTCTGCGACAGGCCAAGAATGCAAATCTTCCAATGAAATCCTAGGCTGAGGCATTAAATATTGGGGAGTTAATAGGACAAGAGAAGGTTTTTTGTAATAATAAGCACTGGAATCATCATTATAAGGATCGTGGCTGGTAACATTGTCACTCAAACCATCTGAATAAACAAAGCGGTACGGGGCTGGTTCCTTGAGCCTGTTTTTCTTAGAGCGGGGTTGACGGTGAAGAACCACGGTATCTAAGCAATCGTTCAGGGTGTCAGAGCGAAAAGGTTCATGGATATTGGCCGCCACGACATCTTCTACCTGTCCTTTTTCATTCACCACTGAGACGGTTTTGAATTTTAGTTTAATGCGTGGCAGCGGAAAATCAAAACAGTTTTTTCGTCGAAGATTGCTGAGAATATGTGTTTGTTTATGCTTTGCTTCTTTGGCAAGCCGGACAAAAGACCGATTTTTCCGCATCATTGTCGCCAAAGGTACGCCATTGGTTAGAAAATCAATTGAGGTCAACCGGATTGATGGCCTACTGCTTGCACTCATAGCGCAAGTATATCAATTAACACGAGAAAGTCAAGCTCATTCCAGATTATGTATTTATTTGTTAGGGGTGCGTATTGAATAACCCATTTTCCCTTTGCCGAGGGCCTTGAATGCGGGCAACTCGGATGTCAAAAAATGGTAAAAATGGGAACACGAGTTGATGAAAAAAGTCAAAACCCAGGAAATCGCCGCGGCTTGGCGCGTCAACCGAACAACGGTGGTTCGCATTATGCGCCGATGCGGCTTCGACGGCATGAAAACTGGTAAAAGCAAGCAATGTGCGCGCTTCTATGATGTCGCTGACATCAAGAACGTGGAAACCCTGATGCGGAAAAATGCAAATCAATAGGAGGAAATATGAACATGGGAAATAACATGGACAACTTGACACCAGACCAGTCGAGCGCTGACCAGACGATGAAAATGGATAAACCCGGCAAAAGGCGCACCATAAGTCGAAAACGTGGCTTGAAACATAATGGCTGCGTGCCTGAAAACATTCCACTTAGCGATGCGTCCAAGGTGATCATTCGAAAGATTAACGTGGCCTCGCGGAAAATAAAGTTTGGGTGGGAAGCTGTGGTCAACGAGTTACTGGAGAAACAGTTGGAACCCCACTGTCGTGCAATTCTTGAGAAATTGGAAAACACATGAAGGATTTCCCGGCAATTGTTGCGGAGGGCGCGGTAATGGCGCGTCTGCTCTATGTGCCTGCCAGTCAAAACCGCGGCGAGGCGCGCGTGGCGGTGGGATTGTGCGTGCTCCACCCGGCCTTGATCGAAGAGATTGACGCAGACTTCAAGCCCCGATGGCAAGACCCTGTCAGCCCAGTGATTTACGAGCGCGATCCCCTCGGCGCGTTTTTGGGCTATCGCCCGGTTATGGACTGGGATGCATTTTGGCGGCAGGCCTGCCAAGGTGGATTGCGACAAGCTTTGCAAAAGAGCGGATGGCAAAATCCCGTACTGCAAAAATTCGGAAAGCTGTTGCTGCGACTGACAGAACATTATTGCGCCACGTGGGTGGTGGATGTCATGGTGGACGGAAAACAGCCCATTCGTGACGAGACGGTACTGGCGCGATTCCGTTGTCTGCGCCGGATTCTGGATGCGGACAACCCAGGGCCATCTCATTCACAGGACCCGGTGGAGCGCCAATTGCGCGAAACTTGCCGCCTGCTGGTGAGTCAGAAAAAAGGTTCCGCCCACTATTTTCCTCGCGACCTGTTTGCACCCAATTTTAGGAAACGCAAGAAACCCAGTACCCTGGCGGCGCGCCTGGCACGCCGAAGCGGAGTGCCTGATGAAAGAATCGATCGGACCATGGCGGAGATTCGTTTTTTTGAAGTAAACACCGAGTTGTCCCTGCCACCATTGGACGCGGCGCAACAGGAGTTGGGTAACAGACAGGGTGCCATGACTCGCGGCGAGTCGCCGGCGCGAGTTGAAATTCCATTTCCGACCGGTGGCAACCATGATTTGTCGCGGGCTGAATTGGAACAAATTATCGCGGATTTGTCCGTCAAGGGAGTGCCGGATGGGTTGAAAATCATCAAGCTGTTGTGTTTTGGTTTCTTAGACCCGCATAATGTGCGGAACAATATTTGGGACGATCAGCGCCAATGTCTGTGTGGCAGGGTTTCCGTACCAAACAACGAGCCGACTGACCCGCAGTTGCACCGGTCACGAGACAATTTTTTAAGGAGACCAATTCCGGCTTCCTTGTGCGACACGATCAAGAAAATCAGCGGTACGCCCGGCGAAGAGCTTGAACGGCAGTGCAACGAAACTTTGCGGAAACAATATGTGACATCGTGGCCCAAGTTACGCAAAGCCCTGACTTTGATGGGACCGGATCTGTTCGGTTATTCTTGGATTTTACCCTACATCGGGTTTAGTCCCGAGTACCAACGCCCGACGGGACCACAGGCCTACGTCCACATCAACGGCGAAATCCTTGCTACGGCCAGTCCGTATTGGCGGCGACTAGAAAACGATTTCCAGTACACTCCATTGGATGATGCTTATGCCACCGGCACGAACCGTTGTCCGCGAACCGAACAGATACAGGCGTTCTTCAAGGCGTGGAAGGATTTGCTGGCCAAAAGCCTCGCGCCGGACTGCTCCGCAGACGAGGCGGTGAACTGGTGCAATGCCGTCGCCGCAGGGGCGCACATGCTGGTTTTACTTTTTTGCGGTTTGCGGCCTTATCGCATGGTGCCACTGCCGATGGCCATGGTGCTCGATCCCGGACATTGGCGGCTGGTTTGCCAAAAAAAGCCGTTTGCCTGGACCTTGCCGGATTGTGTGCGTCCACTGCTGGAGGATATCCACGGCCGGCTGGTTGGCGTGCGGCGTCAATTTGGATTGGAACCTCTCGGCGTGAGGGAGGTCCATGCCTATGAGTTTCATCAGCGGCAGGCCGGCGGTCTGGTGGTTGACGAAATCAGGCTTGGGCAAATCACCGAGGCACTGCTGCATTTCCCCGAACTGGGGCGATTTGCCTTGCTGGCCCCGACTTGGCATCGGTGTTTTTCCAATACCTTGTTACGTGCCAAGGGTGTTCCCGAACCGGTGGTGAGGGACTTTCACGGACATTACGACGGCGTGGCAAATCCGTTGCGTCTGCATTCCCTGAATCCGGTACCCGTCACCGACCGGAACGTCTGCGCGGACTTGATTTTCAAGGAGCTTGGATTATGAAATCCGACCATGTTGACATCCTGCGGGCCGCGCGGCATTGCCTCAAATGCTCGCCGGAATTGCAGCGTCACGGCAGCTTGGTGCGGAGGCTGATCGGCGAATTGCGTCCAAGTGATGAGCATATTTTGAGCTTGTTCAAGGCGGGTTGTAAGTGGCCAGCCGGGCATTTGTTTTACCGGGCGCTGCATGCCGCCAATCAAAAAATCCTGCATTCCGCCGGTCCCGACTGGTTTGTGCTTGCCGTTTTGCGTTCGCGTCATCGGGGTCATCCGAGAATGGTGATTACGCCGGCGTTCGGATCCCGGCCAGCCATTGATAAATTTCGCGCGCGCAAAAGTGACGCCGTTTTATGGCGGGCCATCAGGCGAGAATTTTATGCATTGGCCGTGAATGAAGGGCAAAAGCTTTTAATCAAACATGTGCTGGGTGGTTGGAATTATGCCTATTTTCTGGATGCCGTTGAATCTTCGATCTCGCTGACGGTTTATAGTCCGTTGGAAATTGCCGCCTGCAATCTGGTGATTGATGCGGCCATGCCGGATGAAATCAAACTCGCTTCCGTTGCCGCTTCGCCAACTGGCGCACGAGGCCGGCGCGGCAGGTACCGCTGGCTGCCCAGGTTCACGTATTATGTCCGCGAATTTTACCAAGTATTTAGCGCCAAGACCGGTGGGCATGTTGCGCTGTTGGCAGGATTAAAAAACGAACTCGCCGCGCTGGTGTCCAATCCGGCACCTTGCCCACCGGTTGTTTCCACCCGCCAGCCAATGCACCGTTCCGTTCATGACTCGCTTGGTTCCTACGCTGAGCAGGTGCTGTTGCGGGCATTGTATGAGGATTTGCAAAGCACCGATATTGTCGGGGTGTCAGCTAGGGCGAATTATCACCGGCTGTTATGGAACGGCATGCGACACCTGTTGTTGGCGCACTTTGGCATTTATCCTGAAAAAATCCACAAGTGGATGTGGCACTCTGCTGGCAAGCTGAGGAGAGTTTATCCGGTTTCCGACCAAGTGCTAAACGATTTAAAAAAACGGCAAATTCCATTCAGACCGCGTCCGTTTGACTTGGAGCCTCCGGATTTGCTGGCCGCGCGTTATCAATTAAATTTAACACCGGCTGATTTTCAAAAATTATCCATCGAACAGCAGGCTTTATATGTGATCCGCTGCGTGCTCATTTACAGCGGGCGGCGCGCTACGTGCCTGACCGGGGTTTGCTTGAAGCATTTCAAGTTGAGTGGATTATACGCGGATTTGATCATTCCTTTCAGCAAAGGCGAGAACACTGCCATGTTTCCCGCGCCGATTTCAGGCATCTGGCCGGAAGGAGCGGTGGCGGCATTGAAATGGTTTTTGGCAAACTGCAAAAATCACGGGAAAGATCAGGACGCCAAACTGACCGTCATTGCCGGCGCGGGGGACTTCATCAAGGGACAAGACGCCGGTCTGCGCCAAGCCCTCAAGTTGCAGTTTTCCCGTACAGGTATTCCGCATGCTCGCTTACATGACGGCAGGATAACTTGGCTGACCTGGCTGCCCATACGGGTTTGGTGCGCCCGGCATCGTTCGCTGTTGGCGCATCCGTTGTTGAAAAACGTGGTTCGGGGCGAGTTGTTTTCCAATCAAGCCCTGGATCAATTGGCGCAAATCTTTCCTGCGGGCGTTGACGTGATGTTTGGGATGCAAAGGTTGGTTTCGCATGCCACACCCCAAATGGCGGCCACTGTGTATATCCGCAGCCTGCCGTTGCTGATTCGATTGCGGCATGACATGTTTTTTGGGCCAGCGTAACCCGGCGCGAGGAATGGCAATAATCTTACAAAATAAGCAACATAAATCCTGCCAGGACAGCATGCGCTTGGACGAGTACGAACAAATATTGCGCCAGACGGAATTGAATTCCAAACAGCTTCTTGCCGGGTGGTTCTCCGCCTGATCGACGAGTGGCAACTGGTTTCCGGTATCTGGAACACGATCCGCCACTAAATTGATGACCAGTAGGCACCGGGACAGTTCATTTTCACGGGATTCGTCGCGCCATCCGATGACATAACACAACAGGGATTGCCGATGGTGTTCCGGTTACGTTGAAATTTACTGATGCTGTCGGTGAGGTTTTGGTTAGTGGTCCAGCGGCTCCGAAAGTACCATTACCTATTCAGGCACTACATTTGAGCCGTGAATTGGCGCAAGTTTTTAGCCGATTGACTTGTAATAAAAAACATGTAGTTTTTCTTACAAGAAACGAGATTTGAAATAAATGCAAACTGTTGACAAGAGCGTTGTTAGCCGGATTTACGGCAATGGGAGGGGTTGGGCGTTTTCCCCAAACCAGTTCTTGGACTTGGGCGGCAGGCAGGCTGTTGACGTGACTTTGCACCGGTTGGCCAAGGCGGGAACAATCCGGCGCCTGGCGCGCGGGCTTTATGATTATCCCAAACACCATCCGACTTTTGGCACACTGTCACCCGACCCCGATGCGGTGGCCAAGGCACTGGCGGGAAAGCACGGTGTGCGCCTTCAACCTTCCGGCGCGTATGCGGCGAATTTGCTGGGATTGTCCGAGCAGGTTCCGGCAAAAATTGTGTTTCTGACCGACGGGCCGTCCAAACGGATAAAACTCGACGCACAGGAAATCAGTCTGAAACGAACCGCGCCCCGCAACCTGGCAATGGCCGGGCGGTTGAACGGGCTGGTTATTCAGGCGCTGCGTTATCTCGGCAAGGCGCGGGTCAGCGAGCAAACCGTGCGGCATTTGCAACGGCAATTGCAGCCGGCTGACTTGAAATCGTTGCGCAAGGACGCCGTTCACGCGCCCGCGTGGATAGGGGACGTGCTGCGGCGTTTGTCGGCGGAAAGTTAAATGGATGAATCACTTTGTCCATGCCAGTCCAGATGACCGCCGCGCCGGTTTTGTGCAAACGGCGGCGGCCCGGCAAATGACGCCGCTCATCGTGGAAAAAGATTTCTGGGTTTGCTGGATATTGAAGGAACTATTTCAGTTGCCGGAAATCGGCGATTTTTTGATTTTCAAGGGCGGCACGTCATTATCGAAGGTATTCAAGGTCATCGAGCGATTTTCGGAGGATATTGATGTCTCGATTGACCGGGGCTGGCTGGGTTTTGGCGGCGACCATGAGCCGGAAGCTGGCGCCAGCAACAAGGAAAAGCTGCGGCGGGTGACAGCACTCAAGGTAGCGTGTCAAAAGAAAATCGCGTGGGAATTGTCACCGGCGCTGGCCGCCGGCATCAAATCGAAAATCCGTTCGACTGACAACTGGTCGTTGCGCCTGGATGACAGCGACCCGGACCGACAAACTTTGTTATTTGATTATCCCACGAGTTTTGCCCCCGATGCGGCGGGATACGTCCGGCGGTCGGTCAAAATTGAAATGGGTGCGCGGGCGGATCACTGGCCGTGCGAAACCAGGATGGTAACGCCGTATGTCGCGGAACAATTTCCGCGGGGATTTGCAGAGCCGGGTTGCGCGGTCAAGGTTCTGTCGGCGGAACGGACATTTTGGGAAAAGGCGACCATTCTGCACGCGGAATTTCATCGGCCCGCCGACAAGCTAATGCCGGAACGATTTTCGCGGCATTATTCCGACTTTTGCGAACTGATTCATCATGGAATTGCCGCGAAGTCGGCGGCCAGGCTGGATTTGCTGGCGCGGGTGGTGCAACACAAAAACCTGTTCTTCAAATCCTCGTGGGCGAAACATGATGAAATGGACAAAGGTACCTTGCGCATCATGCCGCCGGCGCATCGAATAAAACCGTTGCGCGAGGATTATGCCAAAATGCAACAAATGTTTTTTGGCCAACCGCGGGAATTTGACGCTATAATGGATGTTCTCGCGCAGTGGGAATTGAATTTTAACCGAAAGTAAATTATGGCCATCACCAACCATAAACGTATTGGCAAATGTCTTGAGCAATTGACCGCCGGACTGCGACCATTTGTCGAGCGTGAGTTAAAAAGCAACTACCAGGACATCCACCAGCGACGCAAATAGCACCGCTCGACACGCCGCGAGCGGTCGTCGTGCCCACCACAAATGCAGTGTGGACGGATGTCCATGCCGAATGGATTTCTCCCGCGCCGCCTCCTTGTTAATCGTCTCCAACGGCAGCGCTACTTCGATGAGTTTCTTTTTGTAGGTCATGTGAAATTATCCTTTGAGGTGTTCGTTGGCTTTCTCTGCAGCTTTCCGTTTGGCTGTTTGTGCCACCACGAAATCCTTCAGTTCTTGCAGATGCGTCTTCAAGTCGTCGAGAGTTGGCATTGGCAACGCGGCGGCAACGGCATGGTCGTGCGCGTCCGTCCGGGCAGAACTACGGGTCATTCCTTGGAAGACCGCAGTAATACCGTCCTTATCAATAACCGCGCCAAGCAGCCGCTGGGTCATCACTTCCTTCTGATAGCGAGCCACGACTTGATTAAAGAGCAGTTCTTCCACGGAGCGCTCCCATGCCGCGCGAAGCAGACTGTAAAAGCGGTCCGCGGCATGATTAAAGTGGTCAGGGGCGTCCGTCTGTTCCGCTTTCCTGATGAGTTTTTCAAGCTCGCCATACCGTTGTGTTACTTTCAAGGATTCGCGTGGTTCGGCGGTGGAAAGATGCCCAACCGTTGAATTGAATGATTCAACATGATTCGATGCCACCTCGACTTGGGCGATGGTCGCGGCGGACATCAATTCGCAATAGAAGGCCAAGTCATGCGTGAAAACGATGACTTGGCGGGCATTTGCCTCAGTTACAAGGGCGCTAACAACGCCTCCCCGAATCCGATGGTCCAGCGAAGTTACCGGGTCGTCAAAAACGACGCCACACGTGTCCTGCACTGAACCAAGGTCAGCCAAAAAAAACGCGAGCGATATGGCAGTGCACTCGCCTTCGCTGAATATGTTCTCCGGTGAAACAGGTTGCTTTGCTTCTTCGACTGTAATTGAGTGGAGAACTTTTCCTCGCTCTGACTTTTCATCAATGGCAACTTTGGCCCGGTGTAGGCCGATGTCAGTCATATATTCCTTCACTCGTGCCTTGAATGTATCCGTAATAAAAGTCGTGTGAAGTTTCTTCGCCTTGAGTGAAATCGAGTTGGTTTTGATTGCGTCCGCAGCCTTTTGGGCACGGTCAGCAGTTTTGATATCGGTGATGTGGCTGAGTACCAATTGCAGATTTTCAGAAAGCTGTTTGCGTGCCTTTAACTCTGCGATTTCGGCTGTGAGATTGGTGATTATTTTCGGCGCGTTCGCATCATCCTGAACATCGTGGAGTCTCTTGTCCAGAGTCGCAATGAGTTCACGACCCAAGGTGTCAGCATCCGCATCAAGATTGGGGATGGCGTCCCAAGATTCCTCAGCCAAAGCCTTCTCAACGGCAATCAGCCGGTTGCGAACTGAGGCAAAAAACTCGGTGGTTTTCGCCCAAAGTTCCGAGTGATTTTTTTCATACTCTTCGCGCAGGATTGCGATTTCCGGCGGTATTTCACGCGGAATGTTTTCCAGCTTTTTCTTGGACTCTTTCAGTTTTTCCTTGGTGGCATCACGCTGCTTTGCTGCGTCGTCTTGAAGAAAAGTCCAGAAACCTTTCAAACGTCCGGCCGCCTCCGCGCTGAGAGGTTGCTGGCATAGCACGCACAGCGCACCATCGCTGGCGGACGGGAAGACGTGACCTTTGTATGCTTGGGTCGTGGAGAAAGTGGCTGCGGCTTCAATAAGTGATTTCCAGGCATCCGTGCCGACGCCGCTGATTTTCGATCCGCCAAGCGCCAGCTTCACGGCGGCTTGATATGCTTGCTCGTACGTGTTCACTTCCGTCATCTGCTGTTGAATGAGCACAATCGCGTCCGCGTTCAGAGCAATAGTGATAGAAGCAATCTTTGTCTGCAAGGTTGTCGCATCCCGTTTCTCGCGATTGATTCCTTCCCTAATGGTCTGGCAAATTGCTTGGAGGCGGTATGAAATCGTGGTCGAACTGTGCACGCTGGTAAATGTCCGCCTTGTCCTGCTCTGATAACGCGCCTTTCGTGAGGATGCGGCGGAGGGCTGCATGTTGCCACGGGTAAAGCTCATCCTTACTCCAATCGAGCAAAGCCTTATTGATTTTAGCGGTGACGGACATAAGCGGTTATCCATTTTGTATTTTAGCCTGTTGCGCGGCGGCTTTCTCCAACAATTCCGCTAGCTTGAAGCTCACACTGGCGATGCCAAATTCGGGTTCCTGAGTGAACGGTTGCCGCAAATAAGCGGGGGTTTCCGCAACGCCTGACACCACTGACACGATGGCGAGAATAAAAGCGTCGGGACGATTCAAATTGGTCAGAATTTCATTTTTGGTAACGGTGACGATGGAATTTGGGAGAATGCCCAGAACCACACTGTTCACTTTCAAATCTTCAAGTCTCATACCATAAGCTTACTATGATTAGTTTTGCTTAAATATGCAAATATAACGGTTAAATATGATTTTATAGTCATATTTATGGACTTTAATTCCGCCGTTAACGGGTTCACCATTGAGCGACTTCGGACATTTTGTAAAATTGCCGAAGCCGGTTCCATTGTTTTGGCGGCCAAGGGGAACCCAACTCGCCAAAGCCAATTCAGCCGACAGGCAAAGGAATTGGAAGACTTTTTCGGGATGAAATTGCTGGAACGCGTTGGTAAAACAGTAAAGTTGACGGAAAACGGCCGTAAAGTCGCCCTGCTTACACAGGGATATTTCCATTCCATTGAAGAATTGATGGCAGGCGCAACCGGGGAAAAGGCGGTTCGCATCGGCGCGGGGGAAAGCATCTTACGCTGGGTCATTATGCCACGCATTGCGGAATTGCAGAATATGGCGACGGCGGCCCGGTTTGAATTTGTGACGCGACCGACACTTCAATCCGTCAAAGACCTCAAGTCCGGGCGTATTGACCTAGCCATCATCCGCAGGGAAGCGGTGGACAATTCATTGATCGTGCGGTCTTGTGGCTCACTGGACTATGCCTTGGTCGTTCCGCGCAAATTGCTGCCCGGACGAACTGCCGCCGGTTTTCAGCTACTACAAAAAATTCCGTTCGCCCTTCTGACTGGCGATGGAATCCTGGCAAAAGGCATTCTCGCGCTCGCTGCGAAATTGAACGTAAAACTGGATATTCGATTGTGGGCCGAGAATTTCAGCTTGTTGGTGTCGGCGATTGAGAATGCTGATTTGGCCGCCGTGCTGCCACTTCCCGCAATTGCCGAAATCTCGAAGGAGCGGTTCGCAATTATTGAGACAGACCGCGTCAATTTGTTAACCCGTGAACTGGTCATCGCTTACTCACCGCAAGCGGCAGCATTGCGTGAAAATATCCGGCGAATAGCTCCAAGAATTTCAGCTTTGCTTTCGACCTGAAGAAGTGGAACGGGGCACGACCATTGGCAGCGGTTGCCTTCACTGCCAGCGGGCGGCCAAGTTGTTCAGATTTTTAACAATCGGCTCGGCTGCGGGTGGCCATATTCAGCGGCGGCGACGAGGACACGTAGGTTTGGCACGATGTCGCAGCCTGCGGAATGATGAGTGTGGCCGCAGAGGACGGTGATTTGTTGACAGGGGTGATGGTCAGCGGCCTGGCGCAGAAGATGACCGAGGGCGGTATTACAGTAGAATGGCAGCAGGTTGTCACGGTCATGGTCAGCGGCGAAGAGGCAGGCTTCGGGAAAAGGCGGGACGTGGGTCAGAACGAGAACTTGCTCGAAGTTTTTCAAGGTCAGCGTCAACGCCGATTCCAGTTGCTGGGCGGAGCGACAACCCAGGTGACGCAGGTAAGCGAAAAGTTTTTCCTCGCGCCTAGCCTTACGAAGCTCGCGGATGTCAATCCAATCCTGCATGACCGCGCTGCTGGATAAGCCGTAACCGGCGATGCCGTCACCCCAACCATCCACCCCAATCAAGGCCGCTGACGATGACAACTGGAGTACTTGGCTGCCGTCCAGCCTGATCATCCATCCGTTGCCGAGTGGAAATCTTTTGAGCATCCGCTCGTTCACTTTCTCGAAGCTGGAACCGTAAAAGTCGTGGTTGCCCAGCACGCTGACGATGGGCTTACCGATGCCGGCCAGGATTTCGGCGAGTTTTTCATGAACGTCCTTGCCCAGGCCGATGTCACCGGCGATGAGCAGCAAGTCGTAGTCATGCGGTTGTAATGTGGCGAGGAACTGTTCCGTCGGACGCCAGTCCAAGTGCAGGTCGGAGCAGAATAACAGGCGTTTGGCAGGGAGATATTGCGTGGTAACGAGGTGCATAAATTATCTGAGGTTGAAGATTTTTTCAGCGGCGGGATACCCGTACTCGGCCCCGGCCACCCAGACTTCCAGGTTGTCCCGCCGCCAGTGGCAGCGGTCGTGGGTGTGGCCGCAGAGTACCTTGATTTGCCGTTGCGGATGAAGTTTGGCCAGGCGTTGCAGTTCCTCACCCAAGCCGAAGTTGCAGAAGAACGGCAAAGCGTCCGGCTCCGAGGGATTGCCAAGGTAACGACAAGTCACCGTCAGCGGCGGCACATGGGTCAACACGTAAACCGTTTCGTATTGTGCCAAAGCCACCAACAGCGCCGGTTTCAACGTCGCAGTGTCAGCGTCAGCGAGTTGGCGCATCTTGGCGAACAAGTGACGGTCTCCCAGATTGGCCGCCCGACACAAGTCGCCGATGTAAAAGCTGTCGTTCAGCCGCATCGCGGAATGTTCCCCGCTACCGGCGCGACCATCCGCCCAGCCGTCCACGCCGACCAGTGCCGCTGACGATGACAACTCGATGATTTGCGTACCGTTCAACCGCAGCACCGGCAGCGTCCCGAACTCGGCGTCAATCTGTTGTCGGACTGCTCCGACGGAATGAGCATGGTAATAATCATGGTTCCCCAGCACGAACAACAGCGGCACGCCAATGGCCGCGTGGATTTGCCGCAAATAAGCCGCCGCACTGTCAGCGCTGCCAATATCCCCGGCAATCACCAGCGCGTCGTAATCCCAGTGTTCCAAGGTATCCGTGAAGACTTGCGGGTGACTGTGGTTGAGATGCAAATCCGACGCGAACAGAAAATTTCGCAACGGCAGTTTGATAATATTTGGAGTCATGGATGGCAAGATAGGAGCACCGCTGACGGTGAAACAATTACACCGTCAGCGGCCTGTTGACGCGCCATGGCTTTCAACTACAATACTGCGCGTCGCCCAGTTTTTCTGCGCGCCTGGCAGTTTTGACTTGGATAAATTGAGCCTCGTACTGTGCCAATTCGGCTTGCAAGAAAAATTCGCGCGCTGGCAATGTGAACTGCAATCCGACATCTGACGCCGCTCCATGCCGCGCAACCCACGCGCTTATGACCGCTCGATTTTCAATCTTTCATCGAGTTTCCAGAAGTGACTTTCCCGTTCAGGGCCAAGCATGACCCTGATGACTCTGAAAATGACCCTGAAAAGACCATGACCAGTGAAGAACCAGCACGGTTATTTGGCCGGTGGTTACTGGCATCAGGGCCGTCGGATAAGCCAGTCATATTGCAAGCGGGCGTGGTAGCAGTGGTCGTGCAGTTTTTGCACCGGCTTGCTCAAGCCCGCCGCTGACAGTGAGGCGGCGTGGTGTTGGCGCAATTCGGCCAGATGCTGCTCCGTCTCGCGCGGCCAGCAGTTCGGTAAAGACCGACAAACTCCAGTGTTCCAGTGGCGCCCCGTCGCGCGGCACCGCCTTGTCAATCTCGTCAATGAAAATCAGTCCGCCCCGCTCCCACTGATGGTGGACGAAGTCGCGGATGCCCGTCAGGGTGTATTGGTCTTGTTTGGCCCCGTACACAATCCAGGAACCGGCGTTCACGCTCAGCGTCTCCAATCCGAGTTTGCCGGCCAGCAACCGTACCGCGGCACTCTTGCCGCAGCCCGACGGCCCCACCAGCAGCGGCTTGGTGCGCGGTTTGATGCCGCCGAAGTTCAGGTTTCGCATTCCGGCTTGATACAATTGTTCCAGCCGCGGCACCGCCGCCCGCTGGCTGGCGGTGGCGAATGGTTCCAGCGGCGCTGACGGTGACCTCTCGCGTTCCGGTTCCGTCAGTTCCCAAGTTTGAGCTTGTTCCAGCCAAAATTTTTCCAGTGAGTTATTCATACGAGGCAAGATAAGGAGTCAAAATTCGGGATTATTTCCGACGAGCAACCCGTGGCAACCGCCGCTGATGGTGCGGCCGCAACAACCACACGCACTTGCCCGCCAAGTGGATGAATTCGGTTAATTGCAGTGCGTGATCTAAAGTCCAGCGCTCCCGCCACCACCAGGCGGCGACGGCCAGACCGATGGCCGCCGTGCACAGGCCGATGAGACTAAGTTTGGGGATTTTCATAAAAGGATTCCTTTCATTACTGTAGCGGCAACGCCAAGCGTCCCGCTGACGGTGACCGATGGGTTAGTTGCCGTATTGCTGAAGCCAAAGCTGTTTCAACAGTGCTGGCAGCTTCGGCTTGTCAGTCGGTTCTCCCAGGTCGTGAACTTCATAATCCGAGTTCAGCGTGTGAATGACGTGACCCGTGTGGCCGATGATGGTTGAGGTGCGAAAGATGCTCGTCAATTCCTCACTGTCAGCGACGGTGTCCCGCCTGCGCCAGTAGTAAGCCACATAAAGCACCTGGGGCAACAACTCGCTGTTGATGACATAACCCTTGACCTCATAGCCGGGGGGCACCGGACGCCAATGGTGATAATGAATTTTTTTGACCCAGACATGCTTGCCGGGACGGAGATGGTCAAGGTTGATCGGTCGTGGGATTGATTTCACGCCGAAAGATAGCTGCGTGGTTGGGCGCGGCGGATATACGGAAAGGCACATGCTGGCTGGCGGATAAAAAAGACCGCGCCGGGCCGCTCAGGTCTGCCTCGTCACTGTCCGTGTTTTGCCCCTGCGAGTTTACCAGTCTCTCGGTGGCGGGGCATGGGCGCCAGCAGCATAACGCAGGGCATGGTATTATCATCGCCCCACACCCCGGCGTCCTACACCAGCTTTGGACGACAACTGCAATCAAACTGTCCTTTGTTTGTGCCCGACTCCCTGCGCGCCCACCCGACCTTGGTGTTGGGGGACGGCGGTTCCGGCAAATCGGAATTTTTAATGAGTCTCGCCATCCAAGACCTCGCGAAAGAGAGAACGGTTCTCTACTTTGACGGCAAGGTGAACCGCGACCATCAGGACAAGTTGTTTTTCTACGCCAAGTGGACCCGGCGTTCGTTCTGGGACTGGAACTTGTTTGCCAACATGCCCGTTGCGGAATTACAAGATTCCCCGGTTGGCCTCGTGTATTTCGGCGGTTTGGCCACCATGCCGTTACTGTTGAAAATTGACCAAATCATATGGCTTGCCAGACAGCTTCGGGGCAACGAATCGACCATCCGCAAAATAACCAGTATTATCATTGATGAGGTACCATTGGCCGGCGGCTTGTCGATGGCGGATATTCAAACTGGCGACCTGCTGCTGGCTTTAAGCACTCAATCGGTGGCCGATTTGAAGCATGGCAATCCTGAATTTTTAAGGCCTCCTATGAATCGCGTCACGTTCAAACCGCAGGACAAGCAAACGACAGAGTGGTTTTTCCACGATAAACTCAGGTCTGGCAGCTTGGATAAATCAAATGGAGCAATGCCCGGTCGCTCTGGACAGATGCTTTATCTTCCACCCGATTCTGATGGGGAACCATTTTTCCTGACTGCCCCAATGTGGCCTAACCTTGATCCCTCCCTCAAAAACTGACTTTGTGGATATGAATGTGAATCACTGACAGCGCAAATAAAACCGTGCTGAAGACGCTGACGCACAGCATGGTCATCAAAGCCGGTCTTCCTGTTCGACCAACCTGATTTTTAGGGAGTTAGTTGCGAGGAGTGTTGAAGGTTGGTGTCAGCCTCTGGAATTTACCGACAATTCAGCATGGTGCGCATCCGCTCCAGGGCGGGGCGCACGTAGTATCTGGCGGTGGACAAATCGGCATGGCCGCTGAAGGCCTGGTAAAGCAGCGGGTTAAAGTTTAAGGAGTTGCCGATTTCAGTCAGGCGGGTGGTACGGAAGGCGTGGCACTTGAGGGTTGGCACCCCGGCGTGAACGGCGACTTTTTTCAACAAGTCGGCCAGCCCCTTGGCATTCAAAACCTGCCCGCGCCCGCCAATCCACGGATTAATGACGCTGCGGCGACGCAGTAGTGCGAATCGCTTGCAGAGCTTCCGGCTGAGCGGTAGCGTGCGGGATTTGCCGCCCTTGCCGCGAATTAATATTGAGCGTTCGCGCCAGTTGATGTCATTCCAGCCGATGCCGCCAGCTTCACTACGCCGAATGCCAAGTTCACGCAAAGCATGAATAAAAACTCGCACGGAAAGTCCGGCATCATGAGTCAAGGTTTGCTTGGCGGTCATGCTCAATCGCCGGACCAGTTGGTCGGGATGGTCCAGCGGCTGGGGATTGGGGTGTGGCGGTGGCGGCAGGCGCTTGGGCACGCCGAAATCCCGCTCAGGTTCGCCTAAAATTTGAGCAAGAAACTCCTGATAAGCCCGCACCGCATAGCCGGCCAGTCGCTTTTGTTGGGGGCTGACCTGCCACTGTAGCCACGCTGCTCGTGACGGCAAAGCGAAGCCAAATCCGTTCAAATAAGCGGAGTAATTTTTCAGGTAGCGAACGTATTCCGTGATAGTTTTCTCACTGCGGCCAAGCTGGCGCAAGTGCAGAACAAATTCATCGAAATGATTCGGCTTGGTGACGCTAATTGGGATTAGAGTGAGTAGCTTCGGCATACCCAAAAGATAAAAAAGACTGCTTGACAAGATGGTACAGTTGGCGTGGTTGCCAAGATTTCCAGTTGTTTTTACCAAAGAGTGAATGAATTTTCCAACGAGTCGCAACCTGTTGAAAATTAGTACTTAGAAAAATTTTGTATACAGCCGCCGCAATTCACCCACTCCCATTCCGCCATATTTGCGTTTCCAATTATACAAGGTCTGTTCGCTAATGCCCATTTCACGGCAGACTTCCAACCCTTTTTACCCTCCTTCAATCCGTTTTAGTGCGTAGATAATTTGCTCTTCACTATGTCCTTTGCGTGCCATATCGCTCCTTTTTAGGAGAACTTCCGCATCGCCAAAACTCAATTATTCATGGCTCGGCTTTCAAGGAGAAGGTCATTCGCCTCTCCTCTATCAAGGAAGGCGAGACTGATTATATCCAAACGTATTTATCCAAGTAATAATGTCATTTGTCATTAGCGTTTGGCTAAGACGTCATTTTCGTAGGCTTTGACCTCTGCCAGCCATGCGTAGTCATGCGGTACGTTTTGACGGCGGCAAAATTCTTCCCACACCGCGCCGAAGGGCAGGCTTTTGCCGGCTTCCAGCAATGCTAACCGTGAGGTGTAATCCCGGGCATTTTCCGCGTCGCGCAATTTTTGGGCCGGTTCCAGCAACGCTAACAGCAAGGCTTGTTGCGTGGCGCGGGTGCCGATGATCCAAGCGGCGAGGCGGTTGATACTGGCGTCGAAGAAATCGAGGCCGATATGGGTGCGGGGAATGAAATCGCCGCGCACGAGTTCCTGCATGATAGTCTTGGTGGCGTCGTCGAGAATGACCACATGATCGCTGTCCCAGCGCACGCCGCGGCTGACGTGTAGCAAGATTTCCGGCACAAACTGCAATACCGCGCTGATTTTGTCGGCGATGGATTCGGTCGGATGAAAATGTCCGGCGTCGAGGCAGAGCAGCTTTTGGTTTTTTACCGCGTAGCCGAGGTAGAATTCGTGCGAGCCGACCACATAGGATTCCGAGCCAATGCCGAACAGCTTGCTTTCCACGGCGTCGAGATGGTGGTTAGTGTCCAAAGGTTCGTTAAAGATGAGGTCGAGCGATTCGGCCAGCCGTTGGCGCGGGGCAAGGCGGTCGGCGGGCAGGTCCTTGCTGCCGTCGGGAATCCAGATGTTGGTGACGCAGGGAGTGCCGAGCTGGCGGCCGATTTCCGCGCCGATGCGGCGACTGGCGATGCAATGATTAATCCAGAATTGGCGGATTTCACGATTGGCGTGACTCAGGGTGAAGCCGTCGTTGGCGAGCGGATGACTGAAGCAGGTCGGGTTGAAATCCATACCGAGTTTTTGCGATTTGGCCCAGTCAATCCAGCTTTGGAATTCCCGCACCGTATATTTGTCGCGGTCAATCTTGCGACCGTTAAGGTCGGCGTAACAGGCGTGCAGGTTCAGGCGATGCCTGCCGGGGATCAGCGTTAGCGCCTTTTCCAGATCCCGCCGCAATTCATCAATGCTGCGCGCCTTGCCGGGATAATTGCCGGTCACAGCCAGGCCGCCGCCGAGTTCCGTGCCGATTCGTTCAAAGCCGCCAACATCGTCTCCCTGCCAGCAATGCAGTGAGAGCGGAATCGCGGTTAGTGTGCGGAGGGCTTGTTCGGTGTCAACGCCGAGGGCGGCGTAACATTCTTGTGCGATGGAGTATGTGTTCATAATAATGGTTTATTTTCTTTTAAGGTTCAATTCATGCGGTCCCGTTATTAGCGGTATTGATTGCCATAGAGGATTTTTTAATCATAAATAATGTTGGAAATATTTTCATTTAAGATGAAGTACCTCATCAATCAGCTAAAAGAACATTCAATTCCGATAGACACGTCAAGGAATCGGGTTCGGGTCCGTAAGTCCGCAACGCCAATACTTTGATATATCTGGTCGTTAACGGTTGCCCTAAATCCAAGTATTTCGCGGCAGCACTATTATCAAAATTCTCCTTCAGTACCGGTTTGCCCCAACTTTTCCCGTCATTGCTAAAATAGACCTCGCACTCTCGTAGCCTGCCATTCTCCTTGTCTTTGCGTGGGATCAGAATCAGTGTTTTCAACTTAAGTTCCTGTCCCATATCAACCACGATATAATGAGGAGGGGCGGTCAACGGCGAATATTGTGTATGCCAATACGTCGCGAGATTTCCATCCAGGATATTACGCGGTTCCCCTTCATTCGCTTGAAAGCTGCTAGCTACAACTTTCCATTTACTACGATCAATTGTCGCGGACACCGGCACGGCAGTCGCATAATCGCCCTGGCGCAAGTACAATAGCCCGCTACGCGACACCACTATCGGATCTTTGTAGGACACCCACTGCCGGTCATCAAAAGAATATTCCACGGATTCCGCCTGGCCGAAATACACTTGATCTTGAGCATTTCGTTCAATAAGTATGGGCCCGCCGTTATTGACGGGCGGCAAACTGTGCGCTGCCGCATCATGATTTTTACCCGACGGCAGTAGCCGTAATACATATGAAAATGAGGTCGGATCCGTAAAGATCAAATCTTGTACCGATGGTCTTGGCCCGCAACTGGAACTGCCGACGCCAAGTGTTTTAGCTGCCAAACACAGCACAGTAGCGTTACTGGCCGGCAAGTCCACCAAGTACTCCGCAGGATTCAATTCCTCATCACGATAAGGCAAGGCCGAAAACTGCATAGGTGCGTTTAGCGCCCCGACTTGTAGTAACGGCATATTTTTTCCCGTTAAAGTCAGCCAACGTAAATCCTCGTGATTTCCGCATTCCATTGGTTTTGAATATGGCGTCAATTGTTGGGCAACCGTACTGGAATAACGCCCCAAATCAGAACCCAGTTTGCGATCAGAATAATTTTCCATCGGTCCACGCGCAAAATATTCCAAATTGTTCAACTGTTTATCCAATAAAAAACGAACGCCGATGCGCGCCAAAACAAAACGCGCACCATTAAAGGTAACGGCATTATTCACACGGACCGTGCCGTCTCCATACACCACATAGGCCATTTGGTGGGTTGCAGAAAACCAATTCTCACCAAGGTGCTGTACCGTGACATTAATTTGCACACTGTTGGGACTACTTTGCTTTGCTTCAAAAAACAATACTCTTGGTTTCAACCTGTCCAAGCCGGATCGTTGCCAATCAGCCGACGCATAACCATCATCATTGCGATGTTCGGCTCGCCATAAATACAGACTGGCCCCACCGCCGGGCAACAACAAATTAACACCGCCCTGGCTCAATTCCGTCATGCTGCCGGTATCCTTGCTAAATTGCAGACGAAAATCATTGCCGATCACTGTAGGCTTACCATCCACTTCTGTTAATTTGATTTTCGGCAGGCTCTGAACATTTATGACTGTGGCGGGAATTTGATACGGTAATTTAAATTGGCCATTAGCTATTTCATAACCGGATTTTGCCCACAATTCATCTTTTGTAAGGCTAAAGGCAAGATTAAGATAATATTCCGCACCGGCCTTCGGTTGAATTTTTTTCCAAGGCACGGTAATGCCGGTTTCTTGGCCGGGAGCTAAGTCAATAACCGGTAATTTTTCCCGTTGGATTACCACACCATCTTCGGTCATGTTCCATGTTGCAGTATATTTGTTTAAATTATTAAAAGAGTATTTGTTTTTAATTTTAATCCGTCCTTGCGTCAAATCATCAGCCTTAAGTCCGATCCACTGAAAAACACGCTTAACTTCAGGAAAATGCGGTTTGGGCGAACGGTCTGAAAACACCACCCCCTTATGAATAAAATATTTATCATTTGGATACTCCTCAAATCCGCCACCATAAGCCAAATATTGACGGTTGGGATCGCGCCGATTCCAGATCCCCTGATCTTCCCATTCCCAAATGGCCCCTCCCAGTACTGACGGATAAGCATCAAACACATCGTTATAATCGCCTAGCGCACCCATGGAATTGAACATTGCGTGGGCAAATTCGCACACGTAAAATGGTTTAGTTTTATTCACATCAGCACCATAACGTTGCACTTCTTCAACTCGGGCATACATCCTGCTATCAATATCTGCCGGATTCTCCTCATTTTTAACCCTAATAAATGGTTCGTAATGTGTCGGACGTGTAGGATCCATTTTTTTGACAACCTTAAGAGCCGCATGGAAGTTTGAGCCACCGCTCGATTCATTACCAAGTGACCATATAATTACCGACGGATGGTTTTTAAGGTTTTCAACATTGGCAATATTCCGGTCAACAATGGATTTTTCCATGAGAGGCTCACTGGTAAGCCTGTTGCGTAAACCATGCGACTCCACGTTAGCCTCCGCCACCAAATACAAACCATATTCATCACAAAGTTCATACCAACGAGGGTCATTAGTGTAATGAGAAGTGCGGACATGATTACAATTCGCCTGTTTAATCAACTTGATATCCTCAATCATGTGCTCCTCACTGATATAATGACCGGTGTCTGGCCAATTTTCACAACGGTTAACACCTTTTAATTTGATCGGGATACCATTGACAGTAAAAACCCGTCCTTTAATTTCAATCTTTCGAAATCCGACACGCGAAGATAGGTATTCAATCGGATTCCCGCTATTTTGTAATTCCAGCACCGCCGTATACAAATTAGGAATTTCAGCGCTCCACTTTTTCGGATCGGCCACCGGAATTTCCCCGCTAACGGCGACCTCACTGTTGGCATCAAGTTTGGGTACCTTTATGTTGACAACTGCTTGCGGCACCGGCTTGCCAGCAGCATCATACAAGGTAACTGCAAGTGTATTTGCTTCGGTAGGATTATTTTTGTAATTATGAATTTTGGCTGAAATTTTCAATACGGCATCCTGGCATTGTGCATCAAGATCAGTCACGATGCTAAAATCACGGATATGCACTTTCGGCGCGGACCACAACGTCACATTGCGGAAGATGCCGGACAAGCGCCACATATCCTGATCCTCAACATACGAACCCGAACTATACTGATAGACCGCTACTGCCACTGTATTGTGTTTACCCCTGACCACAAACGACGTGACATCGAACTCCGCAGGATTGCGCGAGTTGGTGGAATACCCCACCTTTTGGCCGTTGATCCACAGGAAAAATGCCGAATCAACCCCATCAAAACTCAACAAGATCCTTCTCCCGTCCCACTCCTTAGGAACCTCAAAATCCCGGCGATAACTTCCCACCGGGTTCCTTTCCTTATAAGCAGTAAAATCTTTGGACGGCTCACTCATCACATGTGGCCAGTCTTTTTTGAAAGTATAACCACGGTTGCGATAAAATGGCGTGCCATATCCCTGTATCTGCCAGTTGGAGGGCACAGGAATCTCTTTCCAATCACTAATGTTAAAATCTGGCTTGTAAAAATCAACTGGACGATCCTCTGGACGAGGCGCCCAATTGAATTTCCACATGCCATTTAATGAATGGGCAAACGAAGAATCGGCTCGTCGTGCCGCTAAAGCCTGCTGAAGATCGGCGTACGGCATCAAGGTCGCATGCCAAGGCTGTTTATTAATACCAAGAACCTCCGGATTCTCGATTTCTTCGGGTAAAGACGCGCCGATCACGTTCAAACTGCACAGCCCCAGCAACAATAAGGAATTGATTCTTTTCATTCTATTTAGTTAGCATCTTTAAAAATATTTTGGTTTGCCATGAAGCACTCCGATCTAACTGCCTTTTAATGCAACTGAGGAAAGCGTTAGGTAAAGTGATTTCCAACCTCAATCAAAATCATTTCCATTACTTATGCTTATTCATATAAGCAGATTGCAATTGATATGTAAATAAATATTCGTTTCCTCAAAATTTACCGTGGAACGGCAGGCTTGGCAAGGGGAAAGTTTGCCTGGGGAGGAATTTTTAGTTTGGCGGCGGTGAAGTAGCGCAAGGTGATGAAGTATCTGGTGGAACGGTAACCGCGGGCCTTGTGCCTGGTGGCGGAGCAGCGGCGGTTAAGGCCCTCGAGGAAGGCGTTGGTGACCTTGGCGGACCAATGGGCGAGGATGCCGGGGAGATGGCTTTCGACCAATTGGGCGACCCTGACCATCGGCAGCTGCAAGGCCAGGCGCATCCGGTAGGCTTTGGCGGTCCACAGGCTGTGCGAGTCGATACGGCTGAGCCGCCGCTGCTGGTGAAGAGTCAGGTTGTCGGGATTTTTCAACCACAGCCAGCGGGTTTCCTTGAGCATGGATGACGTGGAACTTGTCAAAGACCACCTCGGCCCGGCCGAACCATTGCGCCGCGCTCTGGCGGTAGGCCGGGCGCATGTCGATGGAGATCCGGGCGACGGCATCGGCCTGGCCGCCATGCTCCTGGAAGACGCGGGCCAGCAACATGCG
>JAISDC010000135.1 GCA_031265105.1 Verrucomicrobiales bacterium
AACTCCTACTACGGCGGCCTCTACGCCACTTGGTTACACACCAGCGGCTTCTATATAGATGCCACTTTCAAGGCTGCCAGTGTCAACAACGATTTGAAAGCCCCCTACGGCAACACCCAACTCACCGCTAGCTACAGCGACGTGAATATCGGCGGCAGCATTGAGATCGGTAACAAGTTCACCTTCCAAGACGGCTGGTTTGTCGAACCCCAGTTCCAAGTGAACTACCTCCACATCCTCGCCGAGAATTACACCGCCGGCCCGATGACCATCAGCGCCCAAGACCTCGACGCCCTACAACTCCGCCTCGGCAGCCTCTTCGGTCGCAGTATAAAACTTGCCAACGGCGGCGCGTTACAACCCTACATCAAAATCAGCGGCGTCGAAACCATCAGCAGCGGCGGCACCCTGCGCAACGGCTACCAACACACCCGCGCCAACACTGACGGTGCCAGAGCCGAGTTAGGCGGCGGTATCATCTGGCAACTTGACACCAACAACCAACTCCACCTCGACTACGAAGCCTCCTTCGGCGACAAGTACGACAAACCCTGGGGCCTAACCGCCGGCTACCGTCATCAGTTCTAAAAACCGTTTGCACCACAAAGACACCAAGGCACGAAGGTTTGTTTGAAAAAGCAGCCTTGGTGCCTTAGTGGTGAAATTTTCTCCGTCACCTGAGACGCGACGACTGGCGACCGATTGCTTTTCGCCGGCGGCGTGGTGTATAGTGCCCGTCATGAATCGCGTCATCCGCAACACCTGCTGGCACCTCTTCCTCGCCTGCGCCGCGCTGGAACTCATCATCAGCGTCGTGAAAATTCACGCCGCGCCGTGGCCCGCGCTGACGGTGTGGGCGGATTTCACCTTCTTCGCGCTGGCCGCCGCGGTGGTGCTGTTTGAGGCCGCGGCGCATGTCGGCTGGCGGCCAGCCCTGCTCGCGTTGCTCATCGTCAGCGCCGTCAGCGGCGTGGCCTGCTGGTTCGGTGCCTCGTACTTGCGACTGACTTACACGCCGATGCTGGGGCCGCTCATCGCCCGCGCGCTGCCGCTGGCGGTGCCGCTGCTGTGGTGGAGCCTGATCGGCGGATGCTACCTGGTCTGGCATCGCGCGCTGCCGTTGTTCGACGCGCGCATGGTCGCGTTCCTAACCGCTATCTCGGCGCTGACGGTGGGCTGGCTGCTGGAACCGTTCGCCACGCGGGTGAAGTTTTACTGGACCTGGGAACACGGTGCCGCGCCGTGGCAATATTATCTCGGCTGGCTGGCGCTGGCGTTCATCCTCGCCCGCGTGGTGCCGTTGCAAGGCGACAGTCAGCCGGTTTCCTGCCGGCGCCCGCTGACCGTGATTCTCGTCATGGCGGTCTGGTTCGCGCTCGGCCGCTGGCTGTCGCTCGGCTAGATGCCGCCGCCCTGCTCAAACTCCATCGTCGCCGCCGACTTGCCCTTCACCAGCACCGCGCCTTCCTCGTAATACACCAGGCTGTGCGGCGGCACGCTGTTGAGTAAAAAGACGTTGCCGCCGACGGTGCTATCCGCGCCGATTACCGTCCGGCCGCCGAGAATCGTCGCGCCCGGATAAATCGTCACGTCGTCCTCAATCGTCGGGTGCCGCTTGGCTCCGCGCAACTCCTGCCCGCCGGAGGTGGACTTCGCGCCGAGCGTGACGCCGTGATAAATCTTTACCCGGTTGCCGATGCTGGTGGTCTCGCCAATCACCACGCCGGTGCCGTGGTCGATGAAAAAATGCGCGCCGATTTCCGCGCCGGGATGAATGTCGATGCCGGTGCGCGAGTGCGCCCACTCGGTCATCATGCGCGGAATCAGCGCGATTTTCAGTTTTTGCAACTCGTGTGCCAACCGCTGTACCGCGATGGCTTCCAGGCCGGGATACGCCAGAATGATTTCGTCCAGCCCGGTCGCCGCCGGGTCGCCATCGTAAGCGGCCTCCACGTCAGTCACCAAAATCTCGCGCACTCGCGGCAGGCGGCCCAGAAATTCGCAGGTCAGTGTTTGCGCCGCCGTGTCCAGCCGGTCAACGTCAGCGTCGGCGGGCGGCGCGTAGTCGAGGCTTTTCTGGATTTCAGGCCGCAACTGCGCCGCAATGTCGTCGAGCGCCGCGTTGATTTTCCCCGCCAGGCCGCCGTCGCTGACGGTGAGTTGCTGGAAATAGCCGGGGAACAGCAATTGCAGCAACTGGTGGGTGAGATTGGCGACGGTCTGCTGGTCCGGCAAATTCACGCCGTCAATGTGATTAATGGCGCCGATTTCCGCATACGAGTCGAGCAACCGCGCCGTCAATTGATTTAAAACCTTGGTCACAAAATCAACCTAGGCGGGAATTCAGATTTTTGAAGCCGGAATTTACCGCCCGGCCAGATACGCCAGATACCGCGCCATCCACTGGCTGCCGCCCAGCAGCCACAGCAGCGCGGCCAGCGCCAGGTACGGCCCGAACGGAATCTTGAGGCCGCGGCGGAAGCCGTTGACCAGCATCCAGCCGAGGCCAAAGACCGAGCCGATTAATGACGACACCGCGATGATAAACAACACCGACTGCCAGCCCAGCAACGCCCCCATGCCGGCCAGCAACTTCACATCGCCCAGCCCCATCGCCTCCCGGCGAAAAATCAGCCGCCCCAGCAGCGCCACCGCCAGCAACAGCCCGCCGCCGCACACCAGTCCGAGCGCGCCGCGCAGCAAGCCCGCCGACCATGACGCCGCGCCGTGCAATTCCGGCACCGCCACTGACAGTGCCAGCCCCGCGACGCAGGCGCCAAGCGTGATGCGGTCGGGGATGATGAAATAATCCAGGTCAATGAATGTCGCCACGATCAGCGCCGCCGTGAATGTCAGGTAAATCACCGCCAGCACCGGCGTCGCCGCGTAGTACCGCCACAACGTCACCGTCAGCGCCGCCGTCAGCGCCTCGACCAGCGCGTAGCGGAAGTCGATTCGCGTCCCGCAACACGCCGCCCGCCCGCGCAGGACGAACCACGACAGCACCGGCAGATTGCGCCACCACGGAATCGCCGCCCCGCACGCCGCGCAATGCGACCCGGGCGCGACGACTGATTTCCCCAGCGGAATCCGGTAAATGCAAACATTCAGAAACGAACCGACGCACGCGCCCACGCACAGTGGAAACAGCCAATGCAGAATGATTTCGCGATAGTCCATCATATTAAAAAAAGCTTCATTAACGCAAAGGCACGAAGGCGCAAAGATTTTTTGATTGGTTTTTTTAATAAGAAAATTCTTTGTGCCTTTGCGTCTTTACGTTAATGAAGCTAACCGGCAACAGCTTTTCGCAAAGCTGCCTTCATCACCGTCAGCGGCGCCTGTTGCCCCGTCCAGATCTCAAACGACAACGCCCCCTGATGCAACAACATGCTCAGCCCGTTGGCCGCGCGCGCGCCGGCTTCCTCGGCGGCGGATAATAACTTGGTCTTCGCCGGACGGTAAATCGTGTCGTACACGCACAAATGCGGCTGCAAAATCCGCGCCGGCAGCGCCGCCGGGTCGCCTGGCTTCAGGCCGATTGAGGTGGCGTTCACCAGCAGGTCGATCTGGTCCAGTTCCCTGGCGATTAACGCCTCGTCCCACGGCGTCACCTTCAGCCGCGCGTCCGCGCCCAGCAGCTTTTGCGTGTCAAAATATGGCGCTAACGATGACGCCAATTCCCGCGCCGTCGCCTCCGTGCGATTCACCAGCACCAGCTTCTCGCAACGCTCCAGCGCCGCCTGCTTCGCCAGCGCCCGGCCCGCGCCGCCCGCGCCGAGAATCATCACGCGCAGGTCGCGCACATCCAGCGAGAACTCCTCGCGCAACGCCCGCACCCAGCCCTCGCCGTCGGTGTTGAAGCCGACCAACCGCCCGCGGTCGTTGAGCACCGTGTTGACGCCGCCGAGTTGTCGCGCACTGTCAGCGAGTTCGTCCACCAGCCCGGCCAACGCGATTTTGTGCGGCAGCGTGCAATTCCAACCGGCGAACGGCAGCGCCTTCATGCGCGTCACCGTCGGCGCCAGTTGCTCCGGCGGCAGCTCGACGGCGACATACCGCGCGTCGAGCTTGCACCGCGCGAACGCCGCCGCGTGCATGGCCGGCGACAACGAATGCCGCACGGGAAACCCGATAACACCGTATAACGCCCCGCTGCCAGTGAGTTCGGCCAAGGAATCAGGAGAAAAGATTTTGTCCACAATCCTTGTTACCCGAATCACCGCGATTGTTCAAAGTTTTTCCGCCGCTGCCGGTGCCGTGCCGCTGGCGGTGAAATGGGGAATTTCTATGGTAGTGCCAGAAATTTCCTTGCGGTTATATACCCGCCGGCTGATGCGGACTGAATAGTCGTCCAATGTTTGGGGCAATGGTTCACGTGTGCGCAGTTGGAACAACTGAGCGCATAAAGTAAAATCTGACATGCCATACCCAGCGTGAGCTTGAAGCGTGATTTCCGGGCCGTCATCCGCTCTGCATAAAGCATACTGATACAAATGAGTTTCTTCCCTGGCGCGCGCTACGATGTCCGTCAAAGCACCGAAAAATAATAACCGGGCCACTGTGTCAACGTCAGCGTCGTCACTCAGTCTGGCGGCGGTAATTCTTGTGCCTTCAACCACCATCCACCGCTTGCCATCCAACGGCACCACCGTCAGCGGCTCGTAATGAAAAAACCTGCCGCCAACGTGTATTCTTAATGTGCCGCTTTTTTTGCCGAGCCTTTTTAATTCAACAGGTCGCAACGTAAAACTGAATTTCATTATTTTCTCCCGCTGACCGTGCATGGAAATCCGGGCGTTTAACAATGTCACCGCCCCACCGTTAGCGGCATTAAAAGTCAGGGGAAAATTTTTCCATTCAAATTCTCGATGCTCCGGCATATCAAATTCACCGCTGACAATGACGTTTTCATCACGGGCGTTGACACTGATATTTTTCACGGCGATTTGCTCCGCGAATTCAGGCTCTTTTTCCACTCCGCGCTGTTTTTCAGGAAAAGGCGACGGCGGATGAACCACGGTGGTAATAACCGCCGCCAACACACAACCGCTGACAGTGAGCCATGCGCGGCGCGTGTAATATTGAACAATCACACCCGTCAGCGGAACCGCTGCAATCGGTACCCACCACAAATAAAAATATATTCGGTTTTCACTGAAAATTGTCGCGCTGGCAAAAAACGCCACTATCAGCGCCAATAACGTGCCAAACGCCACGGAAAAATTGCGCGTCACCGCCGCGACCAATGCGTAAAGTGGCATAAGCCAAAACCATAGTTGCACCGTATTCAGCGTCTTGTGCCAAGCGTCCGCCGCTGATGACTGGAACAGCGCCATTGTGCTAATAAATACCGCCACCGCCAGTGGCACCATCAGCGACAGCAGCAGCAGTGTCTTGCTCGCCAGAATTTTCCATGGTGGCAGAGGTCGTGTCAGCCAAAATGCCGTGCCACCGGCAGCGGCGTCGGCCTGCACGACTAGCAGCGTGAGCACGGGCAGAAATAATATTGCCAATACTTGTAGCACGGAAACACTGGCATAAACAGTCTTGAAATTCTCAGCATTAAGCACAAACAGCGCGGCGTGCCATGTCACTATCAGCGCCAGCCACAACAGCAGCAGCCAGCGGAATTTCAGCAAATCCTTTTTCAATAATTCAATAATAATATTCATACTCGGCCCCGGTTAGTTGGTTTGGTTCAAGGCGATGTAAATCTCCCGCAGCGGCATCGTCAGCGACTCGACCTGGCTGTTGGCGGGGAGCGCGGTGCGCAATTTTTCATCCGATTCATAGGCGCTGGTGATGAACGCCAGCCGCGCGCCGTTTTGCTCGACGCGCAGAAATTCCCTGGGCCAGCCCACCGTCAGCGGCGCGGCGGCGGGCAGCGTGACTTGCACGCGGCGGAACCGCGCTTGCAGCGACTCGACGCTCTCGTTCACCGTCAGCGCCCCTTCCCGCATGATGGCCACACGGTCGGCGAGCCGTTCGATTTCGTCAATGTCGTGCGAGGTGATGAGTATCGTCCAGTCCTCGTCGCGCACGAATTGCAAAATCGCCCGCGACACCTCCTCGCGCACCACCGCGTCCAGCCCGCTGAACGGCTCGTCCAGCACCAGCAGCCGCGGCCGGTACGCCAGCGACGACAGCAGCGCCGCCTTCATCCGCATCCCGCGCGACAAATGCCCCAGCAGCCGGTCATCGTCAGCGAGGTCGAATTGCCGCCGCAACTCCCCGGCAAACGCCGCGTCCCACGCCGGATACAGCGTTTGGCAAAAGTTGAGGAATTGCCGCACCGTCATGAACTCCGGCAGCCGCTGATTCTCGGAGACATAACCGATGCGCTGGAAATCACGCCAGTTCAACCGGCGCGAATCCTTGCCGAGCACGGTTGCTCGTCCCGCGCTGGGGCGCAGCAAATTCACCGTCACCTTCAGCGTCGTCGTCTTGCCCGCGCCGTTCGGACCGACCAGCGCGAGGATGGAGCCGCGCGGCACGGTCAGCGACAGCCCGCTGACGGCGTCGAGCCGCCCGTAGCGGCGGCGCAGGTTTTCAATGATCACCGGGGTTTCGTTCATGGCAGGTCTCCGATTTTGTTCCAATGTTTTTTCAGGGTTTGCATTAAAAGTTCCTCGCTGACGTTGAGGTGTTTCGCCTCCACCACCAGTCGCTCCAAGTCATCCTGCAACAACTGCCGCTGCCGCTGGCGGTTGACACCCTCCGGCAGCGCGACGACGGTGCCGATGCCAGGCCGGACGTTGAGAAATCCCTCCACGGTCAGCGCGGCGACGACTTTGTGCGCGGTGTTCGGATTGACGCGGCATTCGAGGCTGAGCTGCCGCACGGAGGGAAACGGGTCGCCGGCTTGGAGATGTCCCGACAACACGGCCTTTTTGACAGAAAAAATAATCTGTTCATAGACCGGCGCGTTCAACCGGACGTTAACGGTAAAAGGCAACATGGTGTACTATGTGTAATAGAACGGCAGGTATTGTGCAAGAAAAATTTTAAAGAATTTAACCGCAGAGGCGCGGAGACGCGGAGGTTTTCTGGTTTAAAACTTAAAAAACAAAAAAACTCCGCGTCTCCGCGTCTCTGCGGTGAATTCGCTAACTAATCGCCTTTTGGCGCAGGAAATGGTCAACGAGTACCAACCGCGCCATCGCCTCGACCATCGGCACGGCGCGCGGGAGGACGCAGGGATCGTGGCGTCCCCGCGCCTTTAGCGTGGCACTGTTACCGCTGACGGTGACGGTTTTTTGCGCCCGGCTGAGCGTGGCCACCGGCTTGAAGGCGACACGGAACACGATGTCCTCGCCGTTGGTGATGCCGCCCTGTACGCCGCCGCTGCGGTTGGTGCGGGTGCGCACGCGGCCCTTTTGCAGATAGAACTCGTCGTTGTGCTCGCTGCCCTTGAGCGTCGCGCAGGCGAAACCGGAGCCGATTTCAAATCCCTTGCTGGCGGGCAGACTCAGCATCGCCTTGCCGAGATCGGCCTCCATGCGGTCGAAGACGGGTTCGCCGAGGCCGACCGGCACGTGGCGGATGACACATTCAATGATACCGCCGACCGAGTCACCGTCAGCGCGCGCTTGCTCTATCAAGCGAATAACCCGCGGCGCAGTGTCAGCGTCGGGCCAGCGGACGATGTTGCTCTCGATTGCGCGGGCGGAAACTTTCGCCGGGTCAACGTCAGCAACCAGTTTGTGTACTTGCTTGACATAGGCGACCACTTCCAGCTTCGGCAACGCCCGCTTGAAATATTGCCTGGCCACCGCGGCGGCGGCGACGCGGCCGATGGTCTCGCGCGCGGAGGCCCGCCCGCCGCCGGCCCAGTCGCGGATGCCGTATTTGCCCTGGTAAGTGAAATCGGCGTGCGAGGGACGGAACATGGTGCGCATTTCGGTGTAAGCCTCAGGCCGCGCGTCCCGGTTGCGCACCATAATCGCGATTGGCGTGCCCAGCGTTTGGCCCTGAAATACGCCGGAAAGAATCTCGCACTGGTCGGCCTCGTTGCGCGGGGTGACAATTTTGCTCTGGCCGGGCCGGCGACGGTCCAACTCCGCCTGGATATTCCCCACCGTCAGCGGCACCCGCGACGGGCAGCCGTCCACCACCACGCCCACGCCGCCGCCGTGCGACTCGCCCCAGGTGCTGACTCGGAAAAGCTGGCCGAAGATGCTGCTCATGGGCTGGCAGTATAACTCAAATCGCAAATCTCAAAACTCAAAACTACAACGCCAAGCGCAAAAATAAGCTGGCGCGATTGCCGGGCAGCGGGAGCGGGTTTCGCGTTTTAAGTTGTGGTTTTACGCTTTGAGTTTTGCGTTTTGAGTTTTAGCATCTCTCTATCATGGAAATCACGAAACTGCACATTGTCCTCATCGGCCTGATGGGTTCGGGCAAGAGCAGCGTCGGGCGGCAACTCGCGACGCTGACCGACCTGCCCTATTTCGACACGGACTGGATGGTCGAGGCGCAGATGCGCAAATCCATCACGGAGATTTTCCGCCAGTTTGGCGAGGCGCGTTTTCGCGAACTGGAACATGAAATGATCTGCAAGGCCGCAAGCGAGACCAAGCCCGCGGTGATTGCCACCGGCGGCGGCGCGGTGATGAACAGCGCCAATCGCGAGCAACTGTGGCAGCGCGGCCTGGTCGTGTATCTGCAAGCGGACGCCGAGTTGCTGTTCGAACGCACCGCGCGCGACCAGCACCGGCCGCTCCTGCACACCGCCGATCCGCAGGCCCGCATTGCCGAATTATTGCAAGCGCGCGCGCCTTTTTACGAGCAAGCGGATCTGGTGGTGCCCATCCGCCACAAAAACACGGCGCAAATCTGCGAGGAAATCCTGCGCCATTGGCCGCCAACCGGGCGCGGGCCGGATTATTGATTTTGTTCCTGTCCCTTGGCGGGGCGTTCCAGACTCGGCAACAGTTGTTCCAGGCCGGAAATGTCCGGTACCGTGGCGGCTGGCGGCGCGGGAGTGGCGATCACCGGCAGCGTTCCCGGTTCGTCCGACCGCACGGGAGCGGGCGCGCCTTGGGCGGTCTTCAGATCGCTGGCGTTGACAAAACCCAGTTCAATCAGCGAATCAACAAAGGCCGCGTTGAGCTGGCCCGGATAAATCTGAAACGCGGAAGTCAGGTAACCGCGCGCCTCGTTCGGCTGCCCCTGCTTGAATCGGTAAGCCGCGTGCAGATAATAGTACAGCGGATCGGCGGGACTGGCCTTGGCGTCATCCAGGATTTTCCGCACCGCGTCCTCCCGACCGGTCATCAGGTCGCACAAGAACACCTTGTACACCCCCAGCGATTGCTGCGTCTTGCTCCTGGCAACGAAATCCTGGAAATGGCGGGCCGCCGCGGCGTAATTTTTTTGCAGAAAATAAGTTTCTCCCAGATTGAACACCGCCATCACGTTGTCGGCATCCCGCCGGCACAATTCGGCAAAAACCTGCTGGGCCGCCGCGTATTTCTTTTGCCGCACATACACCGCCCCGCGCAGGTTTTGCGCGGTCGTGACCGTCGGCTGGAAGCGGTCCGCCAAGTCCAGTTGTCGCAAGGTTTCGTCAAAATCGTTTTTATTAAAAGCCTGCACCGCCCTTTCGTAGGTCTGCCGAAATTCCGGGGAAAACTCCGGCTGGTCACCGCCGCCAGATTCGGTCTGGCCGGCCGCAACCCCCGGCGCTCGCGGCGCGGCACCGCAGATTCCCAGCCCAACCAATCCCAGCATCAGCAATAACCGTCGGTACATGGGGCCAATATACCGGGCCAAACGCAAAATTCAAATCGCAAAACTCCGGCCGCGGAGGCGCGGGAAAAATTTCACCACTAAGACACAAAGGCACGAAGGCTGTTTTTTTCAAACAAACCTCCGCGCCTCCGCGTCTCTACGTTGAATGTGCTGTTAGAACTGGTGGCGGTAGCCGGCGGTTAGGCCCCAGGGTTTGTCGTACTTGTCGCCGAAGGAGGCTTCGTAGTCGAGGTGGAGTTGGTTGTTGGTGTCGAGTTGCCAGATGAGGCCGCCGCCTAACTCGGCTCTGGCACCGTCGGT
>JAISDC010000153.1 GCA_031265105.1 Verrucomicrobiales bacterium
CCGTCATGCGCAAGCTCCTCATTCACCTCAATGCTAACCTCCAACACCACCCGTTGCCCCCTCCCAAAACCGCCCAATAATTTATTTTCACAACACAGTTGCTCTTCGAGAGGGGAATTTGCTGCCAATTTTGCGTTTTGCATTTTGAACTTTGCTTTACTCACTCCCACTTATCCGTGCGGAACGGCGAGGCGGGGAGTTTTTCTTTGTTGTAAAGATTGAGGACGGGATTGTTGGCCCAGCCGTAGCGGACGGCGACGGGGGCGGGCACTTCGTCGCTCCAGACGATGACGGCGTCGCCCTCGATGCGCGCTTTGGCCCAGACGAATTTTTTGTCCGCGCCGGCGATGGCGAAGCCCTGCAACTCGTCCGCGACGGGGGGAATCTCGCCCTTCGAGACCCACGGGGGGACGCCGATGGCGAGGCCGCTGCCGAGGTCGCTGAAGGTGACGCGGATTTTGTTGCCGTCGATTTGCATGGATTTATAGAGCGGGCCGGAATCGACGAGGTTTTCGCCGTAGGCGATTTTGCGGGCGGCGAGGGCGAGGCGGTGGCCGACGTCGGCTTTGTCCCTGGGGTGGATGTCGATGGCGTCGCCGAGGTCGATGGCCGTGGCCATGCCGGTGTTGGGCAGGGCGGCGAGGGTTTGTAGTTGCGCCTCGCGGAGGCGCGGCCAGTCGTTGGCGGTCTGGAGCAATTCGTTGACCGGCATTTTGTGATTGGCCAGTTGGACGAAGAGGAACGGGAAGTCGCCCTCGCTCCAGCGCGCGCGCCAGTCTTTGATGAGCGCGGTGGAGGTCATGAGGTAGCGGTGGGCGCCGCCGACGTTGGACTCGCCCTGGTACCAGATGGCGCCGCGGATGGCGTAGGGGATGAGCGGCGCAATCATGCCGTTGAACAGGAAGCCGACGCGGACCTCGGCGGCGGGGTCGCGCGGTTCGACGGGCCGGGGCCGCGCGGGGACGGGGCGCGGCGGGTCGGCTTGGTTTTCCTTGCGGGCTTGTGTG
This sequence comes from Verrucomicrobiales bacterium, assembly GCA_031265105.1. Taxonomy (GTDB): domain Bacteria; phylum Verrucomicrobiota; class Verrucomicrobiia; order Methylacidiphilales; family JAAUTS01; genus JAIRPN01. The sequence goes on from JAISDC010000153.1 coordinate 1,008, forward strand.
GCGGCGAGGTACCAGGCTTTGTTCTGCGCCTTGAAGTCCTCGCTCTGCTCCACTTCGGTCTGCCATTGCTTGAGGTCGGCGTCGTATTTTTCCTTGAGGGCGGGATAGGCGGCGGCGCGCTGGTCGTAGGTGGCGAGGTAGTCCTCGAATTCCCGCTGCCATTGCTTGCCGCTGGCGTCGAGGTTGAACACGACATCCTGGCTAATCCACGACTCGCAGCCCGACCCGCCCCAGGAGGCGGCAATCATGCCGACCGGGCGCTGAAGGTGGCCGCGCAGTTCCTTGGCGAAGAAGTAGGCGACGGCGGAGAAGCCGCGCGCGCTGTCGGGGGTGCATACCTGCCATGCCGAGGGTTTTTGCAGGTCGCCGAGCGGCCGGGGCGAACGCTGGCGCTCGACCAGGTAGAGGCGCAGGAGTTGGTCGTTGGCGGCGGGGATTTCCGTGGCGGCGTTGTGGGCGTTGGTCAGCGTGAACTCCATGTTCGACTGCCCGGAGCCAATCCAGACCTCGCCGACCACGACATCGTCGAACTTGACCTGGTTGTTGCCGGTCACCGTCAGCGTCTGGCCGACGCTGTTGGTGGCGATTTTTTCGAGGTTGACGCGCCACTTGCCATCGTCAGCGGCCTTGGTCTTGAGGGTTTGCCCCGCGAAGCTGACGGTGACTTCCTCGCCGGGGTCGGCCTGGCCCCAGACGGGGATTTTAATATCCTGTTGGAGTACCATGTGGTCGCCGAAAATGGCGGGCAGTTTCACGTCCGCGCGCGCGACGGCGGCGAGTGACAGGCCGGCGGCGAGTAGGAGGATGAGTCGTTGCATAAGTTTGTGCCGCCAGGGTCAGCGGGTGAAATGTTGCTTCAGTTTGGCGATGCAGTTTTTCAGCGTGGCGTACACCGGCTTCGGCTGCCACTCCTCGTTCAGAAAACCGAAGCGGAACAGGCCGGTGCCCTTGTTATACCAAGACCAGTGAATCGGCGCGCGACCGTCAGCGAGCACCCACGGCGCGTAGCCGGTCAGCTCCGGCAGTTCCTCGAACACATGGTAAGCGGCCTCAATCATGGTGATGTGCCGTTGCGCGCTGCCGAGGCGGTCGTCGGGCGAAGTGTCGCCATACAGCGACTGCGAGCCAAATTCGCTCAACATCAGCGGTTTGTTATAGGGCAGGAACAATTTCACGTAGCGCGCGTAGTGCTCCCGTTCGTCGCCCGGTTTGCCGACGTAGCAGTTGCCGGCGAGCACGTCGAACAGGTGGTAAAATTCGTCGCTGTGCATGGGGCGGAAGGTTTTATCCTCGGTGCCGCCGGCGCCGAGCGACAACAGGTCGCCCTTCGACGGGTCCCAGGTGGTGTTGGCGCTGGTGAGGTTCTGCGCCTCGGCGCAAGTCAGCAGACGCGAGGGGTCGAGCCGACGGACGAGCGCGGCGGCCTTGCGCCAGTAGGCGTAGTTTTCCTCCTGCGGGTTTTCCGGGTTGCGCCAGCAGCATTCGTTGCTGACCGACCACATGGCGAGGCTGGCGCGGTTCCAGTCGCGGCGGATGGTTTCCTCCAACATGCCGGTGGCGAGGCGCGTCATGTATTCCTCGCGCATGTGGAACATCCAGTAGGCGGGCACTTCTTCCCACCACAGGATGCCGGCCTTGTCCAGCGCGCGGCCGAAGATTTCCGCGTAGGGATAGTGGGCGCAACGGAGGAAATTGATGCCGAGGTCCTTGGCGACGGCGACGAGTTTTTCCAGCGCCTCCGGCGTGGCGGTGCGGCCGGTCTTGGGGAACTCGGAGTGCATGCAGACGCCGTAGAGCCGGATGGGTTCGCCGTTGAGCAGGATTTGCCGGCCCGCGGTCTTGAGTTCGCGGTAGCCGATGTCGTCGCTGATGGTCTCAAAGCGCGTTTTCAATTCCGTGCGGTACAACTTCGGGTCGGCCGGCGACCACAGGCGGATTTGGCCGCGCGGGACGCTGAGGGTGACGTGCGCGGATTGGCCGGCGCTGACGATGACCTTGCCGGTCAAGTTCAACTCCGGCACGCTGACGGTGACTTCCTCGCTGGCGCTGGCGTCGCGCGCGGCGAGGAAAATCTCCACGTCAATCACCGCACTGTCAGCGGCGAGCCGGGTGCTGGTGCGGAAGTTTTCGATGTGCGTGACCGGCACGTAAATCAGCTTGACGCCGTTGATCAGGCCGCCGTCGTTCATCCAGTCCTCGATTTCGCCGGGCACGCGGTCGTGCTTGAGCAGGTTCTCGACCAGGACGAACAGCTCGTTGTGTTCGCGCAACACTTCCGTGACGCGCACCTGGAACGCCGAGTAGCCCCAGTCATGCACCGCGAGCCGGTGGCCGTTGAAAATGACCTCGGCGGTGTACAACGCGCCGTCGAAACACAGGAACGCCTCATGGTCAGCGGGCAATTGCGGCGCGTCAAACTGTTTCAAATACACCGCGTGGCCGTCGTACCATTTCAATTCCTGAAACTGGCTTTTCCACGAGCCGGGCACCTGGATATCCCACAGCCCTTGCTCATCCCAGCACGGGAAACCCTC
>JAISDC010000156.1 GCA_031265105.1 Verrucomicrobiales bacterium
ATCGCCCATACCCGCTCACTAATGTCATGTCGATGATAGTCTGCTCTCATCCACTCAGCTTATCACCCGCGTCAGCCAATGTACAGATAATTCACTGATCTCATGACTACACTATCTAGGGCGTTGCCCTAGGCTGTTATGCGTCGCCCCTTCGGGGCTAAAAACCCTGGGAGCGCCGAGCGTCCACTCGGCTGCTTTCCTCCCAAGGTGAACTTGCCGAGCAGACGCTCGGCGTTCCCAGGCGCTAATTCCCGGCTCGTAGAAGGGTGGCGCGGCGCGACGGAGTGTTGCGGGAGTCCAGTGAGCGCGCGTGTAATAGCGCGCTTGCTGTTCAGTGTTGTTTGGGAGTTTTGAAGTTGGGTATTGAGATTTAATTGGATTTTGGAGTTTGGAATTTTGTGCTGGATTTCTGTTAACGCTGAACTACCTCCGCAATAGCAGTTCAAAACCACACATCGGCGTCAAGGAACAGCGGATAGTGGTCGCTGACGGTGAACGGGACGGGGACGATGGTCACCCACGGCGGCGGGGTGACGGTCAGCGCCCGCAGGGCCGGGGACACCAGAATGTGGTCGAAATCATTGTCAGGGTACCCCTCGCCGCTGGCGGGAATGGTGACGCGCCGGTCCGCGGGCAGACCGTCAGCGGCGTCGGTGAAACCGAGCGCGAACAGGCGGCGCAAGGTCTGGTCGCGGGCAAACACCGGGTCGTGGACGCTGCTGTTGAAGTCGCCGAGGATGACGATGCGGTCGCGGGCGGGGTCGAGGCCGCGCCGCCGCCAGTCCCATTCGAGATAATCGATGGCCGCCGCGCGCTTGGCACGATTGGCGGCGGGGTCGCCGAAATTACTTTTGAGGTGTACGCCGTACAGCGTCAGCGGCGGCCGGCCGCGCGGCGCGAATTTGACGCCGAGCAGGCCGCGCGCCGGACGGTTGGGCGCGGCGGGCAGGCCGCTGAAATCCAGCGCCCAGATTTCCGCCCACGGGCGGCGGCTGAGGATGGCGAGTCCCTGGTTGGGCAGCGACTGGTCATCGCCGGCGGGTCGCGGAAACTCGGTGCAGGCGCGGAACGGGTAAGCGCGTTTGAAGCGGCGCAACTCGGCCAGGCCGCGCACCTCGCAGGCGAACAGCACGGCGGGCCGTCGCGCGGCGAGGATTTGCCGGACGCCGGCGACCTGTTCCAGCGCCCGCCGAGGGTCAGCGCCGCGCGGGTCGCGTCCGGGAAACCACTCCAGGTTCCAGCAGCCGATGATGGCCGTCCGGTCACGGTCAGCGGCAGCGGCGGGGTCGGTCTCATTTGGCGGGACGACGACCTTGGGCGGCAGCAATGCCCAGGCGTGACACACCGTCAGCGCCAGCCAGCCGCACGCCAGCCATGCACGCGGAAAAAATCGCATCCGGCGAGCCTACCCCGGCGCGCCGGTCGGCGCAGTCTTGGCCGTGTAAACTTTGGCGGACAAAAGTGTTCACCGCGGAGACGCAGAGACGCGGAGAGATGCATATTTACCACGAAGACACGAAGGCACGAAGTTTGATTTAAAAAAAGCCTCCCTTCGTGCCTTTGTGCCTTCGTGGTTTACAAAAAGAATCTCCGCGTCTCTGCGTCTCCGCGGTTAACTATTAATTGCTAATTGCTCGGATTCCAGTAGCCGTTGTTTTCGTCGGGGCCGAACCAGCCCAGGTCGTTTTGATCGGCGCTGCCGCCGTAGGGGTTGTAGCCGGCGGCGCGGTCTTCCATTTTTTCGTAGCTGACGTGGCCGTCGCACCAACTGACCAGCGCTTTGCCGTTGAAGCGGAAGTGCAGGCTGGGCGTGGGGCGGCCGAGGAAGCGGCTGGGGTTGCCCTCGTCGTCCGTCCAGTAGGGGGGGACGAGGAACGGATATTCCTGCACGCCTTTGGCTTTGGCCAGCGCGGTGGTGCCGAACATGACGGTGGTGGCCAGTTTCCGCACTTGGCCGACGCTCATGGGGGCGGAGATCCAGTCGCTGTATTCGGCGCTCCAAACCCAGTTGCCCATGCCGCCGAGGTAGGTGTTGTAGCCGTAGCCGCCGCAACCGAGGGAGAAGCTGCTGACTTTGCCCTGGCTTTTGAGTTGGCGCACGAACAACGGGTCGGCGGTGACGCGGCGGTCTTTGCCGAGGTAGTCGGCGAGGAAGCCTTTGGTGGGATCGTATTCGGCGCCGACTTGTTTGCCGCACCAATACCAGTTGTCGCCGGCGTTGGAGGCGGGGGCGTAGTGTTCATGGTCAACGGCGTAGTCGTTGTTGGCGATGGTGAGCTGGCGCAGGTTGTTGACGCTGACGGTGGCGTAGGCGCTGATCATGACGCGCTGGTAGCCGGCGCAGCCCAGGGTGATCAGGACGGCGATGATGGTGGTGCTGACGAGTAGTTCTATTAGGGTGAAGGCATGGCGCATAGGCTTAAATTCCAAACTCCAAGTTCCAAAATCCAATTAAACTCCAATATCGAAATTCAAAATCCCAAACAGAGGCCGCTGACGCAGACTGCGGATGTTTTGGGATTTGAAATTTCCATTCGTCGTTACCGCGGGCGTTAGCGGTATTTTTTTGAGATTTCGTCATTGAGATTTGGAAGTTACTTGGAATTTGAATTTTGGAGTTTGGAATTTCACTGCTAATAGCAGGCCCACTGTTGATATGAACAACAGCGCCCAAGTCGAGGGTTCCGGGATGGGCTGGACACTCATGGTCAGCGATTGCGACAGTGATAGCGATAACGCGGTGGTGGCGGCGGTGGCGACGTGTTCGCCGTATTCGCTCTCGCGGTTGTGCAGGACGCCGATGGCGTCGAGGTCGAAGCCGCCGCTGCCGACGGTGCTCCAGGCGTCGTAGATGGGGTTGCCGAGGCTGTCGGTGTAGTAGCCGCAGCCGGGGATGTCGATGATTTTGATGTAGATGATGTTGTCGAGGTCCAGGTAGCCGTCTGCGATGAGCGCCAGCGCGTCGGGGTCGGCGAGCAGGTCGTCGAGGTTGAAGGAGGTGCCCCAACTTTCGCCGTAGCCGTTGCAACTGGCGCCGGCGAGGTTGTAAACATTGCTCGGGTCGATGTTGCCGTAGCTGTTGGCGGGGCCGGCGGTGAGGGAGACGGAGGGGAAGCGGGCGAAGTGGATGTTGTCGGTGGAGACTTCGACGTAGGCGAGTTCGGCGAAGACGCCGCCGGCGACGATGCCGACCTCGGGTTTGGCCTCGTTGGCGACGAAGGCGTTTTCAAAGACGACGAAGTCGGCGCCGCTGCCGTTGACGATGGGGGAGGCGAAGCTCAGCGTGATGGTGCCGGGTTGGTCGTAGCCGACGAAGTCCCAGCCGTCGGTCAGGTCGGCGGGGTCGCCGCTGTAGGGTTTGTAGTTGCGGTCGCCGTCAACGTAGGGGGGGCGTTGGCCCGCTTCGGGGGCGCGTATGGTGAGGCCGTTGACGGTCACGTTGTAGGGCAGGAAGAGTTCGCCGAGGGTGACGATGTCCATGATGTCGCCGGAGACGGGGCCGAGGGCGCGGCTGGGGACTTGCCAGCGTTGGGCGACGCCGTTGGAGGGCCGGTATGAGCCTGGGACGACGCCGGTGGCCCAGCCGACGAAGATGGGGTTGAGATAATTTTCGGGGTATAGGTAGGCGGCTTTGCCGTCGCCGGCGGGGCCGATGAAGCCGGGGACGGGTTCGTTGAACGCGTTCGGCAGGCCGTCGCTGCCGACGCCGCCGCCGTTGGGGCCGGTGGCGGGGTTGGGGGGGTCCGGGATGGCGATGGGTTGGGCGCTGATAGTGACGGCGAGGGTGAGGAGGGCGGCCAGGGTCAAGGTTAGAGTTTTCATAGGTTTTTTCATAGGGTGGTTATTGGTGGCTGGTACCGGTTCACTGCGGAGGCGCGGAGTTTTTGGAAAAAGAAGATGCCGGCCCGCGCGACTTGCACCGGAGAGTGGTCCGGTAGTTCTTTGCGAGTCCGCGACGGGCCGGCACCAATTGTTTGTAACCCCTCTTCCCGTCGCGGGGGAGGGTTTCCCTGCCGCGGGGAAGACTTTACTTGTCGCGAGGAAGGGCTTACTTGTCACGGGGAAGACTTTACTTGTCACGGGGAAGACCTTACTTGTCGTGGGGAAGACCTTACTTGTCACGGGGGAGGCTTCCCCTGTCGCGGGGGAAAGTTCCCTGTCGCGGGGGAGGCCGAACGCTGAAACACCCCATCGGCTCCGCCGACACCCCTCTACGAGAGGGGAATTGCCGCTGCCGTTTTCCTTCCGCGAGGAAGGGGAATTATTAAGCGGCAACCACACGCCGCTGCCGTTTTCCTTCCGCGAGGAAGGGGAATTCGTTGGCGTGGGAAGCACGGTCAGCGGAGATTGTTTCCGCGTCAGCAATTCCCCTGCCGTGAAGGGGTGGCGCGGAGCGCCGGGGTAGTTTTGATTCGCTTCGCTCAGGCCATTGGAAGCCGCGTGTAATTGCGGCTTTAGGAGTTGCGTTGGTTTGGATTTTGGAGCTTGGAATTTTCCCCACCAGGGAGTTGCTGGCGCGGGAAAACCGCTTTGTCCTTGCCAACGTCCCGCGCCACGGTTAGGGTCAGCGGCGTTATGCCTGCTATTTCGATGTTTTACGGGATTGTCATTTATATGTATTACAATGATGTCCAGCAGCATCATCTGCCGCATATTCACGCCATTTACCAAGGCGAAGAAGCGGTCATGGCGATTGAGAACGGGGATGTGCTGGCCGGCGGCATGAACGCCCGCAAGCTCCGCATGGTGCAGACTTGGGTGGATATGCGCCGCGAGGATTTGCTCACCGACTGGGAACTGGCCAAAACCGGCAAGGAACCGGTCAACATCGAACCGTTGCGTTAAGTTATGAACACCGTCAGGCAGCCCCGCAATCCCCGCGTCACCGGCGTCGAGCCGGAGGCCGGTTACACGCTGCGGCTGACGTTCACCAACGGCGAGGTGCGCCGCTACGACGTGAAGCCGTTGCTGGATTTCGGCGTGTTCAAGGCGTTGCGCGACGCGGCGGTGTTCAACGCGGTCACCGCCTACCACGGCACCGTTCACTGGGCGGGCGGCGCGATTGATATTTGCCCCGACACGTTGTATGAGGAGAGCGTCGCCGCGTGAGGCGGGTGTTGGTTGGGAATTTTCCCCCGGCCAGCAGTATCCCGCTAACGCTGAAATATCCCGTTGGGGGGAAACTCCAAATTCCAAATTCCAAACGCCAAGTAAATCCCAATTTCCAATTTCAAAACTCCAAACTAACGCTGAACTACCCCGTCCGCTCCGCGGCCACCCTTTCACGGAAGGGGAATTTGCTGACGCGGGAAGCACGGTCAGCGGGGATTGTTTCCGCGTCAGCAATTCCCCTTCCGTGAAGGGGTGGCGCGGAGCGACGGGGTAGTTCAGCGTTTTTCGCTGCCGTAAATAATGAAGCAATTTTTTTACAGGGAGATCATGGAGTTCACGGAGGTTTTTTAAAAAATAATCTCCATGTGCTCCCTGTAAAAAAAATCCCTTCGCCCCTTTTTTGACACTCCACCGACAGCACCGCCGCCCCTTGGCAAGAGGGGCGGGCGGCGGCTGACGATGTAGGGTGGCGCGCATGTCGGGTTAACTCATATCTCCAGGTTGTCCTCACGCCGGCGGCGGATGACGAACAGCGCCAGGCCGCCCAGGCCCGCGCCGAGCAGGAACCAGGTGGAGGGTTCGGGGATGGGTTGGGTTTCCCAGGCGCCCAGGGTGCCGTTTTCGGTGAAGGTGGTGGTGTAGGTTTCCACGCCGTCGGTGGCGGTGATGTTGCCTAGACCGGTCAAATCCGTGTCGCCGCTGACGGTGAAGATGCTGTCAAGGGAGGTCAAGGCGTCGAGGTCGGCGCTGTCGGTGAAGCGGATTTCGAGGCCGCCGTCGAGGAGCAGGCTGCCGCCGATGTCCACGGTGTCGCCGAGGCCGAGGCTGAGTAGGCCGTGGACGGTGAGGTCGCCGCCGATGACGAAGGTGTCGCCGTCCTCGCTGAGGCTGCTGAAGGTTTGGATGGCGGGGGCGTCGAGGGCGAGTTTGAGGGTGCTGTCGGCCTCGATGGTGACGTCGCCGACGCCGAGGGCGTACTTATGGGCGGCGATGAGGGTGGCGCCGTCGCTGACGGTGGTGCCGCGGCTGTAGATATTGGTAGCGGTGAGTTTGGTGACGCCGCTGATGGCGTGGATGGCTATGGAGTTGTTGGAGTTTGCGACAAGCTCTTGCCGATAAGTTTCGTTGTCCTCGAACCACACGGCTTCATATGTACCTTCGATGATTTGGTTGTCAAAGGTCAGAGTGCCGCTGTGGTTGAAGTTGATGTCGTGGCGGGGGGTGCCTCTAGACAAATTGCCAACCCCCAGAATGACGGCAGGGGTGGAGCCGTCCAGTTTGGTGATTTTCACTTGGTCACTCTCAATGTTGAGGATGTTGGTGCCGGAGCCGAAGAAGACTTGGCCGTCCGCCCGGATGGCGGCGTGGTCTTGGAGGGTAGTGGTGGCGGTGCCGAAGTTTGCGCCGTTGTTGAGACCACCGAAGGAGAAAACCGCAGTGGTGGTAATCAAACCGCTGCCAGAGACCAGTAGGGTGCCGGTACCGGTGTGATAGTTGACGTAAAAATTCTTGGCGTCAATACGGGCGTTGTCCTTGACCGTGACGATGCCGGCTGAGTTTGCAACGGAGGCGATATAGATACTTGGAGTAGCCTTAAGTGAACCACTTTCGGCCAAGGTCAGGGTTGCCACGCTCCCGGCGGTATTTCCAATGGGTACAGAAACGGCATTGGTAACCAAGTGGAAGGCGTCACCTTGGATGAGCATTGAGGCGCCACCCGCCAGAGGCCCGTACGAGATTTCCGAAGTACCGCTGTATCGGATGATAGTGCCGGTGCCGGTGACGGCAAGGGTATCGGCGGCGGCTGGCAAGTTGCCGCCATTCCAGTTGGCGGTGTCATACCAGTCGCCGGGTTCGTTGGCAATCCACGTTCTGGTTGCCGCTTGGGTGATGCCGAGCGGTAGCAGGAGGGTGATGAATAATAATAGTGGACGCTTCATATGTTTAATCCTAGCCCCTTCCTGCCGTCATCCTGAGCGGAGCCGAAGGAGCGGGTGGCTCGCTCGGAATGACGGTTGAGGATAGGGTGCATATTTGTGGTTTTATTTTTCTTTGTTGGTGTTTACTCGTCGCTGAGGATGATGCTGTCAGAGCCGCCGATAATGATACGCATTTCACGGTTGCCCAAGCTGGGGTCGGACGGGTCGGCCTGATATTGTTGCCGCACTTTGCGGACGTAGGCGGACTCGGCGGCGTTCAACTTGATTTTGGCGGGGGCGGCGGCGACAGCGGTTCTGGCGGCGGCGGGTTGCGGGAGGGGAGTGCCGAGGGTGATGATGGTGAAGTCGCTGCCGCCGAATCTGGTGGTACCGGCGTAGAGGAAGCCGGTGCCGCTGACGACATCGCCTTCGGAATCAAGGTCGCCGGGAGAGCCGGAGTTCACGGCAGCGACCTTGATGTAGTTAGGGCCGGCACCGCTGCCAGTGGAAACATTCCACATGTAGATGCCGGCGTTGGAGCCGCCGGTAGAGAAGAAGACATTGCCGCCGGTGTCAGCGGTGATGCCGTTGCCGGGGCCGGGCAAGGTGCAGAGGGTGGCAGCATTGGCATAGGTGAGGTGGGTGCCGTTCTCAATGGCTTCTACCACGTCCCCGACATCCCATTTATGCAGGTAGGTGGGGCCACTTCTGGCGTACTCCGCGTAATAGACATTGCCTGAACCGTCCACGGCGACATTGGCGGAGTTACCGGTGGCCTCGATGATGACTTGGTATTCACCAGTGTCGGGGCCATTCTGGTAGGGATAGATGGCGATGTTGGTGTTTTGCCCATAGGAGCCGCTCCAAGTGCCGGTGAGACCGGAGATGAAGACGTAGTTGGCGAGGTCACCCGCCTCACCTTTCGTGGTGGCGGCACCGTAGGGGGCGCCGAAGGGACCGTGGTCGGTCCAAGCTTTACCGGGGCCATTATAAGTCCACAGTGCACTGGTGCCCAGTCCGTTGTAGGTGCCGGCGTAGAAGGTGCCGCTGGTGGCGGGGCTAGGGTCGGGGTTGTACACACCGAACGGGTCGCCGCCCTGACCGTTGAGGGTACCGCCCCAGGCGAGCACGGAGGTGACGGTGGTGGCGCTGGTCGTGACGATGGGGTTCAGGTCGGTGGTATGGTAGCCTATTTCCGCCGAGGAGAGGCTGGTCCAAGTGTGGAGGGTGCTGCTATAGACGGTGAAGCCGCCCTCGAACATGAAGGTGGCGCTGCTGCTTTGGGCGAGGATGGTGGCCTGTTTGCCGTAGAATTTTTGGCCGTTGTAGGTGCCGTAATCGTTGTAGGACTGGGCGTGACCTTGACTAAGGACGCTGCACGTCAACACGCCGGTGGCGAGCAGGGTTTTGATTAGGTTGGTTTTCATGGGTTTTATTCTTTCTATTTTTTTCACCACCAAGACACGAAGGCACGAAGGATTTTTACAGGGAGTTCATGGAGAACCTGGAGAGTTTTTTAATTAGCTCTCAATGAACTCCGTGGTCTCCCGGTAAAAAAACCTTCGTGCCTTCGTGTCTTGGTGGTGCATTTTTTTCTTTCGGTTATTTGGGTTTGTTTCTTTTCATACACTGCAAGTTTTCAATTCCCCTCTCGAAGAGCAACTGTGTTGTGAAAATAAATTATTGGGCGGTTTTGGGAGGGGGCAACGGGTGGTGTTGGAGGTTAGCATTGAGGTGAATGAGGAGCTTGCGCATGACGG
>JAISDC010000252.1 GCA_031265105.1 Verrucomicrobiales bacterium
CCCATACCGGGGCGCCATCTCGAGTTGCAAATTCAACACCGAAATATGACGGTTGTCGTTCAACAACTGCCCCGCCACCAACTAGAAAATATTATTGCGGGCGTCCACCGCCGCCTGAATGTTGGACGACATCCGCTTCACCGGTTCGCCGTGGTTGCGCAGGACCTCCTGCAATTCCGCCAACGACGCCACTTCCAAGCGGAATTGCTTCGCCAGCCCCGGGGCGATTTTCGCAAAATTCGCCTGCCACTCCTGCGCCAGCCGGTTCAGGTCGGCGTCGTTAAACACCCGCTGCGGCCGATGTTCCGCCGTCGCGCCAAGCCGGTCGCCAATCAACCGCTGCCCGCGCTCGACGCTGATGGTGTCACCGGTATCGGCGAGCCGTTGCACGGCGGCCACGACGTCGCGGAAACTCCGGCGGTCCGTCACCACGCCCAGCTTCTCGCGCCCGTGCGCGTCGCGCAACACCACCGCGCCGACCTCGCTGCCGGTGGCCGGCTTGCGGCTGATGCCGTAACCCAGCGCGTCGCCAATGGTGTCGTTCGCCACCGCTGCTGACAGCGACGCCGCGCTGTGCCTGGCCGGGTCGTAAATGAACGTCCCGCGCTTGGTCTCCAACTTGGCGAACCCGTCCGGCACGGCGGGAATGGCCGTGCCCGGCGTGAAGAACGCCGCGCTCCGGCGCCCGTCGGCGAGCCATTGCATCTGCGCCGCCACCGTTGACGCCGTCTCCGGCACCGGCTGGTCCGCCGCGCGACGGACCAATTGCGTCCCGCCCCCGGGACGCTGAAATTTAGGGTCTGAAATCCCTTGACTTTCGCGCCAGTTGTCGTAGTTTTCTTTACGTAGAAAGGGCTGTTGCCTTGGGGTGTTAATTGAGAATTTTATCTCTCCCCCAATGGTCGCAGCCTTTTCTGTATCCAGATACCGCAGCATGTTACCCTTGCTGGCCTCGGAATAATGCTGTTTCAATTTTTCTTCGAGTGGATAGGCGCTGGCAAAAAATGTGTCCGGTCTTGAATCGCCTTCTTTTGAAGGACGCAGAAAAACAGCCACCGGACTTTGTTTTCCGTCTTTGTTTAGCGCCTGTTCTCCGGTAATGACCAGATAACCATTACCGGATTGAAACACCGCCACCGGCTCCGCATATTCATTTGGAAACGCGGCGATTTGTTCCGCTGTCAAACCGTGTTCGTCACGCATTTTTCTAATGCGTTGCACGTCGGAAATGATGTCCGCTTCCGGCAAGCCAACAAAGCGCAATAACGGTGGGGTCTTGGAAAAATGCACCACGGCATATTTTCGCATTACTTTCCCGCTCTCACGGTCGGTATTTAACGCGGCACCAACATCAGTGGCCAGCGTCGGCGAAATCTGCAACTCGGCCTCACTTAATCCGCCAGCGGGTGAAGTCCGGTTGTCATGATTGGCGGCCCGCGACGGGTCGGACACGCCGCCCATACTGCCGTCACCGCCGGCGGCTGGCAACTGGTTTTTCCCGCGCCGGGCGAATTCGACACTGCCCGTGGCATAGACTTTCCGCCCGCGAAACTGCGTGTCCACCGCGTCGAGTAAATCGGCGGGTGTCTGGATTTGCGAAAAACCGCGCTCGCGCAACGCCTCTGCCAGCGTGTCCAGCGCCATCCCATTTTTGCGGAACAAATTGCGGTTAGTGGTGCCTTCCTTCAACATCGCCAATTCTGCATTCAACACCTCGGATTCAGTCGGCAGCCCGCCCAGTTCCTTGATGGCGCTGATGAGGTCCTCTTGCTCGCCCTCGACCTCCTCCAACATCTACCGCCGCGCCTCCGCCTCGGCTTGGCGTTGCGCTTCTTCCAACGCCGATTGTTCATCCTCGGTGGCGCGTTCCTCATCCGTCAGCGCCGCGCGGCGTGCTTCCTCCGCCGCTCGCGCTTGCTCATCCTCGGCAGCGCGCTCCCGCTGACGTTGAGCCTCCTCTTCAATCGAACGCTGGCGTTCAGCCTCGCGCTCGACCCGCACCCGCTCACCCTCGGCCCGGCCTTCCTCGGCCCGCTGCTTCAGGCCGGCGTCAAACCCTTGTCGGCGTTCCGCGCTGCCTTCCTTCGCCGCCGCATATTGCGCTGGGTCGAAACCCATCTGCCGCAAGGCCGTGTCCCGCTCGGCGGCGGGCAAATCCCTGACAATTTGCTCCGCCAACTGCCATTCAACGGATGCCGTGCCACCGTCAGCGGCCACCGCGCCATTGGCGGCGGGTTTGGCCGCGACTTTTGCCACCTCACCGTCAGCGCTAACCGTCGCTTGCTCCCCCTTGCCAACCTTAACCCGCGCCAAAACATCGCCGGTTTTGCCGAGGCCATAATTCACGGACGCCGGCGCGCCGGTCACCGTCGAACCCGTCAGGCCGCCGACCAAGCCGCTGTACAACACCCCGTCGCCAAGGTCGCGGTCGGGCGCGTAGCCGACCAATTCCTTCGCCAGATAATTTTGCCAGCCCTGCTGCACGGACTCCGTGGGCGCTTCCGCCGCAAAACCTTCCAGCAATTTTTTCGCCACGCCACCGACGGTCAGCTTCTTGGTCAGCGCCTTGCCGGCCTTGCCCACCAAAAATTTATCCGCGAGAAATTCCAGCGCGCCCGCCGGCATATTGCCCACGCCGGCCTTGAAGGCCGTGTCATCGCCGGCGCCGCTGGCGACGGCATCATCGTAACCTTGCTGAAACATCTGCCCGGCCACCTGCGCCGCTAACAAGCCGCTGTTGGCGGCCAGCGGCAGCGTGCTCGCCATTTGACCGACACCCTGCGCCACATCGCCCAGCAATCCCTCCGCGCCGCTCATGCGGTCGGGGTTCACCTTGAACGCCGCCTCGACCCCTTTGCGCGTGTCGCCCATGAGGTCGGCTAATTCCTCATTAAGAGCGACTTCCGCGCCGGCGCGTTTCAACGTGCCCGTCAACGCCCGCTGCCCGCCCTCGACGCCCATGATAAACCCGTCATTGAGCGCGCCGCGCGCGGCGCGATTCACCACCTGTTCGCCGGCGCCAAGGTCGCGGTTCATCGTCAGCGGGTCGAAATTATCCCCCGCCTCCTCTCGCCGGCGCAATTCCCGCACGGATTTACGGCCCGCCGGCGCGACTGCCACCGCCCCGTCAGCGCCCACCATGACGCGCCCGCTGTTCAACAGCGCGTGAAACTTGCGATAATCAACCTCCGGCGCGGCGTCGGCGGGTTGGTCCTTGGCACGCGGCCTGGCTACCTCCGCCAACACCCGCGGATTTTGCAGCAACGCGGCAAACTGCCCGTTGTGCTCGTAGTGTTTCCGCAGTTGTTTTTCCTCCTGCGCGGTGTTGTAGCGGTCAGCCCGCGCCTTGATACGTTCCTCGCTGGCGCGTCTCATGCCGGCGCGGAAATCCGCCATCCGGCCACCGTCAGCGGGTTCATCCAGCTCAAATCCCGCCGGTATCGGCGGCAAGCCATTCGGCGCTGACGGTGACGCCGGCTCATCCAGCACAAAACCATCCGGTATCGGCGGTAGCCCGTCTGTCGCTGACGATGCTGACACGGGCACCGGCTCGTCCAGCACAAAGCCTTC
>JAISDC010000034.1 GCA_031265105.1 Verrucomicrobiales bacterium
CAACCCGCTGGCGGTGCCGTTGATGGATTTGATGCTGGAGAAACAATCGCTGTTGCAATCCCTCGGCATTCCGGCGGAGTTGATTGACACGTATCATTTCACCGCGCCGCCCGCTGACGGTGCGCCGACGTTTACGTTCACGCCGCGCATGGCGGCGACGTGCGCGGCGCTGCGTTACATCGCGGCGGAGACGGACTTGGTGCCGGTGGGGATGTGCATCGGGCCGTTTTCGTTGATGACGAAGTTGCTCAGCGACCCGATTACGCCGGTGTTCCTCGCCGCCGGCGGCGCTGATGGTGAGGAGGAGCCGGAGGTGGCGCTGATGGAGACGTGCCTGCGCCTTTCGCTGCGCGTCATCATGGAATATGTGACCCGCCAAATCGCCGCCGGCGCGCGGGCGCTGTTCGTGTGCGAACCCGCCGCCAATCTCGTTTATTTCTCGCCGAACCAACTCGCCGAGGATTTCGGCATCTTCGAGCGGCTGGTGATTGAGCCGAACCGTCAGCTCCGCGAATTGTTGCGGCAGCACCACGTGGAGTTGATTTTCCACGATTGCGGCGAGTTGACCGACGGCATGGTCAGCCGCTTCGCCAAGCTGGAGCCGGTGATGCTCAGTCTGGGCAGTTCCCGCAAGCTGTGGGAGGACGCCCGGCTGGTGCCGGATAACATCGTGTTGTACGGCAATCTGCCCAGCAAACATTTCTATTCCGACGAGACTTACCCCGTGACGCGGGTCCGGGCAATGGCGGCGGAGTTGCGGGAACAGATGCGCGCGACCGGCCATCCGTTTATCCTCGGCAGCGAGTGCGATGTGCTGAGCGTGCCCGGCAGCGAGCAAATTATCCAGGACAAGGTCAACGCCTTCACGGCATGGAGCGGCGCGCCATGATTGATTTGCGCTCCAACTTGCGGCTCAAGGAGATTCTCGCCGAGCGGCACCGTTTCCCCGTCGGAGTGGAATTGGTCTCGACGCGCGGCACGATGTCGCAGCGGCAGACCTTGAAAGCCCGTGAGTTCGCGGAGGCGCTGACGCACAGTCCGCGCGTGGATTGGGTGTCGATTACGGATAACGCGGGGGGCAACCCGCAACTCGCGCCCATCGCGCTGGGCACGCCGATTCTTTACGCGGGGAAGGAAGTCATCATCCACCTGACCTGCAAGGACCTGAACCGTTACGCCTTGGAAAGCCAGTTGTGGTTGCTGGCCAGCCAGGGGTTTCACAACATCTTGGCGCTGACGGGGGATTACCCGATTGAGAGTTTCGAGGGCCGGGCCAAGCCGGTCTTCGACCTCGATTCGGTTTCCCTGCTGACGATGATTGAAAAAATGAACCGGGGGCTGGAGGTGACTTCCGGTCAGGCCCAGGTCACCACCCGCCTCGATTCGACGCATTTTTACGCGGGCGCGGTGACGAATAATTTCAAGTGCCGCGAGAACACGCTGCTGCCGCAATATTACAAGCTGGCCAAGAAACTGGCCGCCGGCGCGCGGTTCGTCATCAACCAAATCGGCTTTGATTCGCGGAAGAGCCACGAGTTGCTGGAATATCTCCGACTGCGCGGGCTGGCCGGGACGCCGGTCATCGGCAATGTCTATGTGCTGAGTCCGTTCGTCGCGCGGCTCTTCAACGAGATGAAAATTCCGGGCGTCATCCTCACGGACGAACTCAACGAACTATGCCAGCGTCAGCGGCAATCCCCGGACAAGGGCCGGAAGTTTTTCCGCGAGTTCGCCGCCAAGCAACTGGCCGTCTGCCGTGGGCTGGGTTACGCGGCGGGGTACATCGGCGGGGTGCACAGTTATTGGGAAATCGAGGAGATTCTGGATATTGAAAAATCCTTCTCGCCCGATGACTGGAAGACGTTTGCCAGGGAAATTTCCTTCTCGCGCCCCAACGAATTTTTCCTGTTCGACCGGGACGAGCGCACCGGCCTGTCCCAACCGGGGCGGCTGAACCCGGTCTGGGAAAAAAGTTTGCGCCAGCGGCGGGCCACCAAAAACGTCACCTGGACGTACCGCCTGTCCAAGCGCTTCCACTCGCTGATGTTCACCAAAGGACGCGGGCTGGCCAAGTATGGCGAAAAAATCTGCCGCCGGTCAGCGGCGCCCGAACAGATGCCGCCATGTCTGCGGCTGGTCGAGCGCGTGGCCAAGGCGGTCTTGTATTCATGCAAGGACTGCGGCGATTGCTCGCTGAAGGAGACGGCCTTCTTGTGCCCCGAATCCCAATGCGCCAAGAACCAGCGCAACGGCCCGTGCGGCGGGACGCGCAACGGAAAGTGCGAGGTCTTTGAGTTCGATTGCATCTGGTCGCGGGCCTATGACCGCGCGAAATATGAGGGGCAGTCCGAGCAGTTGCTCGACCACGCCCCGGTCGTGCAGAACCAAGGGCTGCGCGGCACGTCAAGCTGGGCGAATTTCTGGCTGGGTAAAGACCACTCGGCGGATACTAACAACCAACAAAAGAAAAACTATGACTGACCACCACATTCAAATCATCGGCGAATTGATGAACAACTCGTACGGCCGCGCCCGCAAGGCTTGGCTGGCGCGCGATGTCGCCGGCTATCAGGCACTGGCCAAATTGCAAACCGACTTGGGCGCCGCCTACCTGACGCTCAACATTGACGGCACGCAGAAGTTCTCCGTGACCATGCAGGAGATGCTCGACTTCCTGCCCGCCGTCATCCCCGCCATTCAGGAAGTGACGGACTTGCCCATCAGCTTTGACAACCCGCACGTCGCCTTTCACCTCGGCTGCCTCAAATACTTCGACCGCGCGAAATCCAGGGGGCGCCCCATTCTGAATTCCCTCTCGGTGTCCCGACACCACGTGGGCGAGATGATTCGGGTCGTGTTGGAGCATGACATGAACGTCATCATCATGGCCTCGGAATGTCAGCGGGCGGACGGCTCGCACGGCACCTCGACCTCCGTCAAGGACGTGGTGGACACGGCCAGTCACTTTGTCAAACTCCTGCACGACAGCGGGGACATCACCAATGACCGGATTATCATCGACCCCGGACTGGCGCCCATCGCCTCCGACACCAGCGGCCTGATTAACCTGTGCCTCGACTCCGTCCGCGGCCTGCGCGCCGCGCCCGGCCTGGAGGGCGTCCATATTTCCGTGGGGCTTTCCAACTTCAGCATCGGCGCGCCCAAGCCGTTCCATATCCCGCTGGAAAAAGCCTTCCTGTGTCTGGCCGTGGAAGCGGGCATGGATTTTGTCCTCGCCAATCCTGAGAAAAACACCGTGCCCATGCCCAAGGACGAAAAGCTGGTGCTGAGTCTGCGCCGCATCTTGCAGGAGGGCCGGGTTCAGCCTGGCGAAACCCAGGAGGACGCCGGCTATCGGCAACTGGACACGCTGATGGAGTTGTGGGACGACGCGAGCGCGCTGGGGGTGCAATCATGAATGCCGCCCCCGCCGAGTCGTTAACAACCACCGCCGCCAACCCGACGCGCTGGGTAATCGTGGGACAATTACTGGACGCGAAAAACCGGCGCGTTTTGAGCAACGCCCATCTGCTCTACGACCAACAGCAAATCCTGCACGCGGGGGAAACGCCGCCGCCCGCCGACCTCCTGGCCGGCCGGACCATTCCCGACGCCACCCTGCCGGACTACACCGCGCTCCCCGGTCTAATCGAAGGCCACTCCCACATTTTCCTGGATGGGGATGAGTTGAACGTGGATAAACGCGCCGCTTACCAAAAACAGGACGCCGAGACCCTGTACCAGCAAGCGGCACAACGCCTTCGCGCACTGGCCCGGCTGGGCATCATCGCCATGCGCGACGGCGGCGACAAAGACCAAGTCGGCCTGCGCCTGAGCAAACTCACCGCCAACGGCAGCGGCCCCGCCGGTGCCGCCCAAGTCTTCAGCCCCGGCGCCGGCATCCACCGGCAAGGCCGTTACGGCGCATTCTTCGGCCGGGCGCTGGAAAATTACCCGGACATTGAAAGCTGCGTCCAAGCCTGCGTCGAGGAAGGCGCCGACCACATTAAAATCGTCCCGACCGGCATCATCAACTTCGCCAAAGGCCAGGTGGTTGCCAAACCGCAATTCAGCGCCGAGGAAATCCGGCAATTCAAAACCGCCGCCCGCGCGCGCGGCCGGCAACTCATGGCCCACGCCTCCGGCGACCTCGGCGTCGGCCACGCCATCGATGGCGGCGTGGACACCGTCGAGCACGGCTTTTTCATCACCGCCGACCAGCTCAAGAACATGCGGGACTACGGCGTCGCCTGGGTGCCGACCTTCACCCCCGTGCAAGAACAAGTTGACCACGCCGACCTCATGGGCTGGACGGGCGAGACCCTGGACAACCTAAAGAAAATCCTGGCCAACCACGCGCACAGCCTGCGCCAAGCCCTCACCTTGGGCATTAACATCCTGGTTGGCAGCGACGCCGGCTCATGCGGAGTGAGTCACGGCCTGGGCCTGCTCCGCGAAATGGAACTATTGGAAAACGCGGGCATGCCGACGCTGACTATCCTAAGCCAAGTCACCTACGGGAACCGCCACCTACTCCCCGGCCAACCGCCCTACGGCTCCGTGGAAAAAGGCTTCAAGCCGCGCCTCATCTTCACCCGGCACAACCCCTTGGCGACTGTCCGCAACCTCTATCACGAACACCTGGTGCTCTTCGACGGGAAAATCTTGTAGGATAATTCCTCTTCACATATTCAAGCGGCCAACGCCGACCACGAAGACGCCAAGGCGCGAAGAATTTTTTACAAAGAGGATCTGGAGGAAATGGAGAGCGCGGCTTGGCCAAGACAAATTTTCTCTTTCTCAATGGCAAGATCGCTGCCGTTGACCGTGGGAATCTTAATTCTTAAATCCAAAATCATCCGTGGTTAACGAAAGTAACGCGAGGAAGGGAGTATTTTCCTTGCGCGGGCAAGGGCACAGGCTAATGGTGAGGAGTGTCCAAATTGGAAAAAGCCCTGGTGGTTCCTTTCGCTGTGTTCATTGGGTTGTTGGCGCTGGAATTGGTGCCGCTGACGGCGAGGGTTGACGCGCGGTATGTGGTTTATCCGTTGCAAACATTGGTTTGCGCCGGGTTGTTGTGGCGTTATTGGCGGTTTTATCAGTTCAACGGGATCAAAAACATCGGGTTCACCGTCGGCATCGGGGTGCTGGTCTTTGTGTTGTGGATTGCGCCGCAGGTTTTTTTGGGAGTTGCGTCGCGCGTGGCCGGGTTTAATCCCAATGTGTTGGCCGAGGCTCCGCTGCTTTATTGGGGCAACCTGGCGATGCGATTTCTGCGCCTGGTGGTGGTGGTGCCGTTGATTGAGGAGTTGTTTTGGCGCGGTTTTTTGTTGCGTTATCTGATCGGCTCGCCGGTGGATAAGATTCCGTTCGGCAAGTTTACCTGGTGGTCGTTTCTGCTGGTCAGCGTCGGGTTCATGCTGGAGCATCAAGGCGCTGATTATGCCGCCGCGTTGGTGACCGGGGCGTTGTACAACTGGGTCGCGTACCGCACTAAGAGCCAGGGTTCCTGTGTGCTGGCGCACGCGGTCACCAATCTGTTGCTCGGTATTTATATCATGGTCAGCGGTCAGTGGGGCTTTTGGTGAGCCGCGCGCCGGGTTTTCTAACTTTACATTCCGGCGGCAAAAATCCACACTGTCCCGCTCATGAAAAACCGTAAACCATTGCGGCTCGGCCTGCCGAAGGGCAGCCTGCAGGAGGCGACGCTGGCGCTGTTCAAGAGCGCGGGCTTCAATATCGCGGTTTCCAGCCGTTCTTACAAGCCGACCATTAATGACCCGGAGTTCGAGGTGCGGTTGTTGCGGGCGCAGGAAATCGCGCGTTATGTTGACGAGGGGTTTCTCGACCTCGGCATCACCGGCAAGGACTGGATTGCCGAGACCAGGGCCAAAGTTGAGGTCATCCGGGACCTGTCTTTCAGCAAGGCCACGGCCGCCCCGGCGCGCTGGGTGCTGGTGGTGCCGGAGGACTCGGCCATCACCAAACCCGCCCACCTCGCTGGCAAGCGCATCGCTACCGAGGCGGTGGGGATCACCAAGGATTATCTGCGCCGGCCCAAAATCAAGGCGCAGGTCGAGTTTTCCTGGGGCGCGACCGAGGTCAAGGTGCCCGAATTGGTGGATGCCATCGTGGACATCACCGAGACCGGCTCGTCGTTGCGCGCGAATAAGCTGCGCATCGTGGACACGCTGATGGAGTCTTACCCGCAACTCATCGCCAACCGCCGGATGTACCGCGACGCCTGGAGCCGCAAGAAAATCCAGACGCTGGCGCTGTTGCTGGAAAGCGCGCTCAACGCCCGCGGCAAGGTCGGCATCAAGATGAACGTGCCGGCCGGCAAGCTCGACCGACTCCTCAAACAGTTGCCGGCCTTGCGCAACCCGACCGTCGCCCCGCTGACCCAGCCCGATTGGGTGGCCATCGAAACCATCATCGACGAGGTCGTGGTGCGGGAACTCATCCCGCAGCTCAAGGAGTTGGGGGCGGAAGGAATTATCGAATATTCGCTGAATAAGGTTGTCTATTAAGAAAAAATCCCTTTAATCCTACCTTTCACATTATGGGTTCAATTAAGAAAACGAGAAAAACGAAGATTGCCAAACATAAACGCCGCAAGCGCCGTCGTGAGAATCGGCACAAGAAGCGTTTGCGTTACAAGTCTTAAAGTGGCTGGGCAAACGCCCCGGCTCCTGCTATATTCCTTCCATTGTGAGCCACAAGCTGCTGCTGGTCTGTGCGCGACTGTTGGCGGCGACCTGTTTTCTGCAGGCAGCCGGGACGCGGGCTGCGGTTCCGGACGGGCTGGCGGCCATTGAACGGGATTTGGCGCAAACCAGTTCAAGTTCCGCCGGGGAAAGCACCGTTGATTTTGGCAAACGCGCCTTGTCCGCGGCCAATTTTGCCCTGGCCACCCAGCTCGAAAGCAAGGGGAAGTTTGCCGAGGCTTTGGCCAGATACCAGCTCGCCGCCCAGGCCGATTCCGGTTATCGCCTCATTTATATCCGCATCGCCCTGGTTTACATCAAGCAGGGCAAGTTACCGCAGGCCGCCGCGTTCCTGTTGGAAAAGGAACCCAGCTTCCCCGATTCCGCGGAAATCAAATCCATACTCGGTTATCTCAGCTACCGGCGCGGCCAGCCCGACCAAGCGCTCGCTTACGCCCTGGCCGCCAAAAAATTAAACCCGCGGTTGGTCGCCAACTACCTCGTGCTGGCCCAATGTTATCTTGAGCAAAACCAGGGTTGGGCCATCGCCCCGCTCGTGGCGGAATCACTGGCCGTCCGGAGCGAGCAATCCTGGTACTATTCCCGCCTTGGCAACTTGTGGACTTGGGCGCTCCGCCAGGTCAGCCCGCTGACCGACAAGGAAAGCTCCACCCAAATCCTGCCCTTTTACGAACAAGCCTACGCGCTGGCCCCGGAAAACACCGAACTCGCCTTCCAGCTCGGACAGTTGCAATTCGACCTGGAAGATTACGCCAAAGCAGTCGGTTATTATGAGCAAACCCGCCAAAAAACGCCGCACACTCCCGGTTTGCGCGAACGCCTGTCCATTTGCTACCTCGCCCTGCAACAACCCGGCAAGGCCATCGGCGTGCTGGAAAGCCTGCTGGAAGATTATCCCGAGCGAAAGAATCTTTATCCCATGATTGCCGACCTTTACGGTCGCGACGGTCAGTGGGACAAGGCCGCCAGTTATTACCAGCTTTGCGTCCGACTCGGCCAGCCCGACGCGCAAGACTATCTCCACCTGACCAACGCCCAGCTACAGTCCCAACACCCGGCAGAGGCCCTGGCCACCTTGGACGAAGCGGCGGCGGCCTATCCCGGCATTCCCGACTTGCAACTCTACCGGGCACTGGTGCTGCGTTCCATGCAACGCTGGCCCGAGGCCCTGGCCATCTTTAAACAGTTGGAACAACAAAACGGCCAACTCATCGACTCAAACTTCTACTTCGACTACGCCGTCGCCCATGAACAAAGCGGCAACGTCAGCCAGGCCGTCAAATTGTTCAGAAAATGCCTGGAACTGAATCCCAACAATCACCAGGCGCTCAACTACCTCGGCTACCTGTGGGCCGCCAAGGGCGAAAATCTTGACGAGGCCGGGCAAATGATTGCCAGGGCGCTGACCCTTGATCCGGAACGGCCCGCCTACCTCGACAGCATGGCCTGGGTCTGTTACCAAAAGCGGGAATACGACCAGGCCCTGAAATACCAGCAAAAAGCCGTCGCGAGCATGCCCGACGACCCCGAAGTCCTCGAACACCTGGCCGACATCCACTACCAGCTTGGCAACACGGCACAAGCCATCGACGCCTGGTCCAAAGCCTCCGCCACCGCCAAGAATCCCGCGCCGCTCAAGACGAAAATCCAAGCCGCCAAAGAACAACTACAAGCCAATCTTCCCCTTCCGTGAAGGGGAATTAACGCCACCAATGCTAATTTTTACAGGAAGATCATGGAGTTCATGGAGAGCTAAACAAAACACTCTCCATGTTCTTCATGTGTCCTCCATGAACTCCCTGTAAAAATCTTAACGCGAAAGCCCGAAGGCGCGAAATTTTGTTTTTATTGCCATCCGCTGACAGTCAGGTAAAGTTTCCCGCCTATGGCAGAAGTGCAAAAAACCTCGCAAAACAACGGCGAAGTCGTCCAAAAATTCTTGCAGCTCGTGATGATGCAGGCACAGAACACCCTCTACGTGCTCGGCAAAATTCCCACTCCCGACGGTCGCGTGCCCGCGCCGAATCTGGAGGCGGCCAAAATGCTCATTGACCAGTTGGAAGTCATCAAAATCAAAACCCAGGGCAACCTGAACAAACAGGAAGCCGCCATTCTGGAAGAGGCGTTATCCTCCGTGCAAATGGCCTTTGTCGAGGTCAGCGGCGGCACGCCCGCCAGCATGATGCCCAGTCGCGACCCGGGCCTGGACCTCCCGGAAATCCCCGCGGAAGAACCCGCGGCGGCACCGGCAGCGTCCGCCAAGCCGGCGGCACCCGTCGTCGCCGCCCCCGTGCCCGCGGCCCCTGCTGACGGCAAGTCGGAAGAAACCAAGGTCAAGTTCCACAAGAGCTACGGTTGACGGCGCCGGGCCGTCGCCGCCCGCTGTTGTGCCCGGCTTGCATACCGATTTTGAACCGCGCCAGATTATCGCATTTGCTCACGGTCAGCGGCTATCTGCTGGCTTGCGTGGTGACCCGTTGCAAATACCTGTCCAGCTACCTGCACGAGGGGGCGATTTATTTTTCCGACCCCGACTGTTATACCCGCCTCTACCGCGTCAAGCGCCTGCTCGCGGAAGGCTGCTGGTTCCAGGCGTGGCATCCGTTTGAAAATTATCCGGTCGGCAGCCAGACGCACACCACCGCGCCGCTCGACTGGCTGCTGGGCGGCCTGACCTTGCTGTGCCGGCCGTTCACCGACCGCGCCCTCGACTGGGCCGGCCTGCTAATCGGGCCGGTGCTGGCGTCCGTGACCGGCCTCATCCTGCTCAAGCTGGCGCGGGATTTCCGGCCGCGCTGGGCCAAATGGCCGCTGCTGCTGACTTATTTGTTCAGCCCGCTGCTGATTTGGTCAACTTCCGTCGCTCGCCCCGACCATCAAAACCTCATCGTCAGCCTGCTGATTCTCGGCCTCGCGCTGGAATTTTCCCGCTGGGAACAACCGCGCCGCCAGCTCTGGGCCGGCGTGGTCTGGGGGCTGGCGCTGTGGACCTCTTGCCTGGAACCGCTGCTGTTCCTGGCCGTGGTGCTGACGGTGAATCTGCTGTGGCGGCGGCGCGAGAGCTGGCGGTTCGTACTGACCATCGTCCTGATAGTCAGCGGCAGCCTGCTGCTGGAAGGGTTTCGCTGGGACGCTTATCACCGCCTCACCGACCCGCTGACGGTCAACTGGCTCGGCACCATCGGCGAGCTGCGCTCGATTCTCAACCTGGAGCTTGGCGGCGGCCAGGACCGCTGGGCCTATGTGGTGCAAGTCGGCGTGGATTTGGTGTTTCGTTACGGCCTGGCCGTTTACCTGCTGCCGCTCATTCTGGCGCTCACCTGGCGGCGCCGCTGGTGGCGGGAACCGACGCTGATGCTGTTGCTGCTGGCCGCCGCGCTCGCCTTCGCCCTGTACCTCGCCCAGCAACGCTGGGGCTACTGCTTTGCCGCCGCGGGCATGTTCGCCTTGTTCGCCAGCCTGCCTGAGCGCCTGAAACTGCGCTACAAAATCATCCTGTTGAGCCTGCATTTCTTCCCGCTGCTGTGCCTGCATGTCGAGGAATTGGAACAATTGGCCGCGCAAACCGCGCCGCCGCCAATGGCCGCCGCGCGAGAGGCCGGGATGCTGATCAAGCGCAGCGGCGTCAGCGGCGGCATCCTGGCGCCGTGGTGGCTGTCACCCGCCCTGCTGTATTACAGCGACCAGCCGATTGTGGCCAGTTCCGCGCACGAGGCCATTGACGGCATCGCCGACAGCGCCCGTTTTTACACCACCCGCGACTTTCGCGCCGCCTACGCCATCCTCGACCGGCGCCAAGTCGCCTGGGTCGTGGTCTATCGCCCCGAATGGCTGTATCGCAACTCCGTGCAAATCCTCACCGGCCAACCGGTCGCCGCCATCCCGTTTCCCGACCAAGACCGCTCCCGCGTGGTACTGCGCCGCCTGTTTGCGGGCCTGGCCGTGCCCCGGCCATTCACCGTCGCCTACGCCTCGCCGCAACTGCTGCTCTACCGCTACGAACCGGCTGACCCCGATGAAAAATAAACCGTAATCCGCTATTGCCAGCCCCCGCAAACCGACTATCATCATCCCACTTCCTCCGGACCCCATCGTCTAGAGGCCTAGGACACCACCCTCTCAAGGTGGACACACGGGTTCGAATCCCGTTGGGGTCGCCAACTCTTTATTTAAGATTCCCACAGTTTGTTGTTGATTGACAAATGGTTCGGTTGCGACGACGAGGCTGTTGGCAACGCTGTCGGCAACTGCGGGAACGATGTCTGCAATTGCGGGAACGATGTCTGCAACTGCGGGAACGCTGTCCGCAACTGTGGAAACGCTGTCCGCAACTGTGGAAACGGTGTCCGCAACTGTGGAAACGCTGTCCGCAACTGTGGAAACGGCGTCCGCAACTGTGGAAACGCTGTCCGCAACCGCGGAAACGCCGCGCCACCACCCTGTCGGGCGGGGCGCGAATTGTGGGAATCTTTAATGCTTAATGCCTAAACCGCCGCGCGTTTGGCCCAGGAGCGCAGGCGCAGGCCGTTCAGGCGGATGAAGCCGGTGGCGTCGCTTTGTTGATAGGCGCCGCCGTCGGCTTCCATCGTCGCCACGTCGGGGTTGTAGAGCGACTGCGCGCTCTTGCGCCCGACGGTGATGATGTTGCCTTTGTACAATTTCAGCCGCACGGTGCCGCTGATGTGGCGCTGGCTGTGGTCAATCGCGGCTTGCAGAAACTCGCGTTCCGGCGCGTACCAGAAGCCGTTGTACACCAGCTCGGAATATTTCGGTATCAGGCTGTCGCGCAGGTGCATGACCTCGCGGTCCATGGTCAGCGTCTCGATTTGGCGGTGCGCGGCGTGCAGGATGCTGCCGCCGGGCGTCTCGTACACGCCGCGGGATTTCATGCCGACAAAGCGGTTCTCGACAAGGTCAACCCGCCCGACGCCGTGTTTGCCGCCCAGTTTGTTCAGCGTCAGCATCACGCCCAGCGGCGTCAGAGGCTTGCCGTTGACCGCGACGCAATCGCCGCGCTCGAAGTCGAGCGTGACGTATTCCGGCTTATCCGGCGCCTGCTCCGGCGCGACGCTGAGCTTGAACATGTCCGCCGGCGGCTCGGCCCACGGGTCTTCCAGGATGCCGCTCTCGAAGCTGATGTGCAGCATGTTGCGGTCCATCGAGTACGGTTTCTTGGCGGTCACCGGCACGGCGATGCCCTTGGACTTGGCGTACTTGATCAAATCGGCGCGGCCCTTGAAGTCCCACGTCCGCCACGGCGCGATGACCTGCAACTCCGGCGCCAGCGCGGCGAAGGTCAGCTCGAAGCGCACCTGGTCGTTGCCCTTGCCGGTCGCGCCGTGCGCCACGGCGTCGGCCTTTTCCTGGCGGGCGATTTCCACCTGCCGCTTGGCAATCAGCGGGCGGGCGATGCTGGTGCCGAGGAAGTATTGGTTTTCGTACAACGCGCCGGCCCGCATCATCGGGAAGATGAAATTGCGGGCGAATTCCTCGCGCAAGTCGTCAAGGTAGCACTTGCTCGCGCCGGTGCGGACGGCCTTTTTGTCCAACCCCTTCAGTTCCTCCTCCTGGCCGACGTCGGCGCAAAAGGCGATGATTTCCGCGTGATATTGTTCCTTGAGCCAGGTCAGTAGAATTGACGTGTCCAGCCCGCCCGAATAAGCGACTACGATTTTCATGAGTCGCTCATAGTAAGGAGTTGCCCGCGGGAAGCAAAACACTTTTTTACAAAGAGAGCATGGAGTTATTGGAGGAAGGTTTGCTGCAATCAATGACCATCCTCCAATAACTCCATGTTCTCTTTGTAAAAAAATTTAACGCGGCAGTGGCGGCGGCAACGGCGGCGGCGGTTGGCGCCGGAGCCGGCGGTAGATGAGCCAGCCTACAATCGCCACGCCGCTGACGATGCCCGCCAGTATCCCCAGCAGCACGAGCAGTCCGAGTACGAACGCCGCGCCGTCATCGCCGCTGCTGTTCATGCTCAGGTTCATGCTTAGGTTCGGGTTCGGGGTGCGGCGGGTGAATTGCATGCCCGAATGGTCAACGATGGCCGCGCGCTTGGCGGTGTACTCCGCCAGTTGCGCCACCGGCACCTGTTCCGCCTGGATGGTCAGTTGTTGCTCGCGCACGACGACCCGCCGGCCGTCTTTGCGTTCCGCGTAACGGTAATTAAACCACGGGGTCTCGATATTTTTTTGCCCGGCGCCGGTCATCGGCCAATCGTCCGGGAATTCCACGCGCGTGGTGACGCTGAGGCGGCGCGGGTACCCCACCCCCAGCGCCAGCGGCGAGCGGCGGCCTTGCGCGTGCAACTGGGGCAGGCTGTGAGATACGTAGGGCGTGCTGATTTCGGCGCGGTGGTGGCGGCCGTCGGCGACCGGGGCGAAGAACCGGTCAAGGCGGTAATATTCCCTGATTTGCACGATGTTGCGCGCGCGGTCGTCCTGTAATTCCAGGGGTTTGGCGGTGCTGAGGCCGGGGTAAAATTGCGCGTAATATTCGCGGTAACTCTTTTCAATGTCCTCCCGCGGCACACCGGCAAACAACATGCGGTTGTGCTCGGCGTCCGCGCCCCGGAAGGTGCTCACCACGTTGAACTCCACCGGCGACTGATAGTCACTGACCACCAAGCGCTCGTTGAATTCCTTCCCGCCCAGGTCGCGCTCGCCGGGCGTGAAGGCGGTCAGTTGCGTCTCGCCCGGCCGCAGCACCAGGCCGCGCCCGTAGAGGCCCATGTGCCGGTCGGCCAGGCGCTGGCCGGCCTGATAAACGGCGGTCGCGTCAATCAGGAGGGCTTGGCCGTTGATGACAATCAGCGTGACGACGTGGTCGAAGGCGTTGGCGCCGGGCAACAGCTCGTCCAGCCTGCCGCGCCAGTCCGAGTTCACCAGCACGGGGTACGCCTCGACGCCCAGCCGCCGCAACAGCGCCGTCAGCAGCAGCGCCTTGTCCTTGCAATCGCCGAACCGCCGCTCCAGCACCAATTCCGGCGGCGAGGGGCGATGCGAGCCGACGCCCATCTCCATGCCCAGGTAACGCACCTCCTTTTGCACGAAATCCACCGCCGCCACCGCCCGCTGTTCCTGGCTGCCGGGCAATTGCGCCAGCCGCGCCGCCTGTTGCCGCAACAGCTCACCGTCAGCGGGCAAGGCATACAACGGCAGCGCCCAGTCCGCCACCGCGGCCCAGGACTGGAAATCGCTGACCTGCCAGTAACCGTGCTGCGCGCACCAGCTCGGCGCCTGGCTCTCCGCGCTCACCGCCGGCATCGACTCCGCCCGCCACCGCCACGCGCCGCCGTCCTGCCGCGGCTCCGCGCGCGCCGCCGCGGGCCGCGGCCCCTGCCAGCGCCAGTACAACCGCTGACCGTCGCGCGGGATGACGCGGAGCTGTTGCTCCCGGAGCGGGAAACCCCAGCTCGCCGGAAATTCCTGGCTGTAATGCCCGCCGTAAATCGGATTCCACCCCCGCCAGGTAAAGGCCACCTCCACCACGTCGCCGAGGCGCACGTCCGCCAGGAAACACAGCGCCGTGCGCCGGCCGTTGTAAATCTGCCGGTCCAGTTCCCGCTCCTGCTGGATGACCTGGAATTTGTCCACCGCGCAATAATCCCGCGCCGCGCCGTCCCGCCACACTTTGACCCGGTGCAGGACGAGGGACTGATAGTCGGGGTCGAACGGCAGCTTGATTTGCGCGCCGTCCGCCAGCCCCTCCTGGGCGACAATCCGGTAGGCGAAATGGCGGAAGGACTCGCCGTCCCGCAGTTGCTCCTGCTTGTCGTAAAACAACCAGGCCAAACCGGAGGGATTTTCCTCGCCGCCGTCGAGTTGGTAATCCCGCCACTGCACCCAGGCCGGCGCGGGGCCGACTTGCAATTCACCGGCGGCGCTGACGCTCAGGCACGCGGCGGCCAGCCAGCAGCCGCCAATTTTAAGCAAGCGTGACAGACAGGACATGGGGCGTGTCAAACCGCGACCGGCTTGAGGTGTTGCAAATACGGGGCGGCCTTCGCCAGCGCGGCGCTGACCGTCAGGCCGTGGGCCTCGCGCAGGCCGGCTTCCTTGCCGTGCTCGATGAACCGGTCGGGCCAGCCGACCCGCACCACCGGCACCGTCAGCCGGAGATTGGACAATTCCTCCAGCACCGCGCTGCCGAACCCGCCCATCAGCGCGTGGTCTTCCAGCGTGAAAATCAACCCCGCCGAGCGCGCGCTAGCCGCCAGCGCGGCGGTGTCCAGCGGCTTGGCGAACCGCGCGTTGACAATCGCCGCGTCATAACCGCGCCGCGCCAGTTCGTCCGCCAGTTGCCGGGCCAGCTCGCCCATGCGGCCGTAGAACCAGACGGCCACCGGCCCGCCGGGCTTGATGACCTCGGCCTGGCCGACGGTCAGCGTCAGCGGCTGCGCCTTGACCTTGGCGCCGGTGCCGATGCCGCGCGGGTAGCGCAACGCCACCGGGCCGGGCTGCCGGAGCGCCGTGTGCAGCATGTCCACGAACTCATCCTCGTCCTTCGGCGACATGTGTACCGCGTTGGGCACGCCGCGAAAGTGGGCGATGTCAAACAAACCGTGGTGCGTCGGCCCGTCATCGCCGCTGATGCCGCCGCGGTCCAGGCAAAACACCACCGGCAGGTTTTGCAGGCAGACATCGTGGATAATCATATCCACCGCCCGCTGCATGAAGGTGGAATAAATCGCCACCACCGGCCGGAAACCCTTGGTCGCCATGCCCGCGGCGAACAACACCGCGTGCTCCTCCGCGATGCCCACGTCGAAGTAACGGTCGGGGAACCGCGGCTGGAACCGCTCCAGCCCGGTGCCGTTCGGCATCCCGGCGGTGATGGCCACCACGCGCGGGTCCGTCGCGGCGATTTGGCACAAGTGATCGCCCAGCAACTGCGAAAAAGTCGGCGTGGTGGTGGCGCCGGCCGCCTCCCCCGTGTCGGGATTGAAGGCCGGGGTGCCGTGGAACGCCTTGCGCTTCACCATCGCCGGCGCGTAACCGCGGCCCTTCTCGGTCAGCGCGTGCAACAGCACCGGGTGTTCCTGCGTCTTGAGGAACTCGAAGGTCTTGATCAATGTCGGGATGTCGTGGCCGTTCACCGGGCCGTAATACGTCAACCCCAGTTCCTCGAAAATCACACTCGGCAACAGGAACCCCTTGGTCACCTCCTCGGCGCGCTTCAACATCTTGACCGCCACGCGCCCGCCGATTTTCTCGATGAACCTGGACGCCCGCTCGTGCAAGTAGGAGTAATTCTCGTTGGTGACCAACTGGTTGAAATAATTGGCAATCGCCCCGACATTCTTGTCAATCGACCACTCATTGTCGTTCAGGATGACAATCATGCGCTTGGTCGTGGTGGCGATGTTGTTCAGCGCCTCGTAAGTCACGCCGCAGGTGAACGCCGCGTCCCCCGCCAGCGCCACCACATGCTCCTGGCCGCCGCGCAAATCCCGCGCCTTGGCCATGCCCAGCGCCGCTGACAATGCGGTGCCGGCGTGCCCCGCGCCGAAACAATCGTGCGCGCTTTCCTCCCGGTTCATGAACCCGTTCAACCCGCCCGGCTGCCGGATAGTGGCGAAGCGGTCGCGGCGGCCGGTCAGCAACTTGTGCACATACGCCTGGTGGCTGACATCGAACAAGAAGTGGTCCGTCGGCGTGTCAAAAGCGCGATGCAGCGCGATAGTCAGCTCCACCACCCCCAGATTCGGGCCGAGATGCCCGCCGTTCTTGCTGGCCACCGCAATCAATTCCTCGCGGATTTCCCGCGCCAAAACCGGTAATTGCTCCAGCGGGACGCGCTTTAAATCCGCCGGACTGTTGATAGTGTCTAGAATGCGTGCCATAAAAATCGGATTAAAACAGTGAAACCTCGCCGGCGCCCCGGCCTTTTTTCTCCGGCGGAGCCGCCGACGCGCCGACCGCGGCGGCCTTGGCGTCCAGTTCCGAACGCTGCCATTGCCCCGGCCGCTGCTGCGTCAGCAGCTCAATCTTCTTCTCCGCCACCGCCAGTTGCTCCCCGCAAACCGCCAGCAACTTCATCCCCGCCTCATATTGCGTGATCACATCATCCAGCGGCAGCGTCGCCGCCTCCAATTGCGCCACGATTTTCTCCAGCCGCTTAAAAGCGACCTCAAACGTCATGCTTTCCTCAGTATCAGCCATAGCAATGCGTCCTATCAAATAGGCAAACCGCCGCCGCGTCGAGCTAAATCCTTGAGAAGACAAGGCTTCATTAACGCAAAGGCGCAAAGGAACAAAGGAGCAAAGAATTTTTTTACAGGGAGAACATGGAGAACATTGAGGTTGTTGTTTTTTTAATCTCCATGAACTCCATGATCTCCCTGTAAAAAAAATCTTTGCTCCTTTGCGCCTTTGTTCCTTTGCGCCTTTGCGTTAAGGTGGCTCTTCTTTTGAAAATCAGCCCGCTTAACATCGTTGTAAGCATCCTTAAAGTCATTTTAAGCATCCTTAAAACCGCTGTAAGCACCCTTAAAACCATTTTAAGCGTCCTTAAAACCGCTGTAAGCATGCTTAAAACCATTGTAAGCCCCCTTAAAACCATTGTAAGCATGCTTAAAATCGTTGTAAGCCCCCTTAAAACCGTTGTAAGCATGCTTAAAATCGTTTTAAGCGCCCTTAAAATCGTTGTAAGCATGCTTAAAATCGTTACCAGCATGCTTAAAATCATCTTAAGCATGCTTAAAATGGTTTTAAGGAGGTCGTTTTGGGTTCACAACCTGCTTGAATATGGGGCGACCACCCTGGGAGCGTCGGCTTCCCCGCCGGCAACGAAGCGGGCGAGACGCCCGCGCTCCATAAGCCGGCTGGAAGCCGGCGCTCCCAGTGCTGGCGCAGTTTTTTTAACAACCTCCATGATCTCCATGATCTCCCTGTTAAAAATTCTTCGCCCCTTTGCGCCTTTGCGTTAATGTAGCTAACTAAAACCCTGGAGCGCCGGCGTCCCGCCGGCAACGAAGCGGGTGAGACGCCCGCGCTCCATAATTCAATGAAAGGCTTGTCAAAATTACTTGCGTTGTTCGCCTCGCTTGCTATCAAGGACGGCTTATGAAAATCCGCCTGTCCACCGTCAGCGTCTTCGTTTCACTTGTGCTTTGGTTCACCGTCAGCGCCGCCCGCGCGGAACGCTACCGGTTCATCGAGTGGCCGGCCACACTGTCAGCGGAACCGGGCTTCGCCATCGACGGACGACCGGAAAAATGGCGCGCGGTGCCCAGGTATGACTTTCACCCGCTGGATGAATTCATGCGCGCCGGCGGTGACGTGACGCTGGAGGCGGCGTTGCGGCAGGATTTGACGGCGTCGTTCCGCTCGTGTTTCGACGAACAGGCGCTGTATGTGGCGGTCGAGTGGCGCGACACCGCGCCCGGCACGAGCAAGGCCGCGGCCGGTGACGCGGCGAACTGGCACACGGGCGGCGAGGGGATGGAGCTGCACATTGACAGCGGCGACCGGGTGCTGCATCTCGCGTGCTGGCCGGCGGCGGACGGCAAAAGTTTTTCGGTATATGCGCGGCATAATGACGAGACCGCGTGGCGCGAGGCGGCGCGGGAAGTGACCGTCAGCGGCCAGGCCACCGGCGAGCAGACGGCGTTTCAGGAACTCAAAATCCCGTGGTCGCTGGTCACGGTCAGCGGGCTGCCACCGTCAGCGGGCAAGCTGCGCTACGGGCTGGACTTCGCGTGGAACGCGCTGCCGCTGGGCACGGTGGTCGCGTCGAAGGCGGTGCTGCTGGACACGGCCAACTACGCGCGCGGCACGCCGTTCTGCTTTTTGTCGTCGCCGCAGACGCCGCTGGAGTTCTGGCGCGGGCCGTCGGGCGGTCTCATGAACCCGGCGGAGTGGGGCAACATCATCCTGGCCGCGCAAGGCGCTGACCGTGACCTCGCGGCGACGCGGCCCGACGGCTCGGTGTTGCACGAGTGGCCCATCGGCAAGGTCAGCGCGCCGCCGGCGATTGACGGCAGCCTCGGCGACTGGCCGGGCGCGGGGTTCCAGTCCATCAAGCTGCTGCCGGCGTTGTTCGGCGACCGCTACAGCGGGCGGGTGGCGGCGAGTTACGACGACGACAATTTATACCTGGCGCTGACGATGAGCAGCCAGGGCCTCATGCAAAATCTCGCGACCGAGGCGACGCAATACGGTTACGCGTGCGGCGACGGCATACAGTTGCGCTTCGCCAAGGGCGGCCGGCGCGTGAATCTGACCGCGTGGCCGGACAGCGTGACGGGCCAGCCGGCCTTGTGCGCTGACAGTGTGGATTTGCCCAATCCGTTCCTGTTGCGACAAGGCGCCAAGCTGGTGTTCAAGCAGGCCGACGACAAGAAAAGTTACGTGATGGAACTGGCGCTGCCGTGGAAAACGCTGTTCGCCGACGGGGTGAAGCCGGGCGACACGCTCAGCGCCACGTTGCAGCCGTGGTGGGCGGACTTGACGACGCGCTATTCGCTGGTGGGCAATTCGGTGTTGCAAAAACGCGGGGCGCTGACCGCGACGTTCACGCTGCCGCGCGACGCGCAGGCGAGTCTCGGCTTGTTCACGCGGGACGGCCGGTTGCAGCGGTGGATTCGGCAGAACGAGTTTCGGTTCAAGGGCGAGAACACGGTGGACTGGGACGGCCTGGACCAGTGGGGCAACCTGCTCGCTGCCGGTGACTACACGCTGCGCGCGGTGTGGCACGACCCGATTACGACGGATTACCAGGCGA
Organism: Verrucomicrobiales bacterium; assembly: GCA_031265105.1. Taxonomy (GTDB): domain Bacteria; phylum Verrucomicrobiota; class Verrucomicrobiia; order Methylacidiphilales; family JAAUTS01; genus JAIRPN01. The sequence goes on from JAISDC010000034.1 coordinate 19,458, forward strand.
CGGTGAACAATCCCGGCACGCCGCCGTGGCCCACCGCCGACGACAAGGGCGACTGGCTCAGCGACGAGGCGCCGCCGCAGGCCGCGGTCACGGACGGTCAGTGGGTGTTCCTCGGCGCGCCTGGCTGCGAGGACGGCTTCTCGGTCATCGCGGTGGACGAGCACGGTCAGCGGCAGTGGGGTTACGCGGCGGGTCTCAACCCGCGCACGGTGTCGCTGGCAGTGGACGGCGATTTGTTATATGTACTGTATGGCGGGCCGGAGCGGACGGACAACAGCCTCGGCGCGACGTTTAACGGCAAGAACGGGCGGGGCCGGGCGCTGCTGATGTGCTTTGACAAGAAAACCGGGCGGCTGGCGGGGTTCAGCAAGGAGACGCCGCGGCTGAAAATCGCGACGTGGGAGTACCGCGAAAATTATCATTACTTCTGGGAACTGCGGAACGCGCAAAGTTTCTCCGCGCTGAATTACGGCGGCCCGCCGCGCTACGCTGACCGTGAGGTGGCGGAGAGTTGCAACACGATGGGCATGACCGCGCTGAACGGCAAACTCTACGTCAGCCTGATGTACGAGCACAAGGTCGCCGAATATAACGCCGCTGACGGTCAGCCGACCGGGCGCGAGTTCTCCGTCGCGTCGCCGGCGGGCCTGTGCGTGTTGAACGACCGGACGCTGCTGGTGGCCAACGCCTACAATTTGCGCGTGGATAAAATCGACACCGTCAGCGGCGGCGTGACGCCGTTCATCCGCGAGCAACTGGCCGCGCCGGTCGGTGTCACGACGGACCAGCAGGGCAATGTCTATGTCAGCGACTGGGCCGATTCGTTCCAGGTCAAGCAATTCGATAAAAACGGCAAATTGGTCAAGGCCATCGGCAAGGCCGGCGGCCGCCCGTGGGTCGGCAAGTGGGACGCCGACGGCATGTTGCTGCCGCGCGGCATCGCGGTGACGGACGCGGGCAAATTGTGGGTCGCTGAGGATGACATGACGCCCAAGCGCGTCAGCGTGTGGGACACCGTCAGCGGCAAGCTGCTGCGCGACTACATCGGCCCCACCAACTACGGCGGCGGCGGCTACTCGTGGCTTGACCCGAACGACATGACCGAGGCGGTGAGTTCCGCGACGCGCTTCAAGATTGATTACGCCGCCAAGACCTACACGCCCGTGGCGATTGCGTGGCGGCGTGACAGCGTGGACGAGCCGTTCGTGCCGTCGGGCGCGATGACGCTCGGCTCGCCGCGCGTGCTGTTTCACGGCAAGAACGAGTACGTGCTGCTGCCGTCCGACCGCAGCCATTACAACCTGCTCAAGCGCGACGGCGATGTTTATAAGCAAGTCGCCGCGTTCGGCTGGCGTTTCAAATACAACGACGCCAACGGCAACCACAACAGCGACGGCACCTCGACCGTGGACTGGGACAGCGACCTCGGCGCGCACCGTTACGATAATTTTTATCCGCCGTTTTTCCGCCGGCACCAGGGCGAAAACTTTTGCTGGGCCGACTTGAACGGCGACGGCAAGACGCAGCCGGAGGAGATGAAGTGGTATCCCATCGCCAAGGGCGACCTCGCTGACGGTGGCAGCGGGCCGGTGGAATTGTACTGGGACGGCAACCTCGCGAGCGATTTCAGTTTCTTCTACACGACCACGTTCAAGGACACCAAGGCCATCATGCGTTTGAAGCCTGCCAAATGGACGAAGAGCGGCGCGCCGGTGTACGATTTCGACCGGGCGACGCTGGTCGTCAAGCTGCCGCGCAACGCCGGCGCGCAGAGCCTGCACGTCACGCGCGATAATAAGCTGCTGCTCTTCTACGGCTACGAGCACGGCGCCAAGCCGTACACGGACACCATCCAATGCTACGACTTCGACGGCAAATTCCTGTGGTCCATCGCGCTGCCGCCGCGCCTCGACGGGCCGCTGAACGTGCACGGCACCGGCCTGGTTTACGATTACGACATCCCCGGCCTCGGCGTCGTGTGCCTGACGTGGAACTGGCACGGCAGTTATCGCTCCTATATGTTTACCACCAAGGGTGACTATATCGGCTCGCCGCTCGACGACAGCCGCAACGGCCCGGCGGCGACCTGGGGCGAGTCCTTCCGCGGCGGTCATCAGGGCAAGGACGGCGTCCCTTACCTCATCAACGGCGCGAACCAGCAGATGCACATCTTGCGACTCAAGGGCCTGGAAAAATCCGCCGTCGGCAGCGCCAGCGCCAAGTACACGCTGAGCGCCGCTGACGTTGAGCGCGCGCGGGCCGCCGTCCAGGCGCTGGCCGCTGACGGTGCCGCGCCGCGCCCGCCGCTGACGCTCGCCACGGCCAAAACGAAGCCGGTCATCGACGGCGACCTGCGCGACTGGGACCTCACCGCCAGCGTCAAATTCGCCGACGAAAAAGATCCCGCCCGCCGCGCCGAGGTCGCGCTGGCGCGTGACACCGACAACTTATATATCGCCTGGCAAGTCTGGCAAAACACCCCGCCGTGGCGCAACAGCGGCGCGGACTGGCAAAAACTGTTCATGACCGGCGACTGCGTTGACCTGATGCTGCAAACCGACCCGCAGGCCGACCCGCAACGGCAGAGCGCCGCGGTCGGTGACGTGCGCCTGCTCATCGGCGAGGTCGAGGGCCAGCCGCTGACGGTGAGCTATCGCCCCGTCGTCCCCGGCACCAAGGAACCGGAACAATTAATGGCCGCGAAAATTGACCAAATCGCCAAATTCCCCAACGCCCAAGTCGCCGTCCAGCGGCGCGAAGGCGGCTATGTGGTCGAGGCGGCGCTGCCGTTGCAAGACCTGGGACTGACCGTCAGCGATAAATTACGCGGCGACGTCGGCGCAATTTTCGCCGACCCCACCGGTCGCAACCGCGTGCTGCGCTTGTATTATTACAACCACAGCCAGAGCACGCGCATCGTCGAAGACCTGACCACCGAGGCCACGCTCCAGCCCGCCGAGTGGGGCGACCTGCGGCTGGAGAAATAACGAGCTTCATTAACGCAAAGGCGCAAAGAATTTTTTACAGGGAGATCGTGGAGAACATTGAGATTTTTTTTAAAACCTCCATGAACTCCATGATCTCCCTGTAAAAAAAATCATGAAAACCCTTGCTTTAATATGACAATTAACGTAATGTCGCAATTGTTATCGGCGCAAACTTAATGCTAACTACTACCTACTATCTACTACCTACAGCAGAAAGCCAGGCCAGTTAACCCAAAGTGAACCCCCGATAACCCGCTGAAGATGATAGACTTAGGTCATAGAATCGAAGCAACGCGCTCACGCGCTCACGCGCTCACGCGCTCACGCGCTCACGCGCTCACGCGCTCACGCGCTCACGCGCTCACGCGCTCACGCGCTCACGCGCTCACGCGCTCACGCGCTCACGCGGAACCGTTAATTTCTCGGCAAGGCTTTACTCGTCTCATTCCCCTTGCGGCACAGTCCGCCCGCCAGCGTTAGCGGCGCGGGGCGGGGATAATTTTTTACAAAGAGAACATGGAGTTATTGGAGGAGGGTTGCCGCAACCAAAGGCCCCCCTCCAATCCCTCCATGTCCTCTTTGTAACCCCTTTGTGTTTTCTGTGCTTTTTTGTGGCAATTAAACTAAAACTAAACTCGGAGCAAACATCATGAAAACTAACCAACACTACCTATTGAAACTGGCGCTGACGGTCACCCTGTCACTATCAGCGGCGTTCGGCGATCTGGTTGCCGCCACGTGGAAGGGCGCGACGGGCGAAACTGGCACTAACTTCAATGTCGAAGCCAACTGGGATGGGAATGTGCCGCCAGTCGCGGACGCGGCGCTGGTGTTTGGCACGAACGCCGCTGACAGTGACACGTTGAACAACGATTTCACCAGTTGGAGTTTTGGCAACTTCACCTTCAGCGCCGGCGCGCCATCCTACACCATCAGCGGCAACGCGTTCACCTGGAATAATAATTCAACGCTGACCAACAACTCCGGCATCCTGCAAACCGTCGCCACGAACATTACCGCGCCCGCCGGCGTCGCGACTTACACCGTCAACGGCAACAGCAGCGTGGCGCTGACCGGCACCATCAGCGCCAGCGGCGGCGCGTTGACCATCCAAAACCAACTCGACGCCAGCGGCACGCTGACCCTCGGCGGGGCCAACGTCAGCGGCGGCAACTTCACTTACACGATCAACAAGAGCGGCCTCACGGCGGTCATCGGCGACATCTATGCGCCGAACGGCACCTTGAGTTTGACCAACCGCTCGTTCATGTTCACCGTGTGGCTCACTGGCTCCAACCAATTCGCCGCCGACACGAAAAGCGGGCTAGGCCCGGTCGAGTTGTACCTCGATTACCGAAACTCGAATTATGGCAAATTCACCGGCATGACTGGCGGTTTCGACATGTACGGCACGGAATTTCATTTGCTCGGCGGCACAACCATCGAACAGGTGGGTTTTCTCAACGCCAGCGCCAACGCCTACCGCGCCAGTGTGCTGATTGACCGCGGCGGTGTCAGCGGCTCCTCGGCCATCCTCAGCAGCAGCATATGGGATGGCGGTATGTTGTATGATCTCAGCGACAGCGCCTTGCTCGGCAGCACCAATGCCGGCGAGGGCAACACCAACGGCATCGCGCGCGCGTGGATTACCATCGGTGCCAACAACGGCGCGGGGCGTGATTTTGTGTTTCGTAAAGACGATAACTTGTATTACGCCTACGAAGGCTACACCGATCTCGGCAGCGGCAACACCGCCAACGCCCTGGTCAGCGGCGGCACCATTGTCAGCGCCAACGTCACCGCCAACTCGTTGAAAATCACCGCCACGACTGGCGGTCATCTCGATCTCAACGGCAACACGCTGACCCTGACCAGCGGCGGTTTGTTGTACACCGGCACCGGCGATTACACCATCGGCGGCGAATCCACCGTGACCGGCGTACTCAACACCGGCAACACCGATCTCGTCATCTGGCAAAGCGGCGACGGCGCGCTGACGGTGAACGCAGACTTGACCAACAAGGGACTCCGGATCAGCGGCGGCGGCGCGCTGATACTGAATGGCGTCAGCAACGGCACCGGTTCCACGGTCATTGACATTGATAATTATGTGCGACTCGGCGCCGACCAGTCCATCGCCAGCGGCAATCTGTATATGAGCGTGTCGAGCACGCTGGAGTTGAACGGCCACAGCCAGAAAGTCGCTTCCCTCCTCGGTGGCAACAGCATCATCGGCCTCGCCACCATCATCAACAGCGACCTGGTGAACACCGCGACGCTGACCGTGGGCGCGCTCGACGGCCCCGCGACCGCCGGCGCGGGCGGACTGGCGAACCTCACCCTCAGCGGTAACATTCACCTGGTGATCAGCGGCACCAATATGAACGCCTCGCACACCCGCATCAGCCGTGCGCTCAATATCAGCGGCGGGGTCGAATTCAAGGACATTATCCTCACGCCGGCGCGCGCCGCCGCGGATTCCTACTGGTTCGCGCCGTGGTTTAACAGTGTGACTTTCCTCACCGGCACCACCGGCGACCTCTCCTTCAGCGGCAACGGCGCGGTGCAGTTTGAAGGTAACAACAACATCACCATCAGCAATAACATCGCGGTGACCGGCACCAACAACTGGCTCGGCTTGGGGTACTCGTGGACGTTCAGCGGGGCTGTCACCGCCGCGCCCGGCGCGGAGTTGACCTTCGGCTGGAACTCCCGTAGCGCCAACAACAATACGGTCACATTCAGCGGCGCGATGGACGCGATGCAGGGCACCTTGTACCTCGCGTCGCAGAGTGGCGACCTGCCGCAGGAGTTTTTCGCGCTGACTGACAACGCCGCGAACTTGTCCAACGGTGCCGTGGTGCTCGCCTTGATGGGCGACAATGACACCACCATCACCGCGCGCACCGTCACGTTACAAGCCACGGCCAGCGGCACCTACCGCATCGGCGAACTCAGCACGGAAAACATCACCGGTGGCGGCGCCACGCTCCGCGCCACCGACGCCGCGATTGTGCGCAGCACCGCCGCCGCGCCGGTCACCTTCGCCATCGGCAGCGGCGTCTTTGACGGCCACCTCACCAACAGCGGTACCGCCAACAACGGCGTGATCACCGACACGGGAATTTACCCGGTCTCGCTCGACAAAGTCGGCCCCGGCACGCTGACGTTGACCAACCTGAACACCTACACCGGCACCACCACCGTCAGCGGCGGCGTGCTGTTGTTGAGCGGCAACGGCAACCTGGCCAACACCAGCGCGGTGACCGTCAGCGGCGGCACCTTGCAACTGACCGACAGCGGCACCATTAACAGTACCGTCAACGTGGAGCAGCACGGCGTGCTGCTGGTGGACACCGCGTATGAATGGACGCGGATGATCAATCTCAACGCCGGCGGGGTGCTCGGTGGCAGCGGAACGATTAACACGTGGGATATTGAGTTTACGACTGCCGATGCCGGTGTCACCGGCGGCGGCTTGGGAACGATAGGCACGCTGACGTTCGACAAAATCCAGCTCTGGGGTGATTTCACCTATTACTTTGACATCCTTAGCGAGACTGACCATGACCAGTTGATCTTTGTCAACGGACTGGATTTGCAAGATAGCAACCAATACATCCTGCAAGTGAACAACCTCAACGGACTGACGGAATTCAACAACGTAAGCATCCTCAGCGGCCAACTCGACGATTACGACGAGACCAAGTGGCAACTGGGCGAGGGCTTTTCCCTGAACTACAATGGCAGTGCATTGCTCCTGAGCTACAGCATCCCCGAACCCTCGACCTGGCTGTTGCTGGGCGCCGGCGCGACGCTGCTGGTGTTCCTGCGCCGGCGGCGGTGAAAAGCACATTCAACGCGGAGGCGCGGAGACGCGGAGAATTTTTTTACCGGGAGATCATGGAGTTCATGGAGGTTTTAAAAAAATAATCTCAATGTTCTCCATGATCTCCCTGTAAAAGATTCCCGGTATCTTAGCCCCTATCCGCATAACTCTTTCTGTACAAAATACGAGTTGGCGGGTAGCACATCAGGATGAGCAGCAAGTTAGGCTATCGGTTACCGGATGAGTTATGGCAGAAGCTGGCGGCGGTGATTC
>JAISDC010000128.1 GCA_031265105.1 Verrucomicrobiales bacterium
GCCGCCACCGCTCGTTCCCGTAAATCTTGCGATAATGGTTTCATCCCCAAGTTTATCGCCCCGGATGTCGGTATTGTACAGTACTTCTTGAATTCATCTAGTTTTGATGTGCTCTAATCCGCTGACGTTGACCAAACCGCTCCTTCGACTACGCACCTTCGGCGCTTCGCTCAGGATGACGGATTACCCTGCCAATGTTATAAGGAAATGCTATAGCTCGCGTCGAAGAAAATCGCCTGGGGTTTGGTTGGCATGGAAAAAATACATCACATTCCCGTGCCGCTGACTAGCGAAACCTCACCCGTTCAATTTCACCTCGTGCGGTTGCGCACGCAGGGCGGCAAGAATTTGCCCAGCCAAATACAACGAACCAATTATCAGCGTCGGCGTGTTGCCGGTTATCGCCAGCGTCAGCGCCTCGGTGGAGTTGTTGAAAATTCGCGTCTTTGCTTGATGAAACAACTCCGCCAGACGCGCGGGCGATTCTCCGCGCGCGGCTTCAATCGGCACCAGCCAAAGCTCCGCGTCGGGACGGTCCAGGCTCAACGTCAGCGCCCGCGTGTCCTTGTCTTTCAGGCAACCGAAAATCACGCGCGGCGGCTCGCCGCCAGTCAGGTCGCGCCACGCTGACAGTGTCGCCGTCAAGCCTTGCGGGTTGTGCGAGCCGTCGAGAATAATCAACGGATTATTGGAAAGAATTTGAAAACGCCCCGGCCATTCCGCCCCGGCCAGACCCGCTGACCGTGACTCCTCAGGAATCCGCCAGCCGCTGACGCTCAGCGCGTCGCACACGCGCAACGCCAGCGCCGCGTTGGCGCGCTGGTAATTGCCCGCCAAGCCGAGCCGGCAATTCATCGGCAGCGGCTTGGGAACATACAGCGGACTCCCCCGCTCTTGCGCGACGCTGACCATGACTCGCCGCGCCTCCTCCGCCATCCCACCGACCACCACGGGGCGCCCGCGCTTGATGATGGCGGCTTTTTCCTCCGCGATGAGTGTCAGCGTGTCGCCGAGATATTCCATGTGGTCAAACCCGATGCCCGTGATGACACTGCACTCCGGCGTGACGATGTTCGTCGCGTCGAGCCGCCCGCCGAGTCCCGTTTCCAGCACGACCATATCCACCCGCTGACGGTCAAACTCGCGCAACGCCATCGCCGTCACCACCTCGAAAAACGTCGGCTCCCAACCGTCCGCGCGCGCCCGCTCGACGACCGTCTTGAACCACGCCGTCTGCTCCGCGACCTGTGTCATCGTCAGCGGCGCGCGATTGACTTGAATCCGCTCGCCAAATTCCACCAAGTGCGGCGACGTGTACAGCCCCGTCTTATACCCCGCGTGCCGCAAGATTGCTTCCAACATCGCCGCGCACGACCCTTTCCCGTTGGTGCCCGCGAGGTGGATATATTTCAAGCGTTGGTCAGGCCCGCCGATGGCGCGGCACAACCGCCGCATGTTGTCCAGGCCCAACTTAACGCCGGTCTTCTGCAACCCGAACAACCACTCAATCGCCTCGTGATACGTCATATTATTAGTCCACTAACCCCGCGCCACCGTCAGCGCGTCCAGCCGCGCCGCGCCCGCCCGCCGCAACGCCCGCGCGCAAGCGTTAATCGTCGCGCCCGTGGTGAACACATCGTCAATGATGAGCAGCCGTTTCCCGCGCACGTCGAATTTTTCGCGCACCGCGAACGCCGCGCGCAAATTTTTCATCCGCTCGCTGCGCCTGAGCCGCGCCTGCGTCCGCGTCTTTTTCACCCGCCGCAACGCGTCCCACACCGGCAGCCCGACCGCCTTACCCAGACGCGCCGCCAGTTCCGCCGACTGATTGTAGCCGCGCTCCCGCCGCCGCAACGGATATAGTGGCACCGGCACCAGCGCGTCATACTCAGCGGCGCGGTAAAATCGTTCAAACCCCTCGCGCAACCACACTGACAATGACCGCAACCGATGAAACTGCTGATTATACTTAAACCCGTGAATCGCGTCGCGCACCCCGCCCTCCGACCGGTAGGCCGCGCGCGCCATGCCGATAAACCATTCCCGCCCGCGACAATTCCCGCACACGCTCAGCGGATTCAACTCCCCCGCGAACGGCTCGCCGCACACGTGGCAGAACGGCTCCTCCACCGCCCGCAATTCCTCCGCTGACGGTGGTTCCGGGTAAATCAAGTTCAGCAAACTATCGAGCCATCGGCGCATAAAGGTTAACTCAAAGTTCAAAACGCAAAGCTCAAAACTATGATTGATTTAACGAATCAACTGGTTTGGCGATTTGCGTTTTGCGATTTGAATTAAAAACATCATCAACAACAACAGCGCCGGCCACAAACCTTCCAGCGCGTCTGCGGCAAACCACAGCGAGCCACTGTCCGGGTGCGTCGCCACCAAGCGACCGCTGACCTTCAGCGCCAGCACCCAGCCCGCGTGCAGACCGACCGCCGCCCAAATCGCGCCTGTGCGCCAGGTCACCGCGCACAGCATCATGCCCGTCCAGAACAGCGTCAGCCAGCGCATCGCCAGTTCTCGCCACACTAACAACTGCCCGCCCATCTCCGACCAAATCTGCCAGCCCGCCAGCCACGTCACACCGTCGGCGGGATTTTGCGCCTTGATAAAATGCGCCGTCGCGAAAAACGCCGAGCCAGCGACCGCCACCGCCAGCGTCCGCCATTTGTTTTCCGAAATCCATGCGCAAAACAACACGCCGCGAAACATGGTTTCTTCCAACACGCTGACGATGAGCGCGACCAACAAGAACATCAACGGCTGCCACCACGCCAGCCGTGGCGACCACTCCGCCACGCCCGCCACTGTCTGCCCCGCGTACAACACCGCAATCGTCGCCACGCCGACAACCAGCCACGGTAAAATCTTCCCCCACCCGCCGACCGTGACCCCGCACCGCCGCCAATTAATTCGCCACCAGAACATCAGCGGCACCAATAACAACATCGCGCCGACCATCAGCGTGCGATTAAACACCCGCCGCACCGGAAAGCCCCACCCCGCCGCTGACGTTGCCCAGTGCGCCACCGGCGTCAACACCGCGCTGACGATGACTATCCCCAGCAAATAAAAAATAATCCCCAGAATCACCCGACGCATCGCCACAGCATAGCTGTGCAAATTCCAAATTCCAAATTCCAAATTCCAAATTCCAAATTCCAAATTCCTGGTTAGTGTATATAATACGTTAACTATGCACTCCATCATCATCACCGCCGGCCCGTCCTACGAACCCATTGACGACGTGCGCCGCGTCACGAATTTTTCCACCGGCGCGCTCGGTTGCACTCTCGCCAACGCGCTGACCGTCAGCGGCTTCAAAGTCACGCTGCTGTTGAGCGAGATGGCGTCTTATCGCGGTCCGCTGACGGTGAAAAACATCATCCCGTACGTCACCGGCAAGTCGCTGTTGGAGCAGTTGCAACTCCTCGCCCGCGAACCTCACTGCGCCGTCCTGCACGCCGCCGCGCTCGCCGATTTCAAGGTTCATCAAATCCAAGACGGCCAGAACCGCTCGCTCGACCACGAGAAAATCCCCAGCGCCATTCCCGAACTCAAGGTCGTCCTCCGCCCCGCCCCCAAGGTCATCCGTCAGTTGCGCGGCCTGTTTCCCGACAGCAGGCTGGTCGGCTGGAAATACGAATTGGCCGGCGATCAGGCCGCGGCCCGGCAAAAAGGCCGGCAGCAAATCACGATCTGCAAAACCGACGCCTGCGTGGTCAACGGCAAGGCTTACGGCGACGGCTACGGGTTCTGCACCGCTGACGGTGAGTTGCGCCACCTCGACACGCCGGAACAACTGGCGGCGCATCTGGCGGCCTGGCTGGCGTGACCGCGCCGGATTTTGGCATTGTACATTCCCGACGATGCCTTAATAATCAAGGTTCGCATGGCAACCTATCAGGAACTCCCCGGCTTGCGCGTCAGCATTGACCGTGTTGAATACGTCCCCGACACCCACGCGCACCCGGCCCGGCCGCACCGCTTTGCGTATTACATCACCATTCACAACGACAGCCTGCGCATCGTCACCATCATCGGCCGCAAATGGTTGGTCACCAACGCGCAGGGCCATCGCCTGGTAATCGAAGGCGACGGGGTGGTCGGACAGTTTCCCCGGCTGACGCCCGGCGACCGCTTCCAGTATAACAGCTATCACCTGGTTGACGCCAACAGCACCGCCGAGGGCGCCTACCTGGGCAAGGACGAGGACGGGCAGGGCATCCTGGCGCGCATCCCGCCGTTCCAGATGACGCTGCCATCCTGAACCCGTTCAATACCCGATGATGACAATCAGGCTGTGATCCGTCACTTTGAATCCCTTCAGCGCGGCGCTGGCCAGCTTGCCGACCGTGGTGTTGGTATCGAACTGATACAGCGCGATCGAGCCTAGCAACGGTGTGACCGCCTGGCCGATCAAGGCGACGGCCTCCTCATGCTTCCCTTCCGGCAGGCCCTGCACATTCACCTTCAGCACCTTGATTCGCTCCGCGCGAATGGCGTGATCCGCCGCCTGATAACCCAGGCCCGCCTCCACCTGCGTATGTCCCTTGTAGGACACGAATCCCAGCCCCAGCAGCGACACCTCCGTGTCCACGTCCACGATAACCTTGTCCTTGGCCTCGCTGAAATCCAGCACCGGGTTCGACAGCGTCACCTTCAGCAACCCGTCCTTGGACACCGGGAACTTCGCCTGCACCGCCTTGTTAATGGTGCTCTTGGGAATTTCCACATTCAGCGTTTTTCCGCAACCCTGCAAACCCACCAACCCCGCCGTCACCGCAATCCAACCAAGTATCGTTAATATTTTCATAACAATAGTTTATTCCCTATGAGAGACTTGTCCACCCTGAACTGCTGAAAACTCCGGCCACGAAGACGCAAAGGCACGAAGGCTGCTTTTTCAAGCAAACCTCCGTGCCTTGGTGTCTTGGTGGTGCAAATGGTCTTTAGAACTGGTGGCGGTAGCCCGCTGACAATCCCCACGGTTTGTCATACTTGTCGCCGAAGGAGGCTTCGTAATCCAAGTGGAGCTGATTGTCAGCGTCGAGTTGCCAGATGAGGCCGACGCCGAGTTCGGCACGGGCACCGTCAGTGTTGGCGCGGGTGTGTTGGTAGCCGTTGTGCAGGGTGCCGCCGCTGCTGATGGTTTCGACGCCGCTGATCTTCACGTAAGGCTGTAACGCGCCGCTGTTGGTGAGGTTGATGGTTCTGCCGAAGAGGCTGCCGAGGCGGAGTTGCAGGGCGTCGAGGTCTTGGGCGCTGATGGTCATGGGGCCGGCGGTGTAGTTCTCGGCGAGGATGTGGAGGTAGTTCACTTGGAATTGCGGCTCAATGAACCAAGCATCGGTGAAGGTGAACTTCTTGCCGATTTCGATACTGCCACCGATGTTCACGTCGCTGTAGCTGGCTTTGAGTTGGGTGTTGCCATACGGGGCTTTCAGGTCGTTGTTGACACTGGCGGCTTTGACGGTGGCATCGATGTAGAAGCCGCTGCTGTGGAGCCAGGTGGCGTAGAGGCCGCCGTAGTAAGAGTTAATCTCACCGTCAGCGTCGGGGGTGCGGTAGTCGAGGTCGCTGCGGCCGTAGCCGGCATAGACTCCGAGATACAAGTCACTGTTAGCGCTGATGGTGAACTTGTGATCGGTGCCGAGATCGACGCCGTAGATGAGTTGTTCGTAGGCTTTGCCGGCGACTTGGCTGCCGACATTTAGCTGTTGGCCGTAGCTTCTTAGCCAGATGTTTTCGATTATATGGAGCGCGGGCGTCTCGCCCGCTGGCGGGCGGGACGCCCGCGCTCCATAGCGCAGTTCGCCCATGCGCTTGAGCAAACTGTTTTGCTGCGCGAACCACATGGCTTGTTGGATGGCCACGCTGCTGTTTAACACCGCGCCCGCCGGGCTGACACCGGATTTTACGAAGTGGTCGCCGTCCTT
>JAISDC010000130.1 GCA_031265105.1 Verrucomicrobiales bacterium
GCCGCCACCGCTCGTTCCCGTAAATCTTGCGATAATGGTTTCATCCCCAAGTTTATCGCCCCGGATGTCGGTATTGTACAGTACTTCTTGAATTCATCTAGTTTTGATGTGCTCTAAGCCCCAACGGGGCGCCAGCATAACAGCCTAGGGCAACGCCCTAGGTTTTGTTAGGGAAAAGGGGCCAGCCCTGTAGGGGCGGCGCAAAGTGTTAGGAGGGATGCACCGCCCCTGCGGGGCTAAGACCCCTGCTGATGGTGACCGGCATCGCTGACCTATGGAGCGCGGGCGTCCCGCCCGCATCACTGGGAGCGCCGGCATCTTGCCGGCAACTAAGCGGGCGAGACGCCCGCGCTCCATAGGCCAATCGCCCAGCCCAACTCAATCGACACCTCCTACCACCTATGGAGTCCCGTTGGGGCTGCTTCCGAGCGAAGCGAAGCTTGGAATTTGGAATTTCCCCGAAGCCATCACATCACCCGGTTAGTCAACTCCCGGCCGGCGGTGAAGTTGTTGAAATTATCAAGGAAGTGCCGGATGATGGAAAAAACCTCGCGGTGATGGCCGCCGGCGGTGTGCGGGGTGACATGGCAGTTGGGGCAGCGGCGCAGCGGATGGTTCACCGGCAGCGGCTCCGGCTCAGTCACGTCCAGCCACGCGGCGGCGAGTGTGCCCGCTGACAGTGCCGCCGCCAACGCCTCCTGGTCAACCGTGCTGCCGCGGCCGATATTGTAAAACACCGCGCCGGTTTTCATTTGCGCGAAACGGGCGCTGTGCATGAACTTCCGCGTTTGCGGGCTGTCGGGCAGGATGTTGATGACGTGGTCGGCGGCGGCGAGCGCGGCGGGCAGTGCCGGCGCGGTGATGACGGTCACGGTCAGCGGCTCCCGGCCGGTCGGGCGGCGGCGCAGGGCGAGGGTTTTGAGGCCCAGCGGGACGAACAGCGCGGCGAGTTGTTCGCCGATGGCGCCGTAGCCCAGAATCAGCGCCGTCTGGCCGCGCAACGGGCGGCAGGAGTCGCGCAGTTCGTTCCACTCGGCGCTGCCGGCGGCGCTGACGCTGGCCAGCGCGGCGGGCAGGCGGCGGCTCTGCGCCAGCATGAACGCCAGCGTGTGTTCCGCGCACGGCCAGTCGTACACGGCGGAACTGTTGGTCACCGTCAGCGCCTTGGCGCGCGCGGCGGCGCGGAACTCCGGCGTGTCGTAGCGCGTGTAACCGGCAGTGCTGATTTGCAGCCAGCGCAAGCGCGGCGCGGCCAGCACGTCGGCGGGGGCGGGCTGGCCCACGGCGATGTCGGCGGTCAGCAGCAGCGGGTCGGACTGCGCGGCGGCGAGCACCGACGCGGCGCTTGCGGCGGGTAGCGCCAGCCGGTGCGGCGCCAGTTCGTCAATCAGCAGCCGACGGCCTTCGTCCGGCATGGGCAGGTTGCACCAGATGGTCAGCGGTTGGTCAGTCATAGCGGTTCAGAGTTTAGTCGGCGGTTGGTCAGTCATGGCGGTTCAGAGTTTGCGGCGGCGGGCGCTGGCGGCGGTCAGCAAGCGCGTCAGCGCGGTGTGGTCGTCAGCTATCAGGATTGCCCGCGCGCGTATGGTGGCGGCTTGGAATTTTTCCAGGGCGCTGATGGTGGCGGCGCGGTTGGTTTGCAAAATTTCCGACCACAACTCCGGCGGGCTGGCGGCGATGCGCGTGGCGTCGCGGAAGCCGGGGCCGGCGAGCGGCAGGCTGTCGTCGCTGACGGTGCTCACCAGCAGCGCCGCGAGCAGGTGGGGCAGGTGACTGATTTCCGCGACCAGCTCGTCGTGCCGCGCCGGGGTGAGCGTCAGCGCGCGCGCGCCGAGCGTTGCCCAGAAATCGCGCAGCCGCGCCACGGCGTCACGGTCAGCGTCCGGCGCGGGGGTGAGAATGGTGACGGTGTCGGCAAACAAATTGTCGCGCGCGGCGGCGAGACCGGACTGTTCCGCGCCGGCCATCGGGTGCGAGCCAATCCAATGCGCGCGCCCCGCCAGCAGCGGCGCGAGCGCGGCGTGGACGGGGGCCTTGACGCTGCCGACATCGGTGACAATCGCCGACGGTGCGAGCGCGGGCAGTAGCTCTTCCACCACACCGCGCATCGCGTGCACGGGCGTGCAGAGAATGACGAGGTCACTGTCAGCGGCCGCCTCGGCGGGCGAGGCGCTGACGGTGTCGGCGAGGCCGGCCGCGCTGACCGCGAGCCGGGTAGCTTCGCGGCGGGCGTAAACCTTGAGCCGCGTCGCCGGCGCCGCGCGGCGCAAGGTTTTCAATATCGAGCCGCCCAACAAGCCGGGGGCGATGACGGTGACGGTGTTCATAAGCTGCCAGCCACATTAACGCAAAGGCGCGAAGACACAAAGGAACAAAGGATTTTTTACAGGGAGAACATGGAGTTCATGGAGGTTTTAAAGAAAATAAACTCCATATTCTCCATGATCTCCCTGTTAAAAACGAGCTTCATTATTAAAATAAAAACCTTTGCGCCTTTGGCCCTTCGCGCCTTTGCGTTAATGTAGCTGGCGTTAAAGGCATTGAATCAGCGCCTGCTCGAATTTCTCCATTTCCGCCGGCGTGCCGATGGTGACGCGAATCCATTCGGGCAGGCCGTAGCTGTTCATGCAGCGGATGATGACGCCGCGCTTTTGCAGCTCGACAAACATCCGCCGCGAGTCGCCGACCTTGAGCATCATGAAATTCGCGTGCGAGGGGACGCTGACGATGCCGCGGGCCTTGGCGAATTGCGCCAGCCGCTCCAGCCCGGCGAAATTCAACTCCCGCGTGCGCCGCTCATGCTCAGCGTCGCCGACCGCGGCGAGCGCGGCGGCCTGCGCCATGGCGTTGATATTGAACGGCTGGCGGCAGCGTTGCAGGACGCTGATGGTGTCCGCGCGCGCCATGCCGTAGCCGATGCGCAGGCCGGCGAGACCCTGGATTTTCGAGAAAGTGCGCAGGGCGACAATGTTGGCGCCGCGCCTAATCCAGCCGAGCGTGTCGGGCGGGTGCTGGCAAAACTCGTAATACGCCTCGTCCAGCGCGATGACGATGTGCCGCGGGACGCTGAACACGAACTGCTCCAACTCCTCATTGGTGACTCGCGCGCCGGTCGGGTTGTTGGGATTGGTGATGAAAATCAGCTTGGTGTCGGGCCGGATGGCGGCGCGCATGGCGGCCAGGTCGTGCGCGAAATTTTGGTCCGGCGCCTCGATGAACGTCACGTCGAACAACTCGGCCATCAGTTTGTACACGGCGAAGCAGTAGCGGCTGGCGATGACGCTGCTGCGGCCGCGTTGGGTGAAGCCGTGATACAGGAATTCGATGATTTCGTTGGAGCCGTTGCCGAGAATCAGGTTGTTATATTCGACGCCCTGTTTTTTGGCGATGGCAGAGGCCAACTCGAACGAGGCGCCGTCGGGATAAATGTGCATCCGCCCGGCGGCCTGCCGCATCGCCGCGACCGCCAGCGGCGAGGGGCCGAGCGGGTTTTCATTGGACGCCAGCTTGACGATGGTGGCCGGGTCGAGACCGAGTTCGCGCGCGACCTCCTCAATCGGCTTGCCCGGCTCATAGACGTGCAGGTTTTTCAAGTTCGCATTGGCAAAATCCCAGACAGACATGGGGAGAGGTTAAGGCAAAAATCAAAATGCAAAAGGCAAAAGTAAATTGACGCGCACACAGCGGTGTGTATTTTTTATCTTCCGTGTATGACAAATTACCTGACCGATTCCGGCGTTGACCCGCTTGGCCGCTTAAGCTGAAGAAAGAAAAACCCTTCTACTTAGCGAAACACGCTGACGTTGTCGAGGGAAACTTCCCGTCAAATCACCCCCGCACTTTGCCTCGTCATTCTGAGCGTAATGACGCGCAGCGGAATGAAGTCGAAGAATCGCTTTTATCCAGCGCCGCGCCGCCGCTCGCGCCGGCGTTTGAGAAAAACAATGTCGCCGTGGTCTTCGCCGCTGACGGTGGGTACGGCAAATATCTGCTGGTCACGCTTACGTCACTGGCGGCGCACGCGGCACCGGAAAACAATTATGACCTCGTCATCCTCGACGGCGGTCTCAGCGCGACGTCGAAGCAATTCATCAGCCGCCTCGCGCGGGAAAATATTTCCATCCGCTACTGCGACATCGGCGCGTTCATGCAAGCGCACGCCGGCGCGTTCCCGCTGACGGTGTCGCACATCACGCTTGCCACCTACTACCGGTTTTTCATCCCGCAAATCCTGCCGGACTATGAAAAAATCGTTTATCTCGACAGCGATTTGATTTTGGACGGCGACGTGGCGGAATTGTTCAACTTCGATTTGCGCGGCAAAATGCTCGCCGCTGTCCGCGACCCGTATCCGGTCATTTTCAACGACCGCGTCACTTTCGCGGATTATGTGCGCGACACGCTGAAGCTGGAAAATGCCGAGGATTACTTCAATGCCGGCGTGCTGTTGATGAACGTCCGGCGCATGGTGGCGGAACATTTTACCGAACAATGCGTCGAGTGCGCTACACGCTTGTATAAGGTTTTGAAATTCGTGGATCAGTGCGTGCTGAACGCCCTGTTTGCCGATAACGAAGTCACACCGCTGCCCGATAAATTCAACGCGATGTGGCAATACATTTTGCCGGTCCACCGTCAACGCATCATTTCGCCGGAAGCGCTGCTGGCCTACAGGAAAATTTACGACGACGCGCCGCTCATCACCCACTATACCACCTTTAGAAAACCGTGGAATTTCATGCCGTCCGACTCTGGCAACTGGCCGGGCACCGAGCGCTGGTGGAAATACGCGCGCCTGACGCCGTGTTATGAGTTTTTTCTGTCCCGCATCATAAAGATGCAGGCGCCGACGGCGGTGAACCAAAAAATAAAATTATTCGGCACGCTGACCGTGCTCCGCGTCAAGAGGGAAAAACAAAAACTAAAAATCTACCTGTTAAATTTCATCCCGTTCATCAGTGTCATCAAAACTTCTTTCATCAAACGGCATGTTGCCCTGTTCGGGGTGCCGTTAATCACGATAAAAAATTAAAAATTTATGCGCCAGCCCATCGTCAGCGTCATTGTTCCGGTTTATAACGTGGAAAAGTATTTGCCCAAATGTCTGGATTCGTTGATTGGACAAACCCTGCGTGAGATTGAAATTATTTGCGTCAACGACGGCAGCACCGACCGTTCGCCAGACATTTTAAAAACCTACGCTGACCGTGACCCAAGAATAAAATTATTTTCACAGCCGAATGAAGGTCATGGAGCCGCGCTGGACACCGGACTGGCCGCTGCCAGTGGCAAGTATTTGATGTTTTTGGATTCCGACGACTGGCTGGAATTGACCGCCTGTGAAAAAATGGTCGCGGCGATGGAAACCTCCGGCGCGGACCTGGCGGAATGCAAGTCCACGGCGGTCAAGGAAGTTGACGATGTCGCGTTCGACGGGCGCGTGGCGTGGCATGAAAAAGCGAGAAACTAGTCACTGTCAGCGGGCATGGTGTCGCTGACGGCGCCGCAAATTAAAAACGCTAAGCGCATCAACATGGTGCAGTGGAATAGGATTTACCGGAAGGCGCTGGTTGACCGGTATAACATCCGTTGCCCGCGCCAGCTTTACGCCGCCGATATTGCCTGGGTAGTCCAATATCTGCTGGTGGCGCGCTCGGTGTTTGGCCTTGATGAATATCTGCATCATTATTTAATCCGTCCCAACTCCGCTTGCGCGGAAATGCCAGGCAATCAGCGGTATGTCAGGGAAACCATCAACGCCTTCCGTCTTGCCTTTGCACTGGCGCGGCGGCACGGCGTTGATGCTGACAATGTCAGGGATTTTTTAATTCCGTTCGCCGCCGACCGGATTTATGAGGCGCGCAAATTAAAACGGCGCGCGGCGCTGACGGTGTTGCAATACGCGCATGACCAACTGGCACCGCTGACGGTGAACAGTTTGGTCGAGGAAAAATCCCCGTGGCTGGCGCTGGTCTTGCGCGGGGAAATAAAAGCGGCGTATGACCAAGCCCAGCACTGTCAGCGTCGTGAATTTCTCGGTATCACGGTGCACCGTTCGCAAAAGCAATGGGTTAATCGCGTCGAAAAAACCAAAAAATGGCTGTTCGGCGTGGAGTATTACAAAAAACTTGCCTCCGCCGAAACGGTTAGAAAATACTGGCTGGGCGTGCCGGTTTATGTCTCCAAAAAGAGCAACGGCGTGACGCGGCGTTACCTTCTCGGCGCGCGTGTGTGCAAGAAAACCGACGGCGCGCGCGGCGTGGAAGATTTGATGAAGGAAGCGCGAAAATTTTCCCTGCTGTACAAATTGCAAATTGAGGCGGCGGCGTTGCATCCGAAAACTTTTGGCGAATATAAAAACGCCTTCGCTGGGCGTGATGTCGTCCTGGTCTGCGCCGGCCCGACGGCGCGGGATTATCAGCCCATTCCCGACGCCGTTCA
>JAISDC010000229.1 GCA_031265105.1 Verrucomicrobiales bacterium
GAGCGCGAGAGCGCGAGAGCGCGAGAGCGCGAGAGCGCGAGAGCGCGAGAGCGCGAGAGCGCGATGCTTTGATTCTATGACCTATGTCAATCATCTTCAGCGAGTTATCGGTTTTTCACTTTGGCTAAACCACCCATGTTTTCCCGGTGGTCACCATCAGCTTACGCCGACAACAAATGCGACGTTACATTAATCGCCATATTAAAGCAATGGTTTTCATTAAATTTTTTGAAGATTGTTTTACAGGGAGATCATGGAGGACATGGAGATTCTTTTTTAAAAAACTTCCATGAACTCCATGTTCTCCCTGTAAAAAACAGTGCGCGTCTTAGCCCCAACGGGGCGGCAGCATAACAGCCTAGGGCAACGCCCTAGGTAACGGGTCAGAGGGGATTATCCAGCCCTGTAGGGGCGGCGCAAGGTGCCGGGAGGATGCACCGCCCCTACAGGGCTGGCCATTTTCGGCCTTAATAAAACCTGGGGCGTTGCCCCAGGCTGTTATGCCCCCGCCCCGTTGGGGCTAAGATACCGGGAGATCATGGAGGACATGGAGATTCTTTTTTTAAAACCTCCATGAACTCCATGTTCTCCCTGTTAAAAAAAATCCTCCGCGTCTCCGCGTTGAATGTGCTTTTACCGCCGTCGGCGCAAGAACGTCAGCGTCCTGGGGTCGCAGCGGTCACGCAGGGCGTCGCCGAGGAAGTTCAGCGCCAGCAGGGTCACGGCTATCAACAAGCCCGGCCCGGCCAGCAGCCACCAGGCGGTTTCAATCGGATTGATGAAGCCCGCGCCCTCGGAGAGCAGGGTGCCCCAGCTCGCTTGCGGCGCTTGCACGCCGAGGCCGAGGAAGCTCAGGAACGATTCTTCCAGAATCACCGCCGGGATGGTCAGCGTCAGATAGACCAGAATCACGCCGCTGAGGTTGGGCAGCAGGTGGCGGCACATGACGCGCCAGCGCGATTGCCCAAGCGCCAGCGCCGCTTGCACGAACTGCCGCTCCTTCAGCGTCAGCACTTGCCCGCGCACGATGCGCGCCATGGTCAGCCACTCGACCAATCCGAGGCCGGCGAACAGCAGCAGCAGCCGCGAGTATTCCCGCAACAGTGGCAAATGCCAGCCGCCGAGCAGGATTTTGAATTTCTCATCCAGCACTGAAATCAGCAGGATGACGATGACCAGTCGCGGCAGCGAGTACAGGATGTCCACCAGCCGCATCATCACGCCGTCCGCCTTGCCGCCAAGCTGGCTGCTGACCATGCCGTAGCACACGCCGACGCTGAGGCTGACCAGCGCGCCGACCGCGCCCACCAGCAGCGAGATGCGCGCGCCGCACAACGCGCGGGTCAGCACGTCGCGCCCGTTGGCGTCGGTGCCGAACCAGTGTGCCGCTGACGGCGGGGCGAGCGGGGCGAAGCCGGTGTCGTCGTAAGTGTACGGACTGAGCGTCGGCCCCAGCCACGCGGCCAGTAGCACGCCGATGAGAATGGCGACGCTGACGGTGATGATGCGGCGGGAGTGCATAACTCGAATCTCAAAACTCAAAACTCAAATCTCAAAACCACAACTGGAAAATGCAAAACTCGCTGCCGCGCAATTCTCGCCATAAGCCAGTTAACAGGTTTTGCGTTGTGGTTATGAGCTTTGAGTTTTGAGCTTTGAGTTTTAAAATTTGCGTTACCATAACTTAATCCGTTTATCGAGCAGCGTATATACCACGTCCACCGCGGTGTTGAGCGTGACCAGGATGATGAAATAGACAATCACCGTGCCGCCGACCAGGAAGATGTCGCGGTTCAGCACGCTGCTGACGAAGAACGGGCCGAGGCCGGGAATGTTGAAAATCGTTTCGACCACCATGCTGCCGGTGAGCACGTTGGCCGCCAGCGGGCCGGCGTAGCTGATCAGCGGCAGGATGCCGATTTTCAGCGCGTGGCGGTACAGCACGCGCCGCTCCGGCAGCCCCTTCGCGCGCGCGGTGCGGATGAAGTCCTGGTCGAGCACATCGAGCATGCTGGAGCGCATCAGCCGCGCGCAATAGGCGGCATACGGCGCGGCCAGGCACAGCGCCGGCAGCGCCAGGTGGGCCAGGCCGCCCCAGCCCGCCACCGGCAGCCAGCCGAGCCGGATGGCGAACACCAGCGCGGTCAGCGGCGCGAGGAGAAAGGTTGGCAGGCAAATACCCGCCAGCGCCAGCAGCATCAGGCCGCGGTCGGCGGCGGTATTGTGTCGCGCGGCGGCGAGGCTGCCGGTGACAATGCCCGCGGTCAGCGCCAGCGCCAGCGCCAGGCCGCCGATGGCCGCCGACTTCGGCAGGGCGCTGCCGATGATTTCCGCGACGGTGCGGTTCCGGTATTTGAGCGATTCGCCGAGGTTGCCGTGCAGGATCTGCCACCAATAGGCGCCGAGTTGCCGGGGGAGCGAGCCGTCGAGGTGATACTGTTGGTTCAGGCGCTGTTCGACGGCCGGGTCCAGCTTGCGTTCCTGGGCGAAGGGGCTGCCCGGCGCGAGACGCACCAGCACGAAGGTCAGGCTGACGATGAGCGCCAGGATGCCGCACATTTGCAGGACACGCCTGATGATGAAGGCCGTCATGGTTAGCGCCGGTCCTTTCGGTAAATATCCTGGATGGGATGGTCGTCCAGCGGGGTGCCGTGGATGCCGCCGAACTTGTCGGGGTCGTACAGCAACATGCCGACGTAGAAGAAAATCGGGGCGAGCGGCGGTTCGTCGTGGACGAGGATTTTTTCCGCGTCCCGCAACAGGGCGAAGCGTTTGGCGGGGTCGGTTTCCCAGCCGGCGGCGTCGAGCAGGGCGTCATAGTCAGCGTTGCTCCAGCCGGTGCGGTTGTTGCCGAAGCCGGTGGTGAAGCAGCCGAGGAAAGTGTACGGGTCGGGATAATCGCCGATCCAACTGGAGCGGGCGATGTCGTAGTCGAGGTTGTCCAGCGCTTGCAGGTAGGCGGTCCATTCCACCTGTCGCAACTCGACGCTGACGTTGAGCACGCGCTGCCACATCGCCTGGATTTCCACGGCGATGCCGGCGTGCTGCTGCGAGGCGTTGTACATGACGGCCACGCGCGGGAACCCTTTGCCGTCCGGGTAGCCCGCCGCGGCCAGCCACGCGCGGGCTTGCGCGGGGTCGTAGTCGATGCCCGCATATGGTTGATAGCCCTTGATCAGGTCGGGTACCAGCGCGGTCGCGGGCAGTTCGCCGCCGAGGGTGATTTTGTCAACGATGGCCCGGCGGTCAATGGCAGCGGAGAACGCCTTGCGCGCCAGCGGATTGTCAAACGGCG
>JAISDC010000196.1 GCA_031265105.1 Verrucomicrobiales bacterium
CACCCGCGCCAACACCGACGGTGCCAGAGCCGAACTCGGCGTCGGCCTCATCTGGCAACTCGACGCTAACAATCAGTTGCACTTGGACTACGAAGCCTCCTTCGGCGACAAGTACGACAAGCCTTGGGGCCTAACAGCAGGCTACCGCCACCAGTTCTAAAAGCACATTCAACGCAGAGACGCAGAGGCGCGGAGAGTTGATTTAATTAAAAAAATCTCCGCGTCTCCGCGCCTCTGCGGTTAATAAAATTCCTTCGCGCCTTCGCGTCTTCGTGGCCGGAGTTCCGGTTCACAGCCCGCTGACAGTGATATCCGGCGGGCACTCCACTTGGAAATCCACGTCCACCGTCACTTTCTTCTTCGCCGGGATGGCGAGGTTCCACGTCAGCTCGCCGGTCTCCTTGTTCTCCTCGCTGACTTTCACGGTGCTCTGGTAGGTCACTTTGATTTTCTCGTTTTGCGAGACGGGGATTTGGTCTTTCAGGCTGACGGTGACATCCTTCGACTGGAAATTTTCCAACTCAATCGTGTACCCCATTTTCACGACCTTCGTCTTGCTGAACACGCCGCTCGTTTCATCCTTGCGCGTCTTGTCCTTGCGCTGGGCCTTGATGGTGTCGTCCTTGCCGAGGAACAAATCGAACACGCCTTCCGGCCCGATGAGCGCCAGCCGCGCGGAGCCGACAAAATCGTTGCCCATGAACACGTTCAACTGGCCCGGCAACAGCGGCGCGGCGTTGGCGTTTTTGACTTTCGCCTTGACGAACGCGCCCGGGTTGAGCTTCGGCGTGCTGGCGTAACTTTGCGCGGCGGCCAGTTCCATGAGGCTGATGGTGCAACGATGCGGCTGCCCGTCGCTCGGCACGCTGATGGTGGCGGGTACTTTGTACGCGGCGCTGAAGCCCTGGGTGACCACGTCAGCGGTTTGTTGATTTCTGAATTGTCTGCCGAAGGCGGGTATGTCACCCGTGGCAGGTATTCCAGCGTGACGCGGGATACCACTAAAATCCGCGCTATTACTGGTACGCAATTCATTCGTATTCACCGCCCAAGTTTGCTGAACGCCGGTTGTCATTGTCAGCATTCTCGTCTCCGCTGCTGGTGCTGCCGTTGGCGGCACCGGCGCGCTGACATTCACCGTCCACTTCGCCAAATCCGGCAAACTCGTCCCTTGCTGCGGGCGCGCTGTCGAGAGCGTCACCTGCACACCGTCCCAATCCTCGCCGCTGTTTTGGCGGATGACGCCGTACGCCGTCAGCGCGAGGTTTTTCTCACCGGTTTGATAGTGAACATCGTACTGCGGCTGCCAACTGCACCCGTGAATGAGATAATCCACCCGCAACTCCGCGCTGACCGTGGACTCGGCGCTGACGGTGACCACCACGCTGCGCTTGTCCGGCGAGCCGGGTTGCGCGAGGGTGGCGATTTGTTTGTTCAGGTCGCCGATTTGCCGGTTGAGGTCGTCGCGGCTTCGCTCAATGGCGCGGAGGCGGACGCTGATGGCGGCAATTTGCTCGCCGTAATAATCCGTCATGTTTTTGATGTCCGCCACCGTCAGCGGCTGTTTTTCAGCGCCGTTGTTGCCGAGCTTGCCGCTGAGCTGGCCGAGCAAATTGCGTTTTTGTTCCAACGCGCCGCGCTCGTCGTCGAGATCCTGCGTTTTGAATTGCAACGCTTTGACCTGGTCGCGCAAAACCTTCAGCTCCTCACTATCAGCGACTTTTTTGAAATCGCGTCGGATTTCGACGCCGAGGATTTTGAATCCCTGGCCGACGCCGCGCGCGCGGACGGAGTTTTCGTCGAGACCGGCGGGCAAGCCCGCGAACACGACTTGTTGCTCGCCGTCGCTGAGCGTGACGGCGCCGCTGCGGGTGACCAGCGCGCGGTCCTGGTAAACCGTGACGTCGGATATTTTGCTGGCGGCGGTGACGCTCGCGGCGTGAGCGGCCAAGCCGCTGACGGCGAGCACGACGAGAGGAAGCATCGCGTGTTTCATATCAATAACGACGATGGTAGGCCGGTTTTATTAGGAAGAAAAGCCGCATTCACCGCGGAGATTTTTTATTGATGAACCACGAAGACACAAAGACACGAAGGCTATTTTTCAAATAAACCTTCGTGCCTTGGTGTCTTCGTGGTGCAAATTTTTTTAGAACTGATGACGGTAACCCGCTGACAGTCCCCAGGGCTTGTCATACTTGTCGCCGAAGGAGGCTTCGTAATCCAAGTGGAGCTGATTGTCAGCGTCGAGTTGCCAGATGAGACCGCCGCCGAGTTCGGCTCTGGCACCGTCCGTGTTGGCGCGGGTGGATTGATAGCCGTTTCTGATGGCGCCGCCACTGCTGATGGTTTCGACGCCGCTGACCTTGATGTAGGGCTGTAACGCGCCGCTGTTGGTGAGCTTTATGCTGCGACCGAACACGCTGCCGATGCGGAGTTGCAAGGCGTCGAGGTCTTGGGCGCTGATGGTCATCGGGCCGGCGGTGTAATCCTCGGCGAGGATGTGGAGATAGTTTACTTGGAACTGTGGCTCAACGAACCAATCATCGGTGAAGGTGAACTTTTTCCCGAGTTCGAGGCTGCCGCCGAGGTTTACGTCGCTGTAATTGGCATTGAGTTGAGTGGCGCCGTAGGGGGCTTTCAGGTTGTTATCCACGCTGGCGGCTTTGAAGGTGGCGTCGAGGTAGAAGCCGCTGGAGTGGAGCCAGGTGGCGTAAAGGCCGCCGTAGTAACTGTTAATCTCACCGTCAGTGCCGGGGGTGCGGTAGTCTATATCACTGCGACCGTAGCCGGCGTAAACGCCGAGGTAGAGGTCACTGTCAGCGCTGATGGTGAACTTGTGATCGGTGCCGAGATCCACGCCGTAGATGAGTTGTTCGTAGGCTTTGCCTGATACTTGGCTGCCGATGTTTAGCTGTTGGCCATAACTGCGGAGCCAGATGTTGTCGATGAGGTTATGGAGCGCGGGCGTCCCGCCCGCTGGCGGGCGAGACGCCCGCGCTCCATAGCGCAATTCGCCCATGCGTTTGAGCAGGCTGTCTTGCTGTGCGAACCACATGGCTTGTTGGATGGCGATGGCGCTGTTCAAGACCGCGCCGGCGGGGCTG
>JAISDC010000009.1 GCA_031265105.1 Verrucomicrobiales bacterium
AGCGTTCAGCGTTCAGCGTTCAGCGTTCAGCGTTCAGCGTTCAGCGTTCAGCGTTCAGCGTTCAGCGTTCAGCGTTCAGCGTTCTATAAACTTGCCAGTTTTAGCGTAAGCGGAACTGCAAGCGCTTTTTTCCCTGTTTTTCATACTGGTGTTGCCGGCGGTTGCCGCCCGGCTGCGCTTGATATTGCCGTCGTGTCTGGCGCCGGCGGTTGGTCTGCGGCAACACAAACGGAGGATAGATTATGAAAATAGCGAATAAATTAATGAGTGGCGCACTGGTCGCGCTGTCAGTGACGGTTATTTGGTTGGGCGTGTCAGCGTCAGCGTGGGCCGCCAGCGTGGTCTTCAATGGTTCCAACTGGAATGGTGGCGGCACGGCTTACACCATCGGCAGCGGCGCGGCGGCGAGCGACGGCAACGAGCTGTATTTTCAAAACAACCTAGCGTCCGGCACCTACACGTTGAACGAGGTCTATAACGGGCGTGACTGGTTATATCAAGTTTGGTATAACAATCCTTTCACCCTCAGCGGCACGGGTGCCTGGGTGTTCACGGGCAATGGGTTGAACGACGCGGCGACTTCGGGCATCACGCTGTCGCCGCGCAGTTATACGAGCAATGTCACCCAGCAAATCAATATCAACTTATACGTGAACGGCGGCAAGGTGACCTTCGCCAATCAGTCCCTGCCGAACAGCGCCCGCGCGGGGTTCGGCAACAAACTCGTGTTCGGCGCCGAGGACGACCGCAAAATCATCACCGGCTTGCAAACCAGCAACGCCAACACGCTGACGGAGCTGCAATTGTTCGGCACCGGCGAGGGCGTCATCAACAGCCACATCCAGGACGGCACGGGGCAGGGGGCGTTCACCGGCACGGCGGCGGTGGCGCTGAAGGTGATGACCTCCTCGACTTGGACGCTGACCGGTAGCAACACCTACAGCGGCCCGACCGAGGTGCAGGGCGGCGGCAAGCTGGTGCTGGACAACCGCTCGCTCAACGCGCAAAAAATTTCCACCAACGCGCTGACACTGGGCGGCACCACGAATGTGTCCTCGGGCGGGTGGTTCGGCGGTGGCGGCCAGGTGGAGTTCATCGGCAGCGAGACGGAGGCGAGCAGCCAGACCGTCAGCGCGTTGAACATCAATCTCGGCGCCAACTCGCTGACCGTGACGGTGGGCGCGGGGCAGACCGCGACGTTTGCCACCGGTGTCATCTCGCGCGTGACGGGCGCGGCGATGGATTTTACCAGCAACAGCGGCGGCAGCATCACGACGACCAACGCTGACGGTGACTTCGGCGGCTGGGCGACGTTCGGGAAAAATGATTTTGCCACGATCAGCGACGGCGTGATTGGCGCGGCCGGCTACGGCGCGTGGGGTTCCTCCGGCACCAACGTCAGTGTCAGCGCCAATGACAGCCAGTCCGACGTGACGGCCAACAATCTGCAACTCGCCGCGCCGGTCACGCTGACGCTGGACGGTAACAATACGCTGACCGGCGGCGGCATCGTGTTCGCGGAAAATTCCGGCGCGGGGACCGCGACCATCAGCGGCGGCACCTTGACGGCGGGCACCGGCGAGTTTGTCATCCACCAGCACAACACCGACGGGGTGCTCAATATTTCCTCCGCACTGTCAGCGGCCACGCTGACCAAGGCCGGCGCGGGCGCGGTGCTGTTCTCCGGCGTCAGCGACGCGACCACGGTGAACCTCACGCAGGGTGTCGCACGGCTGGGTGCTGACAATGCGTTGGGCGCCAATGCCGATTTGCTGATGACCGGCCCGGCGGTGTTTGACTTGAACGGCTACAACCAAACCGTCCGCAACCTCGGCGCGATGCCCATCTATTACGGGCAGGAGGCCATCGTCAGCGGCGTGGCGGCGGTGATCGGCAACTACGCGGTCGGCACCTCGTCCACGCTGACGCTGAACACGACGAGCGACGCCTTGCCGTACCGTTTCGGCGGCGATTTTGACGAGGCCAAGGGCGCGGTGTTCAATCTGACCAAAACCGGCGGCGGCATCGCTTATGTGTTGTGGCGCCAGGAACCAACCGGCTATCAGTTGAACCTGAACGGCAACTGGGTGGTGGGCAACGCCCTCAACGCCATCCGGAATTACGACCTGATTTCCGGCAACATCACCACCAGCGGCGGCTGGCTGAGCATCGAGCGCGATTTATACACCTTCGGCGGCATCCAGGTCGGCGCGGGCGGCGCGACGGGCAGCCTGCAAACGGTGCAGAATCTCGCGTCCACGCGCCTGAACGTCACGGCCGGCTCGACCGTTCGCAGCACGCCGGCCAGTACCGGCTTTTATGTCAACATGACCGGCGCTGACGCTGGCCGGTTTGACGGTCAGCTTGAAAAAGGCGTGATTGTGTTCCTCGGTTCGGGCAGTTATCAATTCACCGCCGCGCAAACCAGCAGCAGCCAGCCCAGCGTGCTGGCGTGGGGCAATACGTTCGTCGAATTGCCCGGCCTCACCGCGTCGCAGGGTGCGCATTATTCCGGCATGTGGTTCAGCCCGGTGCAGACGGAAGGGCAGGCGACGATTAAACTGACCGGCACTGACGGTGTGATTGCCGGCACCGGGCAAAGCGGCAATGACCAGCCATACAAAAACGGCATTTACATGGCGGGTGGCACCTTGTGGATCGCGCCCGCCGGCAGTGACGCTGACGTTGCGGTCAGTGGCATGACCTACGCCGGCGACACGTCGTTTATCTACGGGCGCGGCTCGCTGACCGAGGGCAATCCTGACGACCGGGTAGGCGGCAACAGCACGCTGCTGCTCGACCGCGGCGCGAACGCCTCGCTGGATTTTTCCATCGGCAACGCCGCCAGCACCAGCATCAAATTGCAGCGCGACACCTTCACTGGCAACGACAAGCGACCGACGCTGGTCATCGCCGCCGCGCACGGGTTGGCGGAACTCGGCGACAAGGAAAAACTCACCATCCTCGGCTCCGGCGCGGCGGCGCTGCCCGTGCTGACCAATGGGATCATGAACACCACCATCGTCGGCGCGGACGCGCAAACCGGCGAGGGCGGTTTCCTTACCACCGAAACGGTCACTGGCGGTGTGGTGGTCAAACACGCGACATACACCGGCAGCAACTTCGCGTCAGTGTCAGCGGCCTCAGTTGAGCATGTCACCGCGGCCACCATACTCGACGCTAACAAAGAAATCTATGCGTTGCGCAACGACAGTACGCTGACCAACGATTACACGCTGACCGTGGGCACCGGTGTCGCCGCCACCCAGGCCGGCGTGATCATGAACAACGCGGTCATCGACGGCGCGGGCACCCTGTCGGCGGGCGCGGCGGAAATGACGCTCTATGTCAGCGGCAGCAGCCGGATTGAAAACACCATCGACAACGCCGGCAAACTGACCGTATTCGGCGACGGCCTGCTGAAACTGACCGGCGGCGCGCTCGCCACGCTGACTGCCGACAAAGTTTCCCTCAACAGCGGCGTATTGGAAGTGGACAACGCCAGTTGGTATAACAATAACGATGGCGTTTCGATGCAAATTCAGGGCGGGGTGTTGCAAACCACCGGCACCATCAACAAAAAGTTGAACAACGTGCTATGGTGGAACAGCGGCGGTTTCGCCGCCAGCAGCGAGGAGGGCCTGGTCATTAATTTCACCGCCAACCAGACAGTGCCGAAACTCTATTTGATGTGGACGGCGATTGAACAATGGGCGGGCAACCAAAACGCCATACTGAGCGACGCTGGCGTGATGGTGTTCGGCTCGCGTACCGCCAAGGGGCCGGTGAAATTGGAAAATAACATCTATCTCGGCCAGACATCGATATTTAGCGATATCGGCGACGCTTACAAAGGTAACATGTATGCCGCCGGCGCGATCTTGTGGCGCAACATCCAGGTGGTGGACAATCCCGACACGGATGCGGATTACGCCATGATCAGCGGCGATATTGACGCTTCCGATAACGATTACAAAGGCATCCTCAAGACCGGTGACGGTTTGCTGATACTGAACGGCAACAACACCTATGCCGGCCCGACCTCCATCGCGGAAGGCACGCTGGCCATCTACGCTGACAATGGACTGGGCGCCGCACCGGACGTGGCCGCGCCGTACACCGGCTACGTGAACCGCGGTACCGTGCTCATTAATGGCGGCGCGGCGTTGTACGCTGGCGGTGAAGCGGCTGACATGCTCATCAACGCCAACCGGCAAATCCTGCTGGCGTCGGGCGCGGACGGCGCGCGCGGGGCGAACATCGCTGTGCAGGTCGGTGTCACCGCGGAATTCGCCGGGCGGTTGGGTGATTCGGTTGATGAACAAGGCTCGCTGCTGGTCAACGGCGCGGCGGGCGGCATGGCGAACGACAACATCGGCGGTATCCTGAAGTTGACCGGCAACTCCACCATCAGCGGCTTCACCGAGGTGGTGAAGGGGACGCTGTTGGTGGACGGCGCACTGAGCACGTCGGATGTCGTCATCGACGCCGGCGCGACCCTGGGCGGCGCTGGCGAACTGGCGACGAGCGTCGGCGGTATCACCGTCAGCGGCATCCTCGACGCCACCGACGCGCTGACGCTGGACTTGGCGGACGGGCAAAAGCTAAACTTCGCCGCCGGTTCGGTATTGTTGGTGGACGCTGACAGTGCGCTGAGCTTCACCAGCGAAGGCGACTGGCTCAGCGGCAGCGGCCAAGCGACGCTGGAGTTGACCGGCAACTTTGATTACGCCACGCAATACACCGTTTTGACCGACATCACCACCAAGGACTTCAGCTTTGCCACCATCAGCGGCTACGACACCGTGAATTACGAGGCGCAATGGGAATGGGTGAACAACAACAGCTACATCCTGTCCTTCGAAGTCATCCCCGAACCGAGCACCTGGGCGCTGATCATAACTGGCGTCGCACTGTTGACCATGCTGCGCCGCCGCCGCTGAGCCACTGGGAGCGCCGGCTTCCAGCCGGCAACGAAGCGGGCGAGACGCCCGCGCTCCATAAGCCGGCAAGATGCCGGCGCTCCCAGTCATGCCATGTTGTGACGCGCTGGGAGTGACAACTGCCAACGGGGCCGGGAGGTCGGCAAGCTGGTCAGCGCGTGCCGTTTCCATTGACAGTCAGTGTATCGATGAGGTCTGCGTTGGGCGTCAGCATATGGAGCGCGGGCGTCCCGCCCGCTGACACTGGGAGCGCCGGCTTCCAGCCGGCAACGAAGCGGGCGAGACGCCAGCGCTCCATAAGCCGGCAAGATGCCGGCGCTCCCGGTCATGCCATGTTGTTGCTCGCCGGGAATGACAGTTTTCAAAGTACCAGGGTGCCCGCAAATTGGTCAGCGCGTCCCTGCTTTGCTGACAGTCAGCGTCACGTGCCCGCAACCGTGGCGGGCGAGACGCCCGCGCTCCATCGTCATCTTGGGCGGAGCCGAGGGATCGGCTAGCCTCGGCTCATGATGTTGGCAAGATTCTGTGCCGCATCGCCGGCGCTGACGGTGGCGCTTGAAATTTGTTCTTCGGCCCGCTAGGTTGCCTTGCATGTTGCGCTCGCTTCGCATCAAAAATTTGGCGCTGATTGACGACTTGACGTGGGAACTCGGCGACGGCCTGAATATCCTCACCGGCGAAACCGGGGCGGGCAAGTCCATTCTGGTTGACGCTTTTAATCTGTTGCTAGGTGAGCGCGCGGAAAAATCCCTGGTGCGCGACGGCGCGGATGAGTGCGTGGTCGAGGGCAGTCTCACCGGTGTTGAATTTCTCAACCCGCTGCTGGAGGAAAACGGGCTGGAGTTGTGCGCTGACGGTGAACTTTTTTTGAAGCGCGGCTTCGGTGCCGGCAAAGGCGGGCGGCAGTTCGTCAACGGCAGCCCCGCGCCGCTGACAGCGTTGAAAAAAATCGGCGACCTGCTGGCCGATTTGCACGGGCCGCACGACCATCAGTCGTTGTTGTCGAACGCCAGCCAGCTGGCCGCGCTGGACGCCTACGCATCGTTGTCAGCGGCGCGCGCCGAGGTGGGCGGGCTATTCCGCGACTGGCAGCGGCTACGCGCCGAGTTGGCTGAGTTGAACAGCACGCCCGCCGGCGACCTCGCGCAGCAACTGGAATTTCTCGACCAGCAAATCGCGGAAATCCGCGGCGCCGACCTCAGCGTCAGCGAGGAGGAGCAGCTTGACCGCGACTACCGCGTCGGCAGCAACTCGCGGCGCATTCTGGAAATCGCCGGCGCCATTGGCAATTTGCTCGGTGACAGCGAGAGCGACACGCTGACCTTGCTCGCCGCCGCGCAGAAACAATTCGCCGAGTGGCAGCACCTCGACCCGTCCGTCGCGCCGCTGGCGGAGCAGAACGCCGCCATTGTCGCGCAGGTGCAGGAGTTGTCGCGCGACATTCAGAATCGCGCCGAGGCCACCGAACTCGATGCCGCGCGACTGCGGGAAATCGAGGAACGGCTCAATCTGGTGCAGGGTTTGAAACGCAAATATGGCGTCACCGTCAGCGCCGTGCTGGAAAAACTCGCCGCGCTGGAAGGCAAGCGCGCCGGCCTCGCCGACCGTGAGTCGCGCGTCGCGGAACTGGACCAACTCATCGCCGCCGCCGGGCGGACGCTGACAGTGCAGGCCGACGCGCTCGGCAAGGAACGCCGCCGGGCCGCGCCCGCGCTGGCGAAGGAAATTTCCAGGCAATTGCGCGATCTCGGCTTCAAGCAAGCCGGCCTCACCATCAGCGTCGAGCGCAACGCCACCGTCAGCGCCGACGGCGGCGACCGCGTGGAGTTTTGTTTCGCGCCGAATCCGGGCGAGGCGGCAAAACCGCTGCGCGCCATTGCCTCCAGCGGCGAGATGGCGCGGGTGATGCTGGCCATCAAAAGCGTGCTCGCCGCGGCCGATGCGATTCCGATTTTGATTTTCGACGAAGTGGACGCCAACGTCGGCGGCGAGACGGCGCTGGCGGTGGGCCGGCGGCTGCGCGAACTGGCGCGCGGCCACCAGGTGTTGTGCATCACGCACCTGCCGCAGGTCGCCGCCGCCGGGCACCGGCATTTTTCCGTGCGGAAAAACGTGGTCAAGGGCCGCACCGTCACGCGCCTGGAGACGCTGACCGTGTCGTCGCGCGTCACCGAACTGGCGCGAATGTTCGGCGACCAGGGCCGCAACGCGCAGGCGCTGGCGGAGTCGTTGCTGCGGCAGTTTGACAGACGCTGACGGTGATTTCGTATCTGTCAATCAAGGTATAGGATATTTTAGGGACTGTCCTAGATAAGGAACCTTTCCTCTCTAATCTAGACTTGAACCAAATAAATTCCGTGTTTCTCTGCGCCTACTCTGTGGACCAACCAAAAATCTCCGCGTCTCCGCGCCTCAGCGGTTAAAATCATAAAAACTGATACCGGAACCAAACAAAGAATTGACAATAACTGGCAGTTTATGTTTCACTCCACGCCCCCATGATGAGCGCGGCTAATTCTCCGGTTCTCCGGTTCTCCGGTTCTCCGGTTCTCCGGTTCTCCGGTTCTCCGGTTCTCCGGTTCTCCGGTTCTCCGGTTCTCCGGTTCTCCGGTTCTCCGGTTCTCCGGTTCTCCGGTTCCGGACATTGCGTTAAGGCACATTTTCGTCAAAAATCAATGGAAATCATTGATTTTTAATCGCTTTTGCCAATTTTCCTCCCGCTTTACCCGTCTTTGCAAACGGTTGTCGCCGTTACGCGCGTATAAAGGTCTTGGTCATCCTGCCCGGGGCCTTTACGCCTCTGCCCAGTACCTTTGTACCGCGGTAATTAAAAACCATTATCTACCAACTACGAACTATTAAAAAACAACCGAACCACCCCCAATGAACCCCAACCCAATCAACCTCAAGCCCCTCATCGTTCTCTGCGCCCTCAGCGTTTGCTTCGCCGCCAAGCGGCTCGGAATCAGAGCGAGCGTGTATTTGCTCGCTTTCTTTACCGCGTTGAATGTGCTCGCGCAAAACCTCATCG
>JAISDC010000018.1 GCA_031265105.1 Verrucomicrobiales bacterium
TCTGCTCTGTGCTCTCTGTGGGCCAAGGTGCCGTTAGGACGAACGGCGGCGGATGAGGGCCAGCGCGCCGAGGCCCGCGCCGATTAGGAATCAGGTGGAGGGTTCGGGGACGGCGGTGGCGTTTAAGGTTTTTTTCGTTTTTTTAACCACGGATGGACACCGATGAACACAGATAAAAAAACAAAAAAACATCCGTGTTCATCGGTGTCCATCCGTGGTTAAACATGAGTCAAAATCCGTGGTTAATCAGGCCGGCTATCCGCAGGCAAGCGCATTCCAGGGCGAGGTTTTGCTCAACATTCCGGCTCAGGGCATAGCGCAAATCGTCCAGGCTGCCGACGATGCGCGTCGCCGGCTCGCGTGCCAGGTCACGCCAGGCGCTGACAATGAGAGTGCGGAGGCTGTTGTCGCGGGCGAGCAGATATTCCGCTTCCAGTGCCGCGGCCGCCGCGTCGTCATCGTCAGCGGGGTGTTTTTCGTCCGCCTGTCGCTCAATGTTCTCGCGCAAGGTTTTCCAGTGCGCGGCCAGCAAGTTGGCGCGGCGGTAGGCTTGGTCGGCGGGCGGGCCGCTGACGGTCAGCCACGTTCGCGCCCACGCGGGCGTCGGCGCCGTCGCGGCCGCGGCCGAGTGGTCATGGTCAGCGGCGACTTGCAGCACAAGGCAGCGCGAGCGGATGGTGGGCAGCAGTTGCTCCAGGCGGTCGGTCAGCAGGAAAATCACCGTGTTGGCGGGCGGTTCTTCTAGGGTTTTCAAAAAAGCGTTGGCCGGCTCGGCGCTGCCGAGACACATGCGGTCGGCGGCGACGATGCCGGCGACTTTGATTGGTGCTTGCCGCGCTTTGAGCTGCAACTGTTGCTCCAGGTTGCGGATTTGTTCCACCGTCAGCCGCCGCGATTTTGATTCGGGCTGGATCACGTGCAAATCGGGATGACCGTCAGCGGGCGCGTCGAGCAATTGCGCGGCGAGGCGGTGGAATAACGCGCGCAACGGTTCCAGTTCACCAACCAGCAAATAGGCGTGCGCGAGGCGTTGTTCGCGCCGCGCCTGCCGCAGGCGTTCCTCAATCCAACTCGCGGGGAAAGGCATGTTTGACCTCCGTTAAAATTTTTTCAAACACCGTGTTTTTGTCACCATCAGCGGCAATTTTTTTCACCCGTTGCGGCTCACGGTCAGCGAGCGCACGATAGCCGTTGATGACTTTTTCGTAAAACTCCGGCGGCTCGCTCTCCATGCGGTCGGCCTGCCCGACCGGGCGCGGGCGGCGCAGCATCCGCGCGCGCGCCGCGGCGGCGGGCAGGTCGAGGAACAGCGTCAGCGCGGGCGCCAAGCCGCCGAGGGCGAAGTTGTTGATGACGCTGACGGTGGCGAAATCCAGCCCGCGCGCGACGCTTTGATAAACGGTGGTCGAGTCGTGGAAGCGGTCGCAAATCACCCAACAACCCGCTGCTAGTGACGGCGCGATGACCTTCCGCGCCAACTCCGCGCGGCTGGCGGTGAACAGCAGCAACTCGCTCTCGGCGGCCATCCCGCGCCCGGCGGGGTCGTGCTTGAGCAGGTGACGGACCATCTCGCCGAGCGGCGTGCCGCCCGGCTCGCGCAGACTGACCACCCGCTGGCCGTGACGTTGGAGCCAGTCCGCGAGCAGCGCGATTTGCGTGCTCTTGCCGCAGCCCTCGGAGCCTTCAAAGGTGATGAATTTCGGTTTCACGCTGGCGCTGACAGTGGATTAGGAGATTTCCAGGCTGGCGACCGCCAGCGCGCAAATGCCCTCGCGCCGGCCGACGAAGCCCATGGTTTCATTGGTGGTTGCCTTGATGCCGATTTGGGCGGTGGTCACCATCAGCGCCTCGGCGATGACGGCTTTCATCGCGGGGAGGTGCGGCTTGATTTTCGGCGCCTCGCAAACCAGGGTGGCGTCCACGTTAATGATTTTGGCCCGCTGACGGTCAAGCAGGACGCGGATGTGTTCGAGAAACACGCGGCTCGGCTGGTCCTTCCAGCGCGGGTCGGTGTTCGGAAAATAGCAGCCGATGTCTTCCAGCCCCGCCGCGCCGAGCAGCGCGTCGGCGATGGCGTGGATGAGCGCGTCCGCGTCCGAATGGCCGTCGAGGCCGCGGTCGTGCGGAATCTCCACGCCGCCGAGGATGAGTTTGCGTCCCGTCACCAGTTGGTGCACGTCATAGCCGATGCCGACTCGATTCATGCGAACAAACTAGCGGCGGTCGCGCGAAACTCAATGCGTAAATCACGCGGGCGGGGGCGGTGTTCCGTTTGGTACTGCTTTACGGCTTGTATTTTAGGCGGGGCGGCGCTTAATGGCCGGGATGAAAATTACCTCATGGTCAGCGGGATGGGTGGCCGGCGTATTGGCGGCCAGTTCACTGTCAGCGGCGGAACCGTCGCTGACGTTGTATAATCAGCAATTCGCGGTGGTGCGGGAACAGGTCGCGCTGTCGGTGGCGCAGGGTGTCAGTGATGTCGCCTTTTCGCAAATCACGGCGCATGTGGAGCCGGAGTCGGTGGTGTTGCGCGACGCGTCGGGGCAGGCGGCGCTGACGGTGCTGGAACAGAATTATCGCAATGACCCGGTGTCGCAGGATTTGTTGTTGCAATATTTCGAGGGCAAGACGATTGATTTTGAAGTCGCTGACGGTGACGGGAAGAAGCGCATGGTCAGTGGGAAAATCGTGCGCGCGCCGTATGTGGCGCATACACAGGCGATGCAGCGTTACAACCAACAGTATCGACTTTCACAGATGGACCGCGCTTACAATTACGGCGGTGGCAGTAACACGCCGATTATCGAAGTGGACGGCAAGTTACGTTTCTCGCTACCTGGGCTGCCACTGTTCCCCGCGCTCAGCGACGATTCCATTTTGAAGCCGACGCTGCAATGGAAATTGTCGAGCGACCGTGAAATCAAGATGCCGCTGGAGTTGAGCTATGTCAGCGGCGGGTTTAATTGGTCGGCGGATTATAATTTGGTGTTGCCGGAGAAGGGGGGCACGCTGACGTTGACCGGCTGGGTGACGATGGACAATCAGAGCGGGCGGAGTTTCAAGGACGCGAGTATTAAGTTGATGGCGGGGGATGTGAAGAAGATTCAAAACGATAATAGCCGTTATGAGGGAAGGCCTGTTGCTATGCCGTTTGGTCAGGCCGTTGGCGTTGACAGTAACCGCGTAACAGAAAAATCCTTCGACGAATATCATCTCTACACGCTGCCGCGCAAGACGGATTTGTTAGACCGCGAGACCAAGCAAGTCGAGTTTGTCAACGTCAGCGGCGTCCAGAGCGACCTCGTGTATATTTACCACGGCTTGAAATTTGACCAGGACCGGTATCGCGGTCGGGACCAGGAAAGCATCCGCAACGACCGCGCGTTCGGCACGCAGGCGAATAAAAAGGTGTGGGTTTATCGCGAGTTTGAAAACACCGAGGACAATCATCTCGGCATCCCGCTGCCGAAGGGGCGCGTGCGTTTTTACCGGCAGGACAGTGACGGGCGGCTGGAGTTCATCGGCGAGAATGAGATTGACCATTCGCCCGCGAAGGAGAAGGTGAAAATCTACACGGGCGACGCGTTTGACTTGGTCGGCGACCGTCAGCGGACGGATTACAAGCAGAAGGACGACACGCTGACGGAGAGTTTCAAAATCACCGTCCGCAATCGCAAGAAAGAAACCGCGCAAATCCGCGTGGTGGAGACGCTCTACCGCTGGCCGTCGTGGGAGATGGTGGAGAGCAGCGACACTTACAAGAAGGTGGACTCCAACACGGTGGAATATCTCACGCAACTGGAGCCGGACGCGGAGAAGGTGATTACGTATACGGTGAAGTATTCGTGGTGACGAGGCGGCGATATGACGAGGTGATGAGATGAGTGGTAGATTGAAATTCCCGGCGACGGGGGCTTATGTCTGGCTCAATTCTTGGGTCATGGCGCATGTGATTCATCTGGTGGTGGAACGGTTTTGCGATGATTTTCTCAACCGCCAAAATGACCCGTGCGGGCGCTTGCGCGACCAGCTCGTCATGGCGGCGCGGTCGGCGTGCGCGAATATCGCCGAGGGGTCGGCGCGGCACGCGACTTCCCGCGAGACGGAGATGAAACTCACCGACGTCGCCCGCGCGTCGCTCAACGAGGTGGCGTCGGACGCGCTGCATTTGTTGTTGCGGCGGAAGGCGCTGCCGTGGGCGAAGGATTCCGCCGAGGCGGTCGCGGTGCGCGGGCTGATGCTGGCCGAGCCGTGTTACGGCGCTGACGTTCAGCGTGACAGCGCGGCGCATATTCTCGCGCAAGCGGAGCGGTTCGCCCAGTGGATGGAGTCACCGTCAGCGGAGACGCGGTTGAACGCGCTGCTGATTTTAAGCGTGCGCGCAATAACCATGCTCACGGGCCAGATGGCGGCGCAGGGGCGGGAGTTTGAGGAAGAGGGCGGGTTTCGGGAAAAACTGCACACCGCGCGGGTGGCGAGCCGCGCCGTTGATGAAGGCGCGCCGGTGTGTCCGGAATGCGGCGCGCCCATGACCAGACGCGCCGCGAAGACCGGCAAGCACGCGGGGCGGGAGTTTTGGGGCTGCACGAAGTACCCCGCGTGCCGTGGCACGCGGGAGTGTGAGGGGGAGGCGGCGAGATGACGATATGGCGACATGACGGGGTGACGGAGGAAAAATTTTTCCCAACGCTTCGGCGTCTCGTCAAATCGTCATGTCGTCATCTCGTGTGGTTACTGGCAGCGGCGCTGCCAGCGTCAGCGGCGGCTGACGCCGCGGTGTTTATAAAAGAACCGCTGCCTGAGCGCGCTTCATTTCAAAAAATCATGCGGTTTCCCGATGGCGCGACGTGGGCGATTGGCAACGGCAGATTGTTTGAATACGCTGACGGTCAGTGGCAAAAGAAAGACTGGTCAGCGGGAGTGTTTGCCGCAAACCAGGCGGGCGGTTTGCGCGACGCGGCGGCGGGCGCGGGTAACGGTGTGTGGTTGCTGACGGAAAGCGAGGGGAAAAAATTCATCGTCAAATGGAATCGCATGGCGCGGCGGGCGGAATTTGCCAAGGAACTGCCGTTTGAAAAATCGCGCTTTTACAAAATCCGACTGCATCCCGCGCCGGACGGCTCGCTGTGGGTGACGGCGGATGACCCGCGCGTGATGCGCCTCGCTGACGGTGAGTGGCAGGAGCAATTCCGCGCGGATGACACGATGCGGTTGAAATCGTTGCCGGCTGGGAAAGCGGACGAATGGCACGCGCTGGATTTGACCTTTGACGCCGATGGCGCAGCGTGGGTGTGGACGGCGCCATGGATAGACTGGGGGATGGAGGAAGGCTCGTTGAACGGCGTGGTGCGCGTCAAAGACGGGCAGGGTCAGTGGTTCGGCAACATCGAGGGGTTGCCCAAAATCAGATCGCAAGCCATCAATTTTGTCACCGTCAGCGGGCGTGATGAGTTGTGGCTGACATTGTATCAACGCGGCACGTTCCGGTTGCGGCTGGGCGCGGACACGGTGACGGCGATACCGCTGGAATTTCCCGACGACACCAAAGTCAATCCCGTATGGGAAGCGTTCACCATCAGCGGCACGGTGTGGGCGGTGAACGGGCGCGGCGGTTTCAGCATGGGCGAGATAGGCGACACCAACGGCGCGCTGTGGCGCATGAACGCCGGCGGTGATTGGCAAAAAATCATCACCGGTCCCGACTACAACGGCGACGCATTGCGCGCGCTGGAACGTCCGCGTTTGGTGGTTGACGGCGGTTTCTGGCTGGCGAGCAACGGGCGCGGCTTGTGGTGGATTCCCGCTGACGGTGAGCCGGTGAATCTCGACTGGCGCAAAGGTTTTCCCGTGAGCCATCCGCTGTCGATTAGGCGCGACGCCGCCGGTCGGCTGACGGTGGCGAG
Organism: Verrucomicrobiales bacterium; assembly: GCA_031265105.1. GTDB lineage: Bacteria > Verrucomicrobiota > Verrucomicrobiia > Methylacidiphilales > JAAUTS01 > JAIRPN01. The sequence continues at coordinate 5,904 of JAISDC010000018.1, forward strand.
CGAACGCGGCGCGTGGAGTTTCGATACGGCGCGCGCGTTGTCACTGACAGCGGCGCCAACGAGCAGTCGGCTGGCATTTCTCACCTGGCCCCTGGCGCGCGCGGGCAACGGCGATTTGTTTTGCGTCACCTATAAAACACCGCGCCAGTGGTCGCCGGACGGTTGGCGTGACCTGCCGCTGCCGGAGGACGAACAACAGCGCATCACCAAATCCGAGGCATCCATGTGTGTCACCACCGACTCGCGCAATCGCGTCTGGTTCATCCCGTTCTTTTACCCCGAGCGCGAGAAAAATTCCGCCTACGTCTGGAACATTGACACGCAAACGTGGGACGTGCCGCGCAATTATTTGGAACTCATCGCTGAGGCGGCAAAAACCAAACCGGACTGGCATTTTTTATTTGCCACCAAGGAAGTTGGCGGGGGTAATCGTGACGCGGTGTTTGACCGGCATGGACGCGCGGCGTTTATCGGCTCGTATCGTGTTTTGTGGTTGTTTGACGGCCAGCAATGGAGGCAGCTTAACACGAAAGAATTTCAAGCGCCGGAGAACGCTTGGTTCAATGAAGTGCAAAATCGCGCCGCTGACGGTGATATTCTCGTGCTGGTGGATAAAAAGTGGTGGCGGCTGGCGGAGGACGGGCATTGGGAATTGCTCGCCGAAAGCGAGTATCCACAACGGCGCAAATCGCTGCTGACTTTTGCCACCGCTGACGGTGACGAATGGTTGCTGAAAAATAATGTAGGTTCAAGTCTAGATTAGATGGCAACAAAACGCCACTGAGCTAGGCTAGAAGCATGAAGAACCGCTATATAAAAGGCACGCATTTAAGCGAAAGCAAATTTCGGAAAGTTCTGCAATT
>JAISDC010000045.1 GCA_031265105.1 Verrucomicrobiales bacterium
CCACCTTCAAAGCCGCCAGCGTGGACAACAACCTAAAGGCCCCCTACGGCACCACCCAACTCACCGCCAGCTACAGCGACGTAAACCTCGGCGGCAGCATCGAAATCGGGAAGAAGTTCACCTTCACCGATGATTGGTTCATTGAGCCGCAATTCCAAGTGAACTACCTCCACATCCTCGCCGAGGATTACACCGCCGGCCCCATGAGCATCAGCGCCCAAGACCTCGACGCCCTGCAATTCCGCATCGGCAGCCTATTCGGTCGCACCATCAACCTCACCAACAGCGGTGCATTACAACCCTACATCAAGATCAGTGGCGTCGAAACCATCAGCAGCGGCGGCACCCTCAGAAACGGCTACCAACACACCCGCGCCAATACTGACGGTGCCAGAGCCGAACTCGGCGCCGGCCTCATCTGGCAACTCGACACCAACAATCAACTCCACCTCGACTACGAAGCTTCCTTCGGCGACAAGTATGACAAACCCTGGGGACTAACAGCGGGCTACCGCCACCAATTCTAAAGACCATTTGCACCACGAAGACACCAAGGCACGAAGGTTTATTTGAAAAAATAGCCTTCGTGTCTTTGTGTCTTGGTGGTTCATCAATAAAAAATCTCCGCGCCTCCGCGTCTCCGCGTTTAACTCTTGCTTAAAAAATCCTTCGTGCCTTGGCGTCTTCGTGGTTCTGAGTTGCGGCCAATTCCCGGAACTAACCCGACTCGGAATTTGCGATTTGGAATTTGGCGGTTTGCCACTTACAATGCGGCCATGCGGCGTCTCATTTTTCTGATTTTGTTCGTCCTGCTGACGGTCGGCATACTGGCCTGGCTGACCGGCATCGAGGGACCTTTTGCCAGCGCGCGCACGCATAGCGTGCTGACCAGGGGCGGCAAGGCGTCCGCCGGAGGAAATTTCAATTCCGCGAAAGAGGCGAAGTCGGCCGGAACGTCATTATTGCTGGGTTCCAATGTTGATTCCAGCAAGCCCGGCGCCAACAAGGCCCAGGCCGCCGCAATGGCAGCGGTGCCCAGTCTGGTGGCGATTGAGACCAAGCCGGGGGCGCGTTGGGGGGAAAATTCCGCGGCCAAACGGCTGGTGACCAAACTGGCGGCCAATGGCCTCACGCCCGCCAGGAGCGGCAGCGGTTTCTTTATTGACCGGCAGGGCACCATTCTGACCAATTTCGGCGCGTTGTTGAACGGCTACGCCTGGACGGCGCATACCACGGACGGCAAGGACTACGAGGTGACGCTGCTCGGGGCGGATGCGGCCACGGATCTGGCGCTGGTGCGCATTGCCCGGCCCGATACGACGCCGGTGCGCTGGGCGGGAACCGCGCCGAATTTCGCCGAGGATCTGCTGATGCTCGGCTTTGATCCCAAGGAGGGACCAAGGGTGATTGATGCCATGGCCAGTTCCGGACTGCTGGAGGCGGCCGATCCGGTGGCAGCGCTGACCTTGAAATATTATCTGGTTGACGGCACGCTGGCGGAACAGCGTGACGGCTGGCTGTTGTTGAATCTGGACGGCGCGGCGGCCGGCGTCGTGGCGCGCATTGAACATCCGCACGGCAGGACGGCCAGGGAGACCACGGTGCTGTCCCCGGAAGGCATCGGGCCGGTACTTGAACTATTGCAAAACTCCCCGCTGGTACACCGGATTTATCCCGGCATAGAATGCCAGGAGTTAACCTCGGAACTGGCAAATTTGACCGCCTCGAAACTTACCCAGGGGCTGCTGGTGACCAACGTCAGGGACGACAGTCCGCTGAATGCCGCGGGCTTGCGGGCGGACGATGTCATCATCAGCCTGGGCAACACGGCCGTGACGGCCAAGGCGCATTTTTATCAATTGCTGTCCAACATGGCGGTCGGCGCCAAGGTGCCGCTGGGCATACGGCGCGGCGACCGATCGATGACCTTGCAGGTGATTTTGCGGGAATATCACCACGGCACGCAGGAATTGCTCCAGGACTGGCTGGATTTGGTGGCCAAACACCGGAAGGATCAAACCGACCAACCGGCCAGATAATATTTGTCGCGCGGCTGAATTTTCTTGTTGAGGCAAATCGCTTTGCCTCTTATCTTACCTGCCTGCACGGTGAGGTGGCTGAGTGGCCTAAAGCGGCAGTTTGCTAAACTGTTGACGGGTAAAACCGTCCGGAGGTTCGAATCCTCTCCTCACCGCCAGTTTTAATTATTGGCGGGCCGCGCCGCCATATAACCGACTCTGGCGGCAACTGTGTCAACCTGCCCGCCGCTTTCCAGCAGTTCGGCAATCGGATCCCAGTGGCCGCTGATTAATCCTTGCCGGGCGCTTTCGCGGATGTCGCAGGGGAACACTTTGCCGCCGGCGGTGACGGTTTTTTGTTCCAGGTCAACGCTGATTGCAGTGTCAGCGTCTGTTTCAACCATTTGTTGCAAGGTCTCGCGGTCGGCGCGGCTGACGCTGACGCAGGGCAGGCCCAGGGTGGTGGAGTTGCCGAAGAAGATTTCGGCAAAGCCCTCGGCGATGACGGCGCGGATGCCGTAACGGTAAATCGCCTGCGGGGCGTGCTCGCGCGAGCTGCCGCAGCCGAAGTTGTTGCCGCTGATGATGATGGTCGCGCCCTTGAAGCGCGCCTCGTTCAGCGGGTGCGGTTTGGGGTGTCCTTGCTCGTCGAAGCGCACGTCGTAAAACATGAATGCGCCGAGGCCGTCGAAGGTGACGCATTTCATGTAGCGCGCCGGGATGATGCGGTCGGTGTCCAGGTCGTCGCCGCGCACGGGGACGGCGCGACCGCTGATGGTGGTGATGTTTGCCAGGGCCATAATTAATTTTCTATTTTTTATTTTCCATTGATGATTGATTTTTCATGCGGCGAATACTTCGCGGGCGTCGCTGACCTCGCCGGTGACGGCGGCGGCGGCGACCATGACGGGACTCATCAACAGCGTCCGGCCGGTGACGCTGCCCTGGCGCCCCTTGAAGTTGCGGTTGCTGGAACTGGCGCACAATTGGTCGCCAATCAGCTTGTCGGGGTTCATCGCCAGGCACATGGAGCAGCCGGCGGCGCGCCACTCAAAGCCGGCCGCGGTGAAGATTTGGTCCAGGCCCAGTTTTTCGCACTGGGCGGCGACGATTTGCGAGCCGGGCACCGCGATGGCTTTGACACCGGGGGCGACGCGGCGGCCTGGCAAATATTTCGCGGCCTCCTGGAAGTCGCTCAGGCGACCGTTGGTGCAGGAGCCGAGGAAGGCGACGTTGATCTTTTGGCCCTTGATCGGCGCGCCGCCCTTGAATTTCATGTGTTCCAAGGCTTCCTTGACCAGGGCGCGTTCGCTTTCGGGCGAAGTCTCGACGGTCGGGATGTGCTCGCTGATGAACACGCCCTGGCCGGGGGTGATGCCCCAGGTCACGGTCGGTTCAATGTCAGCGCCGCTGATGGTGACAATATCATCGTACTGCGCGTCACGGTCGGAGGCGAAGGATTGCCAGCGGGCCACGGCGGCGTCCCAGTCACGGTCAGCGGGCGCGTAGGGGCGGCCTTTTAAGAACGCGAAGGTCCGCTCGTCCGGGTTGACATAGCCGACCCGCGCGCCGCCCTCGATGGACATGTTGCAGACGGTCATGCGTTCTTCCATGGTGAAGTGGTCGAACACGTCGCCCGCGTATTCATACGCGTAGCCGGTGCCGCCGTTGACGCCCAGGGTGCGGATGATGTGCAAAATCACGTCCTTGGCGTACACGCCGGGACGCAATTTGCCGTTCACCTCGATGCGGCGGACTTTTAACTTGCCGAGCGCCATGGTCTGCGTGGCCAGCAGGTCGCGCACCTGGGTGGTACCGATGCCGAAGGCAATCGCGCCGAACGCGCCGTGGGTGGAGGTGTGCGAGTCGCCGCAGGCGATGGTGGTGCCAGGCTGGGTGATGCCTTGTTCCGGCCCGACGACGTGGACGATGCCCTGCTTGCCGGTGTCACGGTCAAAGAAAGTGACGCCGAACTCGGCACAGTTCTTGCGCAATTCCTTCATCATCGCGTCCGCCAGCGGGTCGGCGAACGGCTCGCACAGCACGTCGGTCGGCACGATGTGGTCAACCGTCGCGAAAGTGCGTTGCGGAAATTTCACCCGCAAGCCCAATTCGCGGAGCATGGCGAACGCCTGCGGGCTGGTGACCTCGTGAATGAGGTGGGTGCCGATTAACAACTGCGTCTGGCCGTTCGGCAATACCTTGACGGTGTGCGCGTCCCAGACTTTCTCGAATAATGTTTTGCCCATAAAATCCTTTGCGTTTGGTGGCGAGGATTGTGCGATATTCGGTGCTAAATTTAAAGTAGTATTTTTTTATGCTGTGATAACCTTATTGCATCAATGAATCTCGAACTCAGATTGCTCAAGTCGTTCCAGGCGGTGGCCGACCATCTCAATTTTCGCCGCGCGGCGGAGGAGTTGCATTTGACCCAGCCGGCTCTGTCGCGGCAAATTCAGCAATTAGAGGAGGCCATCGGCAAGCCGTTGCTCGACCGTGACCGGCGCGGCGTGACGCTGACCCACGCCGGGCGTTTTTTGTACGAGCGGGTGGCGGGGTTGCTGCATGACGTCGCGACGCTGGCCAAGGAAACCCGCGAGGCCGCCAATGGCGGGCGGGGCACGCTGGCGCTGGGTTACACCGAGTCGGCGATGGCGAGTTTCCTGCCGTCGTTGTTACGCAACCTGCGGCGGCGGTTGCCGAACGTGTCGCTGCAACTGCGGCAGGAGCACTCCGAGCAACTGGCGCGCGAGGTGTCATTGCGGCGGCTGGACGCGGCGATTATTTCACTGGTCGGCCAGGTGCCCGGCATTATCAGCGCGCCGATCGCCACCGAGGCGCTGGGCATCGTTTTACCGGACCACCACCCGCTGACGATGAAAAAGACAATCCCGCTGCCGGCGCTGGCGAAGGAGCATTTTATTTTGTTCCCGTACCAGGTGAATCCGGGCTTGTTCAGCCGCATCATGAGTAGCTGCCAGAACGCCGGGTTCGTGCCGAACGTGATCGA
>JAISDC010000064.1 GCA_031265105.1 Verrucomicrobiales bacterium
GGCAGCGGCCTGTATCTGGGTTACGAACTGACCGCGCTGGAACTGCTGGCGGGCCAGACCACCGTGCTGGATAACGATCTCGCCAACGCGGTGCTGGCCGGCGCCGACGAACTGCACGCCCGGGTCAGCGGCAGCGGCAATCTGCAAATCTCCGCCAGCAACTCGATCACCCTCAACAACGGCGCCAACAACTATACCGGCGCCACCCTGGTCACCGGTGGCACCCTGATCGTCGGCCACAGCGGGGCGCTGGGCGATACCGCGTTGCTGGAGCTGGCGGCCGACACCACGGCGGACTTGAACGGCCACAGCCAGACCGTCGGCGCGTTCAACGGCAGCGCCGGCAGCACGCTCAATCTCAACGGTGGCGAGCTGACCATCAGCGGCAGCGGGCAGGACAGCGTGAGCGCCGGCCTGTTGACCGGCAGCGGCACCCTCGGCGTGGCAGACGCCAGCTTCACCGTCAGCGGTTCCAACCGCCTCGGCGGGCTGGTGGACATTGCCGCCGCAGCGGTGGTGGTGCTGGACGACGCGGGCGGCCTGGGCGCCAGCGAGATTGCCTTGGGCGGCAGCCTGGTGTTGAGCGCCACCAACAGCGGCGAACTGGTCAACACGCTTAGCGGCAGCGGCGCGCTGGTGCAACAGGGCGGCGAGACGGTGACCATCGCCCAAGCCAACGACAGCTTCGGCGGCACCGTGCGGGTGCAGGGCGGCGCGCTGGCGCTGGAACATGTCGCCGGCGTCGGCACCGCGGAGGTGACGATTGAGCAGGGCGGCGTCCTGGCCTACCGCAATGCCAGCGGCACCCTGCAAAACAATGTCAGCGGCGAGGGCGAACTGGTGATCCTTTCCTCCAGCCTGACCGTCACCGACGAGCGCACGGTGGAGGTGGCGTTAGTCAGCCTGGCCGCCGGCAGCGTGACTTTGGACAGCACCAATATTTTCGGCCGCCAGATCGCCGTTGACGCCGACAGTCAGGTGCTCCTGGCCCGCGACGGCGCGCAACTGGGCCACGTGACCAACCACGGCCTGATCAGTTTCGGCGACGGCAGCGGCGGCTTCAAGACCGCGCGGGTCGGCGACCTCTCCGGCGGCGGCGTCATCGTGCTGAACGTGAACATCGCGGCGCAGCAGGGCGACTTGCTGCAAACCGGCGCGGTCAGCGGCACCCACGGCCTGGTGTTCAACCGCCTGGACGGCCCCGGCGGCGTGACCGGCAAGGAGAAGATTTTACTCATCGAGACCGCCGGCGGCGGCGCCTTCGTCAGCGGCACGCTGCAGGACGGCATGTTCCAGTACACCGTGCTCGACGGCGCCGGCAACCCCAACCTGGACGGCAACGCGAACAATTGGTGGCTGATGGGCAACGGCCTCTCCACCGACGGCCGGGTGATCCTCAGCGTGGCGGGGGCCTCGAGCCTGGGCTGGTTCGCCCAGCAGGACAGCCTGCTGCAACGCCTGGGCGGCCTGCGGCTGGACTACGAGCAGTTGGACGGCCGCAGCAACCTGGCCAAGCACGGGGCGGGCGACGTCTGGGTGCGCGCCTACGGCCAGCAGGTCAACGCCGGGGGCGGCGCCAGCGGCGCGGCCTTCCAGGACACCCTGTGGGGCACTGACATTGGCGCGGACAAGTTGTGGCAACTGGATGCAAACAATATGCTCTACACCGGCGTGTTCGGCGGTTACGGGCAAAGCTCGCTGGAGTTCCGCCGGGTGAGCGCCAGCGCCGAAAGCAACAACTACCAGGGTGGCGTGTACGCCACCTGGCTGCACGACACCGGCTGGTACGCCGACTGGGTGGCCAAGGCCGCCTACCTGGATAACAGCTTCGAGACCTTCGACTTAAGCGGCAAGAACCGCGGCGAATACAACAACTGGGCGGCCGGCACCTCGGTCGAGGTGGGTCGCAAGATCCAGCTGCCCGACAGTTGGTTCATCGAGCCGCAGGCGCAGTTGAGCTACGTGCACGTGTTCGGTGCGGACTACAGTACCCGCGGCGTCAGCGACCTGGCCGTCAGCCAGGCCGACGCCGACATCCTGCAGGGGCGCCTCGGCGCGCTGTTCGGCAAGACCATCGTGTTAAACAACCGGGGGATCCTGCAGCCCTACGCCAAGGCGATGGCGGTCGGGCAGACCAGCAGCGGCGGCACCGTCACCGCCAGCAGTGGCGGCGCCATCCAGGGCGCCGACGGCCGCTGGCGCCCCAACTACGACGGCCTGCGCGCCCAGTTCGGCGCCGGTATCATCTGGCAGCTCGACGAGCAGAACCAGCTCCACCTTGACTACCAGGCCGAGTTCGGCGACAAGTTCGACCAGCCCTGGGGCGTCAACGCCGGCTACCGCTATCAGTTCTAAAAGCACATTCAACGCAGAGACGCAGAGGCGCGGAGAGTTAATTTAATAAAAAAACTCCGCGTCTCCGCGCCTCCGCGGTTAATAAAATTCCGGCGCGGCGCGTGATTTTACATGGTTGTCCCGACCGGGTTGATAACGTATGCTCAAACGCTCCGTGAAACCAAGATTCATCGCCTGGGGTTGTGTGGCTATCCTCATGCTGTCCGGCAGCGGCGCCGGGCTGTGGCTGGCATTGGCGGCCAAGCGCGGCTTTACCAAAATTCCGGAATACAGTTCCAGCGCCGAGGTTTGGCGACAATATTTCCCGCTGGAGTACGATTCCTGGCAAGCCACTGCCGACACTGATGATGAGGCTCACAACCCGCTGGCAGACAATCCGCGCCTGGCCGTGCTCCGGGTCGGCGATGCCGACGCCCCGCTGGCCCGGCGCGTTTACGGACACGCCAACGCCCTCGCCCGTTTCCGTGAGTTCGCGCGGGATGACACGCCGGCCGCCGAGTTGGTTTTTTATTCGTCCGATGTGCCGCGCCTGATGCATGAACTGGGCGCCGCGACATTCTATCAAAAAAATTGGCGCCAACTCGCCCCGCGGGTCGGCAATCCGGTCAGTTGCCTGGATTGCCATAACCCGAAGACCATGCGTCTTGCCGTCACCCGCCCTTATCTGGCGGAAGCCTATGCCGCCGTCACGGGCCGGGACATTCGCAACGCCTCGAAAAAGAAACTGCGCTCGCTCAGTTGCGCCCAGTGCCACGCGCAATATTACCTCGACCGCGACACCGTCAGCGGCGCGGTTACGGTCAAACTGCCCTGGAGCAAGAACGGTTATTCCGCCGACGCCATCGAGCGTTATTACGACCGCATTGGACACCACGACTACATCCACGCGATCAGCAAAACCCCGCTGCTGAAGGCGCGGCATCCCGATTTCGAACTGGCCAGCAGCGGCGCGCACGCCCGCCGCGGCCTGTCCTGCGCCGACTGCCACATGCCGACGCTGACCGTGAACGGCAGGGAATTCCGCGACCACCAGACTCGCAACCCGCTGCAAAACATGAGCACCTGCCTCGCCTGCCACAAGGAAGACGGTCCCACCCTGGAAGCCATGGTCGAAAAACAACAACAACAAATTGGCGAACTGCGCGGCCAGGCGGAGGACCTGCTCATCCGCGCCCATTACGAAATCAGGGACGCTACCGAGCACGGCGCCAGTGACGAGGAACTCGCCACCGCCCGCCGCCTGGTGCGGCGCGCGCAATGGCGGTGGGATTTCGTCAGCTCCTCGCGCGGCGCGGCGTTCCACGCGCCCGACGAAGCCGCGCGCATCCTGAGCGTGGCGCTTGACCAGGTGAAAGAGGCGCGCCGACAATTGAGCGCCATCCGTCGCCAACACGGCCGCACGCAGGAAGTCCCGATCCCCGCGGACCACCCAATACCCAGGCAAAATATTGGTTCTAAAAAAGCTTTGAACCACCAAGACACGAAGGCACGAAGTTTTATTTGAAAAACACTTCATGCCTTGGTGCCTTCGTGGTGCAAGTTTCTTCGCGTCTTCGTGGCCGGAGTTTCCCCGTTTTGGCTTTCAGATTTCAGTTTTCAGTTTGCCATTTTCCTCTAAATTCACTCCATTATGAACCTCAGTGTTTGCCTCATCACCCTGAATGCCGAGCCTACCCTGGCGCGCTGTTTGCAAAGCGTCCGCGCCAGCGCCGACGAAATCGTCATTGTTGACCGCGGCAGCGCCGATCGCACGCCGTTCATCGCCACCGACTTCAACGCGCGCTTCATCCGCCACTCCGCCGACGACGCCGATGCCCGCGCGCTCGCGCTGCAAAAGGCCACCCGCGACTGGGTGCTGTTGCTCGACGCTGACGATGAGTTGTCGCCCGCGCTGCAACAGGAACTGGTCGCGCTGAAAACCCAACCGCTGACGGTCAGCGGCGGCCTGGTCAACGTGGTCAGGAATTTCGACGGCCAGGCCGTCCGGTTCGGCAAAAAATTCCCCGACCCACAACTGCGCCTCGCGCAAAAAACCGCCGCCCGTATTTCCACTAGCGGCCAACTCACCGTCAGCGGCGCGACGCTGACGCTCGCCGGCGAACTCATCCGCCACGCTGACCGTGCCCTGTTGCTCAACCCGCCGCCGTACCATTTTGGCGCCGCCCTGGCCAACCACCTGTTCAGCGGCGGCCTCACGCACGGCGCGCTCGGCTGGCAAATCTCCCGCCTCGACGCCCGCCGGCAGCCTTAGTGTCCGCGTGACTTCATGGCCCTGAGTTATTAGAATGCATCAATGCCAGCGCCGCCAAGCAACAGCACCGCCAAGTCCGCCGGCAAAATCATGGCGGCCATCCTCGGCTCGCGCCTCCTCGGCCTGGCGCGGGAAATGGTGCTCAGCGGCATCTTCGGCGCGAGCCGCGAACTCGACGCGCTGAAGGTCGCCTTTCGCATCCCGAACATGCTGCGCGATTTGTTCGCCGAGGGCGCGTTGTCCAGCGCGTTCGTGCCGACTTTCTCCAAGTTGTTAGTCACCGACGGCCGGCCCGCCGCGCTGCGTCTCGCCAGCCTGGTGTTCAACGCGCTGCTCGTGACCCTGGGCGTCGTCTGCCTGCTCGGCGTGTTATGCAGCGGCCCCATCGTCAGCGTCATCGCGCCGGACTTCGCCGCCACCTCCGGCAAGCTGCCGCTGACGGTGACGCTCACGCAAATCATGTTTCCGTTCATCCTGTTCGCCGCCCTCGCCGCGCTGTACATGGGCCTGCTCAACAGCCTCGGCAGCTTCGGCCTGCCGGCCTCGGCGTCGATGGCGTTCAACCTGGTCTCCATCGTCAGCGGCGTGGTCATCGCGTGGTGCCTGGATCATACTTTCGCTGACAAGGAAAAATGCGTCTATGGCTTCGCCGGCGGCGTGCTGCTCGGCGGTCTGGCGCAGTGGCTGATCCAGGCGCCGCGGGCGCGGCAACTCGGCTTCCGGCACCGGCTCGAGCTGGATTGGCGCGACCGCGGCCTGCTGAAGGTTATTCGCCTGATGGGGCCGGCGATCATCGGCGTCAGCGCCGTGCAAATCAACGTGCTGGTGATGACCCGCTTCGCCGCGTCGTTCGGCAACGGCGCGGTGACCTGGCTCGACAACGCCTTCCGCCTGACGCAACTGCCCATCGGCCTGTTCGGCGTCGCCATCTCAATGGTCACGCTGCCCGCCGTGTCACGGTCAGCGGCGGTGCACAACATGGACGAGTTCCGGCGCGGACTGCGCGCGGGGTTGCGGTACATGCTGTTCCTCGCCGTGCCCGCGACGGTCGGGCTGTGGCTGCTGGCGACCCCGGTCATCAGCGCGCTGTTTCAATGGGGCGCCTACACCGCCGCCGACGTGGCGCGCACCGCCGGACTGCTGCGTTATTACACCGTCGGCCTGCTCGGTTACGCCGCCATCAAGGTGTTGGCGCCCGCGTTTTATTCGCTGAACCGGCCGCTGGTGCCGACGCTGGTCAGCGTCAGCGGCATCGGGTTGAACCTCGCGCTGATCTGGCTGGCCGTCAGCGTGCTGCGCTGGGATTTGTTCAGCCTGCCGCTGGCGGTCTCGCTCGCCGCGCTGCTCAACGCCGCGCTCCTCTGGCTGTGGCTGCACCGCCGCGTCGGGGTCATCGCCGACCGCGCGTTCATGGTCAGCGCCGGCAAAATCCTGCTGGCCACGCTGCTGATGGCCGCGCTGGTGCGGGGCTTGTACTATTTTGTCACGGCCAGCGTCGGCGACGGCGGAAAAATTTTCACCGTCGTCCAAGCGCTCATCCTCAGCGGCGCCGGGGTGCTGGCGTACTTCACCGCCGCGTGGCTGCTGGGGCTGGAAGAAATTCGCCGGCTCTGGCAGGCGCTGACGGTGAAGTTGTTTAACTCCGGTCGCTGACCAGGTTCACCGCGGGGACGCGGAGGTTTTTTTACCGGGAGAACCTGGAGAAAATGGAGCGGCGGACGGCTTCAAGCAAACAGCCACTCTCCAATTCCTCCATGTTCTCTTTGTAAAATCGATTACCCAATTGTAATGATAAAACCGTCCTTTCCTGAATGACAGGGGCGGGAACATGGTATAGATTGGCGCGATTCAATTCTATGCGACTTAACAACTGCATTCCCGGCCTGGCGCTGGCGTTTTCATTGGCACTTACCGCGTGCGGGCAACCTGCCGATTCCGGCGCAAAAACAAAGCCGGCGCCCGTCGCGGCAAACGCGGCGGACGCCCAAATCGACCAGTTGTACCGCCATCCGGCAGTATTGGTCACCCGCTTCCTGGAGGAAGAACATTTCGCCCACCACGCGGTTGACGCCGCCACCTCCAGGGAGTGGATCGAAAATTACATGAAGAACCTGGACTACAACCACTTGTTCTTCCTCCAGGGCGACGTTGAGCAATTTGTCAGCAACGACACCGGCAGCATCGCCGCCAACATCCGCAAGGGCGATTTCCGCATCGCGTTCGACATTTACCAACTCTTCCGGGCGCGCAGCCACGACCGCATGCAATGGGTGGCGCGACGCCTGGACCAACCCTTTGATTTCTCCGTTGACGCCTATTACACGCCCGATCGCGCCAAGGCCGATTGGCCGGCGGACCAGGCCGCCGCCGACCAAATCTGGGAAGCCCGCCTGAAGTACGACGTGTTGACCGACCGCCTCGGGGAAAAGAAAAAAACCGCCAGCTCGGTCCAGACCATCAAGAAGCGCTACGAGTTGTTCAAAAAGAACCTGGACTTGCTCGACCACGAGGACGTCATCGAGACCTACCTAACCTCCCTATCCGCGCTCTACGACCCGCACACCAGTTTCATGAGCCGCAAAAGCGAGGAGGATTTCAAAATCGCCATGCAATTGAAACTGGTCGGCATCGGCGCGGTGCTGTCGTCCAAGGACGGCTATTGCACGATTGAGGAAATCATCGGCGGCGGCCCCGCCGACCTCGACAAACGGCTCAAGCCCGGCGACAAAATCATCGCGGTCGCGCAAGGCGGCGCCGACTACGTGGATGTCATTGACATGCCGCTGCGCAACGCCGTGCGGCTGATTCGCGGCGACAAAGGCACCGCCGTGCGGCTGAAAATCATCCCCGCCGCCGGCGCTGACAGTGCCCGCGAGGAAATCAAGCTGGTGCGCGACGAGGTCAAGGTCAACCAGCAGCGCGCCAAGGCCAGGCTGATTCAACAGGCCGGCGCCGACGGCAAGGTGTACAAAATCGGCGTGATCAAACTCGGCGCGTTTTACAACGCCGGCCTGGACAGCGACGCTGCCGGTGACGGCGACCGCGCCGCCGGCGGTTGCTCCGACGACGTGAAACGGCTGATTGACAGACTCAAGCAACAAGGGCTGGACGGCCTGATTCTCGACCTCCGCGGCAACGGCGGCGGCCTGCTCACCGAGGCGGTCAAACTGGTCGGCCTGTTCATCGACCAAGGCCCCGTCGTGCAAGTCAAGGACTCGCAGGGCCGCCGGCAAACCCTGGAGGATAACACGCCCGGCCTGGCCTACGACGGCCTGCTGCTGGTGATGACCAACAAACTCAGCGCCTCCGCCTCGGAAATCGCCGCCGGCGCGCTGCAAAACTACCGGCGCGCCATCATCGTCGGCGACCAAAGCACCCACGGCAAAGGCACCGTGCAAACCGTCGCCGAATTGCGGCGCTTCATTCCCAGCATCTTCGGCGAGGCCCCGGACTCCGGCTCGCTGAAGCTCACCATCCAGAAATTCTACCTGCCCAACGGCCATTCCACGCAAATGCGCGGCGTCATCCCTGACATCCAACTGCCCTCCGCCCTGGATTACCTCGAACTGGGCGAGGCCAACCTGCCCCACGCGCTGCCGTGGGATGAAATCGAGACCACCAAATTCACCCCGTGGCGCCAGCCGTGCGACGCCGCCCTGCCGACCCTCGCCAAAGATTCCGCCGCCCGCGTCGCCGCCGATCCCGACTTCAAACTCCTGCAGGACGACATCGCCCGGGTGAAAAAACGCCTGGAGGACAAACGCGCCTCGCTGAACGAAACCAAGCGCGTCGCCGAGGACGCCGAGAACAAAAAACGCACCGAGGAACGCGACCAGGCCATCAAGGCGATTTCCGCCAAACTGCCGCCAGTCGTCACCTTCAGCTTCGACGACAAAAACAGCATCGCGGAAAAAATCGGCAACGACGCCGACGACGAAAAAAAACCGGCCGACCCCGGCGATGGCGACGAGGAACCCGCCGACAAAAAACTCACCACCATGGACGCCTTCGCCGCCGACCTCAGCCTGCGCGAAAGCGCGCGCATCCTGGCCGAATGGCTCAACCTGCCCGGCGGCGGTGCCGTCACGGCGAAAAAATAGACTCATGGCCGGCGTCTCCCACCTGCTGCTGGCCTCCGGCTCGCCGCGCCGTCAGGACTTGCTGCGGGCGGCGGGCATCCCGTTCACCGTGGAGATTCCCGACCTTGACGAATGGGATCGCCGCACCCACCCGACGTTAACCCCCGCCGCCATCGTCAGCGCCAACGCCGAGCGCAAAGCCCGTTGCGTCGCGGCCCGTCACCCCCGCGCCGTCATTCTCGCCGCCGACACCACCGTCGTTTGCGCCGGCCGCTGCATGGGCAAGCCCGCCGACCGTGAGGACGCCGCCGCCATGCTGCGCTTCCTCAGCGGCAAAACCCACGCAGTGCTCACCGGCGTCGCGTGGCTCAACCCCGCTGACCGTGACTGCAAAATCCGCGTCGCGCGCACCCGGGTCACCTTCCGTGCGCTCGACGCCGCCACCATCAGCGACTACCTGGCCAAAGTCAACGTCATGGACAAAGCCGGCGCCTACGGCTACCAGGAACACGGCGAAATGATCGTCGAAAAAACCGAGGGTTCCGTCACCAACATCATCGGCCTGCCGATGGAACTTGTAATGGAGTGGTGGACCGCCAGTAATCCATCAAACCATCCGTGTTAATCCGTGTCCATCGGTGGTTAAAAAAAACGAAAAAAATCCTTGCGCAAGACCGCCCGATTCCATATCGTCCCATCGTCAAATCGTCCAATCGAGTTACCAACCCCCGCTGAAGATGACCAAGATAAGTCAGAAACCAAGTGAATCGCGCTCACGCGCTCACGCGCTCACGCGCTCACGCGCTCACGCGCTCACGCGCTCACGCGCTCACGCGCTCACGCGCTCCGTATGACTCTTGCCCCGATGCTCTAATTTCC
>JAISDC010000090.1 GCA_031265105.1 Verrucomicrobiales bacterium
ACGGCGCGCGGCTGGTGTTGAAGCGGTAAAAATAAGTGCCGAGAAAATTGAAAATGTGCAGGTCGCGGCGCGCTTTGAGGCCGGGCAAAATTTGCGGCAAAATCAGGCCACGGTCGAGAATCAGGTCGGCCTGGCCGGTGAAATACAGGTTCACGGCGGTGTTGCCCTGCGTCACCGTCAGCGCGTCCACCCGCTTGAGGTTGACACGGTCAGCGGCCCAATAGCGCGGATTGGCGGCGAACTCCAGCCGGTCGTTGATTCTCCAGTCCCGCAACAGATAGGCGCCGTTGCTGACCAGGCGACCGGGGCGGGTCCAGTGGTCGCCGTGCTGGCGGATGCTGTTGGTCGGCGTGGGCAGGTAAGTGGTGATGGCAACCAGAGTGATGAAATACGGTGTCGGCGCGGCGAGCCGGACTTGCAAAGTGTCGGCGTCGAGCGCCTTGATGCCGACCTGGCTGAAATCGTCGAGTTCGCCGCGCTGATAGCGTTGCGCGTTGTCGATGACGAACAACACCTCGGCATACACAGCCCCGGTGGCGGGTTCGAGCACCCGGCGCCAGGACTGGACAAAATCCTCCGCGGTCAGCCGCTGACCGTCACTCCAGCGCAGGTTGGGCCGCAGGTGAAAGGTGTAAATTTTGCCGTCGGGGGAAACTTCCCAGCGCTCGGCGGCGCCGGGAATCACGTTGCCACCGGCTTCCAGGCGGGTGAGTCCCTCGAACAGACAGTAAGCCAGCCGTCCCTCGGCCTGGCCGCTGATTAAGGCCGGGTCGAGGCTTTGCGGCTCGGGGCCGTTGACAAAAACGAGGCCGGGCGGTTCACGGTCAGCGTGGCAGGCGAGCAGGACGCAACAGGCCAGCAACGCGCCGGGCCACCGCCAGCGCCAGTTATTGACCGGCCGGGACGGACGGCTGGGCCGGGGCCGGCGCGGCGTCCGGCGCTGATGTCGCAGGAAGTTCAATGGTTTTTTCCGCGGCAGCCTTGGCCTTGAGCCTGGCCGCCAGGTCCCCAGCGGAGTTCTGCTTGGCGTGCAGCAGGGCGAGTGTCAGGGTACAGGCGAAAAAGATGCCGGCCAGCCAGATGGTGATTTTGGTGAGCACGTCGGTGGTTTGCGCGCC
This sequence comes from Verrucomicrobiales bacterium, assembly GCA_031265105.1. Lineage (GTDB taxonomy): Bacteria > Verrucomicrobiota > Verrucomicrobiia > Methylacidiphilales > JAAUTS01 > JAIRPN01. The sequence goes on from JAISDC010000090.1 coordinate 1,119, forward strand.
GAACAGGGAATCGGTCATGCCGCCGCCAAACGTCGCGCCCAATCCCTCGGAGCGGGGCCGTTGCATCAACACCACCAAGACCAACAACAAGCTGCAGATGACGAACAGCGTCGTCAGGATATAAATAAAAACCTGTAACATAAGGAGGGCAAAGAATACGCTAAAGATGGCCGGTGGCAAGTGTTAAAACTTAATAAACTCCCCACGCCATTTACTCGCAAGCATTCTTGATGATGGCGACGAACGACGCGGCATCCAGGCTCGCGCCGCCGACCAACGCGCCGTCAATGTCGGGCTGGTTCAGCAACTCCTTCGCGTTGTCCGGCTTGACGCTGCCGCCGTACTGGATGCGGAGTTTGTCGGCGACGGTTTTGCCGGCAAAGCCGCTGACGGTGGCGCGGATCAGCGCGTGCACTTCCTGCGCTTGCGCGGGGGTCGCGGTTTTGCCGGTGCCGATGGCCCATACCGGTTCATAGGCGATGACGACGTTATTCCAGTCATCCTCAGCGAAGCCGGCGCAGGAGCCGGTGGTCTGGCGGGTGACGACTTGCGCCATGTTGCCGGCCTCACGCTCAGCGAGGGTTTCGCCGACACAGATGATAGGCCGCAGGCTGGCTTTCAACGCGACGCGCGCCTTTTCGTTCACCAGCGCGTCAGTCTCGGCGCAATATTGCCGGCGCTCGCTGTGACCGAGAATGACGAAGCGGCAGAACAAATCGCGCAGCATCGCGGCGGAAATCTCGCCGGTGTAGGCGCCGCCGGCGGCCTGGTGCAGGTTTTGCGCGCCGAGGGCGATGTCGCTGTGCGCGCCGAGCGCTTCTTGCGCGGCTTGCAGTGCGGTGAAAGGCGGGCAGATGACGACTTCCGCCTGGTCAAATTTGCCGAGCCGGTCCTTGATTTCCGGCACCAAGACCTTGGTCTCGGTGGCGGTTTTGTTCATCTTCCAGTTGCCGGCGATTATTTTTTTTCTGAGCATAGGATTTTTTAAATTTAAAGTTGTTAATGTAAAATGCAAAATTGCAGTTTAAAATTTCAAATTCAGCAGCGCCCAATCACGCGCGTTAATTTTGCATTTGTCATTGCAATTTTGCACTTTGCTTTTTTCATTTTTCATTAAGATTTTCCACTCCCGGCAACTGCTTGCCTTCGAGCAATTCCAAGCTCGCGCCGCCGCCGGTGGAGCAGTGCGTGACTTTGTCAGCGACGCCGAATTTCTTCGCCGCCGTCGCGGTGTCGCCGCCGCCGACTACGGTGATGGCGCCGCTGGCGGTGGCTTCGGCCACCGCGTCGGCTTGCGCTTTGGTGCCGTTGGCAAATTGGTCAAACTCGAATACGCCGGCGGGGCCGTTCCACACGATGGTTTTGGCGCTGAGGATGACCTCGCGGTAGAGCTGCACCGTCAGTGGGCCGGCGTCCAGGCCCATCCAGCCATCGGGGATGCCCTCGCTGTCGGTGACCGTTTTCGTCGCGGCGTCGGGCGCGAATTTGTCGGCGCACACATAGTCCACCGGCAGCACGAGCTTGACGCCCTTCGCTTTGGCTTTCTCGGCCAGCGCGGGCACCAGCTTCGCGCCTTCCGCGTCGAACAGGCTGTCGCCGATTGGCATGTTATTCAAAACTTTTTTGAACGTGAACGCCATGCCGCCGCCGATGATGACGGCGTCGGCCTGGTCGAGCAGGTTCTTGATCAGCGGGATTTTGTCGGCGATTTTCGCGCCGCCGAGGATGGCCAGCAGCGGGCGCTGAGGATGGTCCATGACCGCGGCGAACGCCTGCAATTCCTTTTCCATGAGGAAGCCCGCGACTTTGTCCGGCAGATTCACGCCGACCACGGACGAGTGCGCGCGGTGGGCGGTGCCGAAGGCGTCGTTCACATACACGTCGCCGAGCTTGGTGAGACTGGCGCGGAAGGCGGCGACCTTGGCGGGGTCGGCCTTGATTTTCTCACCGTCAGCGCCCTTTGCCTTGCCTTCCTCCTCGATGTGAAAACGCAGGTTTTCCAACAACACGACCTCGCCGGGCGGCAACTTTGCGCAAGCGGCCTCAACGTCAGCGCCGACGCAATCGTGCAAGAATTTCACCGGCCGGCCGAGCAACTCCTGCAATTTCTCCGCGACGGGTTGCAACGTGTATTTCGGCACCACCTGACCGTCGGGGCGTCCGAGATGGCTCATGAGGACGACGGACGCGCCCTGCTCAAGCGCGTACCGGATGGTAGGCAGCGCGGCGGTGATGCGCTGGGTATTGGTGATGGCGCCGGTGGTTTTGTCCTGCGGCACATTGAAATCGACGCGCATGAGAACGCGCTTGCCTTGGAGATTTACGTCTTTGATTGTCTGTTTGGCCATGAGCTTTCTTTGGTTAAATTGAGCCGCCAATGATAAGGGAAGGCGGCGGGAAGGGAAGTATTTTTTATCCCGTCTTAACCACGGATGGACACTGATGCACACGGATAAAAACAAAAAAACTTGCATAGCTTGGGTGGATAAGATATCCTGCCAACTCGCTGAAGATGATTGACATAAGTCACATACTAATTGCACCGCGCTCACGCGCTCACGCGCTCACGCGCTCAGTATGACTACTACCCCGACTCATTCATATTTCCCGCGGAAGTTTGTTCATTTTATTCCCCATCCGGTAGCACCGGTGCCGCCACCAGTCTCACCGGTGACAAGACCAGCGCCGCTGGTAAAGGCCAAAAACGGCCTTGCCGCCCCCACTTTCCAACCCGTAATTAAATCAACCGCAAAGAGTTACATGAACCATACCCATAAACACGATACCAGTGCCTTCAGCACTAAGAAATACATCCACCGAACCTGTACCGGCCTCCGGGACTTCTTCATCCAATACTAATGCAAACTCCGGCCACGAAGACGCCAAGGCGCGAAGAATTTTTTTTACAGGGAGATCATGGAGCACATGGAGATTCTTTTTTTAAAAACTCCATGTCCTCCATGCTCTCCCTGTAAAAAATGCTTTGTGCTTTTTGTGTTTTTTTGTGGCCATTAAAATCCTTATGAAAACACCCATACTAAAAACCCTAACCCTAATATTAACCCTCTGCGCCCTCAGCGCCTCCGCGTTGAATGTGCTCGCGCAGAACAAAGTCGTCACCGGCGGCGCCACGGTGATGGAATCGGATCAAACCTACGAAAGCACCGCCTCCCAAGCCGCCCTGCAAGTCAGCGGCAGCGGCTCCCTGTACAGCGGCACCAACATCATCCTCAGCGCCACCTTCAACACCGGCAACGGCCGCTATGGCGCTTACGCTTACAACCAGAGCCGGATAGAATTGTATGGCGGCAGCATCACCACCACCGGTTCCACCGGCTACGGCGCGCAGTTTACCAACACCACCACCGGCCTGTTGAGCCAGGTAGTCATCGACACCAGCGGCAACGGCGCTCACGGCATCATGATGAATGCCCCCGCGATGGCCACCCAAAGCTCCAGCGTGGAATTGCGCGATGTCAGCATCACCACCAGCGGCTCGGCGGCGGACGGCATCCACGGGGTGTACAGCGGCGGCCCGGTCGTGCGGTTTACCAACCTGACCGTGCGCACCAGCGGCGACGGCTCATCCGGCCTCGCCACCGAGGGCGGGAACGTCACCGCCGGCACCTCATTCCTCGGCACCGGCCTCCGCGTGGTCACCACCGGGCGGAATGGGCGGGGGATGCAAATCTATGGCGGAATCACGGACATCACCGATTTCGTCATCCAGACCTACGGTGACGAATCCCTCGGCGTAGTGCGCACCAACGCGACCAATGGCCGCATCTACCTGACCAGCGGCACGGTTGAAACCAGCGGTTCCGCCGCGTCCGGTTTTTACTTCATCGGCCTCGCCAGCGCCGAAACCATCCTGACCGACGTGACCATCAAGACCACCGGCCAGGATGCTCATGGCGTGGTGATTAGCGGCGGGCCGCATGAGCTGCTGATGTTTAAAGGCGGTTCCGTGACCGCGGAACAAGGCTATGCCGTGCGCATCTCCGGCTATAACAACCACGTGATCACCTTTCAGGACGGGGCGGCCATCACGGGCAAGGTGGCGGTCATCGATAGCGGCACCAAGCCGGACGGCAGCTACGACTACGGCTACACCCTGAACCTGACCGACAGCACCCTGGACGGCGCCATCACCAACCTCAGCTCCGGCACCAACGGCCTGACCGTCAACCTCGCGCAAAGCACCGCCACCGGCGACCTCACCGGCAGCGGCACCAGCCTCACCGTCGTCAACCTCGATAACAGCGCGCTCATCGGCGACATTGCCGCCAACGACGCCGCCGTCATCACCGTCAGCCTCGACCACGAGTCCACCGGCACCGGCGCCTTCAACGGCAGCCGCCTCCTCATCGGCGGCGACAGCGCGTGGCACCTCACCAACCACTCCGCCGCCGACCGCATCGACAACCACGGCGTCATCCGCCTCGGCGCCACCGATAACTACATCGCCCTCCGCAGCGACACCATCAGCGGCGACGGCGCCTGGTACTTCCCCGTTGACAGCGACACCGGCGCCAAAAGCACCGTCACCGGCGACACCGACCCCGCCAGCCATCCCAGCGGCAAAATCATCGCCAGCGGCGACGGCCAGCGCGACCCCAACACCGTCGCCAACACCCTCGTCACCGGCGACAACAAAGCAAACTGGCTCTGGGACAACTTCAGTTGGGGCCTCGACGAATACACCCAGGACGGCCACGACGCCGCCGGCAACCCCCACTTCACCCAACTCGGCACCAACCCCGTCGGCGCTGTCTTAAGCAGCGCCATCGCCATCCAGCAAAGCATGTGGTTCGCCCAGCAAGACAGCCTGCTCAAAAGAATGGGCGACCTGCACTATGGAGCGCAGGCGTCCCGCCTGCCAGCGGGCGAGACGCCCGCGCTCCATAACCTCATCGAAAACATCTGGCTCAGAAGCTACGGCCAACAATTAAACATCGGCAGCCAAGTCGCCGGCCAAGCCTACGAACAACTCATCTACGGCATCGACCTCGGCACCGACCACAAATTCACCCTCAACGCTGACAATGACCTCTACCTCGGCGTCTTCGCCGGCTACGGCCGCAGCGACATCGACTACCGCACCCCCAACACTGACGGTGAACTCAACGCCTACTACGGCGGCCTCTACGCCACGTGGTTACACAGCAGCGGCTTCTACCTCGACGCCACCATCAAAGCCGCCAGCGTGGACAACAACCTGAAAGCCCCCTACGACAACACCCAACTCACCGCCAGCTACAGTGACGTCAACCTCGGCGGCAGCATCGAAATCGGCCGCAAATTCACCTTCCAGGACGGCTGGTTTGTCGAACCCCAGTTCCAAGTCAACTACCTCCACATCCTCGCCGAAAACTATCAAGCCGGCCCCATGAGCATCACCACCAGCGACCTCGACGCCCTGCAACTTCGCCTCGGCTCTTTGTTTGGCCGCACCATCAAACTCACCAACAGCGGCGCGTTACAGCCCTACATCAAAATCAGCGGCGTAGAAACCATCAGCACCGGCGGCACCCTGCGCAACGGCTACCAATCCACCCGCGCCAACACCGACGGCGCCAGAGCAGAAGTAGGCGGCGGCCTCATCTGGCAACTCAACGCTGACAATCAACTCCACCTCGACTACGAAGCCTCCTTCGGTGATAAGTATGATAAACCCTGGGGCCTAACCGCCGGCTACCGCCATCAGTTCTAAAAAAACTTGCACCACCAAGACACCAAGGCACGAAGGTTTGTTAAAAAAACAGCCTTCGTGCCTTGGTGCCTTAGTGGTGAAAAATTCCTCCGCGTCTCCGCGTCTCTGCGGTTAAATCTTGTTTAAAAAAACACTTCGAGTCTTCGCGCCTTCGTGGTTCTGAGTTTCCCCCTCCGGGAGAAAGCAATCAACGCGGCGCCTTCAGCAACAGCACCGGCACACTGACCGCGTGGCGCACCTTGTCCGCCGTTTTGCCGAAAAACAAATCGCCCCAGAACTTGTGCCCGTGCGTGGACATGGCGATTAAGTCAACATCCCGCGTCAGCGCCAGCTTGATGATTTCATCCGCCGGCTCGCCCAACGCCAGCACGTACTCCACGACAAAACCCTCGTCGCGCAACTCCGCCGCGCACTGCGCCAAGTATTCGCGGTCCTGCTTGATTTCGTCACTCTCAGCGAGATTCAGTTGCCGGTAATTCCGCGCCGCAAAACCGTCGGCGACATGCACCAGCAGCAACCGCGCCGCCTTGATGCGCGCCAGCGGGCGGATGTGGTCGAGAATAACCCGGTCAGCCGGCCCGTTCTCCAAAGGAATCAAAATATGTTGGTACATAAGGTTAATTCAAAAGTCAAAAATCAAAGCGCAAAGTTTGGCTACAAGATAGCGCGGGTAGCCTGTTAGCGCCAGCGAGTTTTGACTTTTGCGTTGTGGTTATGAAATTTGAGATTTGAGATTTGAGTTTCATTTTCCCCCCGCCACATCCACTAGCAACTTGACATTCAACACGATGATAAGCAGCGTCACCGCCCAGCCGGTCAGCCTCAGCCACAGCGGGTTCACAAACTCGCCCATCTTCGCGCGGTCGCTCGTGAAACGCATCAGCGGCCACACGGCGAAACCCAGTTGCATACTCAGCACGACCTGACTGCCCACCAGCAGCGCCGTGGTCTCGCCCTCGCCCCACACGCCAATGATAACCACCGCCGGGATAATCGCCAGCAGCCGCGTGATGAGCCGTCGCAACCACGGGCGCAGGCGCAAATTGATGTAGCCCTCCATCACAATCTGCCCCGCCAGCGTCCCCGTCAGCGTCGAGTTTTGCCCTGACGCCAGCAGCGCCAGCGCGAACAGCACCGACGCGCCGCCGCCCAAAATCGGCGTCAGCAACCGGTAAGCGTCCTGAATCTCCTCCACCTCGTGATGCCCCGTCGTATAAAACGCCGCCGCCGCCACCGCGAGAATCGCCGCGTTGATGAAGAACGCGAACAGCAGCGCCACGTTCGAGTCCACCGTCGCGAACTTAATCGCCTCCCGCTTGCCGCGCGCCGACTCCTCATACCGCCGCGTCTGCACAATCGAGGAATGCAAATATAAATTATGCGGCATAACCGTCGCGCCGATGATGCCGAGGCTGAGGTACAACATCCCGCTGTCGGTGACCAGCTCCCGCGCCGGAATCAGCCCGCGCGCCACGTCCAGCAGGCACGGCTTCGACAAAAACAACTCCGCCGCGAAACACGTCCCGATGGTCACGATCAGCAAAACCACCAAAATTTCCACATAACGAAAACCGCGTTGTTGCAGCAGCAGCACGAGCAAGACATCGAGGCTGGTGATGACGCAGCCCCACACGAGCGGGACGCCGAACAACAACTGCAAGCCGATGGCCGTGCCGACCACTTCCGCGAGGTCGCACGCCGCGATGGCGATTTCGCAAATCACCCACTGGAACCACGCGACCGGCCTGGGATAATGGTCGCGGCACGCCTGCGCCAAATCGCGCCCCGTGGCGATGCCGAGTTTAATCGCGAGATGCTGCAACAACATCGCCATCAAGTTCGACACCAACACCACCGCCAACAGCGTATATCCGAACCGCGACCCCGCCGCCAGATTTGTCGCCCAGTTGCCCGGGTCCATGTAACCGACCGCCACCAAAAATCCCGGCCCGGCGAACGCGAGCCACTTCCGCCAAAACGACCCCTGCCCCGGCACCACGATGCTGCGGTGCGCCTCCGGCAGCGACGGTTGCCCCCCCGCCCCGCGCCAGCCGTGCTGTTTGGGTTTGGACATGAGTAACAAACTATCGGGAAACCCAGCGATTTCAACAAGAGCTTGGCGGCGCGTTAGAAACCTCGCGCGGAGACGCAGAGACGCGGAGTTTTTTATTTTAATTAACTCTGCGGCTCCGCGTCTCTGCGCGAACCTGGTGTTTTAGCTCTGGCGGCGGCGGATGAGGGCCAGCGCGCCGAGGCCGGCGCCGAGGAGGAACCAGGTGGACGGTTCGGGGACGGCGGTGGCGGTGAAGTAGAGGTTGCGGTCGGCCAGGCTGAAGGCGCCTTGCTGGTTCTCGCCCAGGCCACTGTAGCTGATGTTGCCGAGGGTTACGTCGCCGCTGGCAGTGGTGAAGTCGAGGATGGTGTAGGGTGCGTCGTCTTCCAAGGTGAGGTTGCTGAAGTCAATGGTGATGCCTTCGCCGATGGTGATGGTGTCGGTGACGGTCAGCACGTCGGTGTAACCGAGGATGGCGCCGGCGGCCAAGGTCAGGTCGGTCACGGAGCCGGCGCCGTTGAGGAGCGCGCCGGCGCCGAGGGTGAGGGCGAAGGCGCTGGTGGTGTCAATGCTGACATCGCCGATTAGTTGGGTGCCCGCGCCGCTGAGGGTGATTTCAACGACGGAGTTGCTAATGGCCCGCACGTCGCTGGTGATGACGCTGCCGTTGCTGCCGGTCAGGGTGAGGATGGAACCGTATTCCACCCAGATGCCATCGGGGCCGTTGGTCAGCAAGGTATTGCCGTTCAGGTTTACCGTGGCTTTGCTATCTTGTACAATACCCAGCAAGCCCATTTCGTCACTGAAGGTGGTGTTGATATTGATGTTGGTCAGTGTCGCGGTAGCGGAATCAAATAAAACCACTCCGCCACCAGCGCCCGTAATATTCACATGGTCAAAGATGATGTTGGCGCGGGATTGGCCAGCAACGCCTCCAGCGGCACCGGGACTGATGTTGATGTTACTGTCGGTGAGGGACAGGGTGCTTGTCGAATAAACAAAAGCTCCTATCGTCTCACTATCAGTGGCATTGAGGGTGATATTGGTGCCGGAGTAACTGGCATAAGCACCTTCGCTTAGGACCATCAAGGCGATATCAGCGCCACCGGAGTCGTAGGTCTTGTCCGCTTCCGTCACGGCTTCGTTGATAACCACTTTGGATTCGGCGAACACCTGCGGTGCGGAGACACCGAGGAGGGTTAAGGTTAATGTTAGGGTTAGCGTTTTTATTATTGATGTTTTCATAAGGAAATTGGGTCAACGCGCAGTTTTCGTGGCACCGTCATCCTGAGCGGAGCGACGTAGGCGCGGAGTCGAAGGAGCGGCAAGGCATGGTTCATCCGGTTGGTGGTGAGCGGGCCGCTGAGGTTGTACACACCGGTCCTTCGACTGCGCCGCTGCGCGACTCCGCTCAGGATGACGGGGGGTAAGGTTAATGAGGTTGGTCGCAGCGCCTCTAATTCCCCTTCCGTGAAGGGGTGGCGCGCAGCGCCGGGGTAGTTCAGCGTTCGTTTGGAATTTTGATATTGAGATTTGGGATTTACTTGGAATTTGAAGCTTGGAATTTGGTGCTGGTTTTCCGCCGTTAACGCTGAACTACCCCGTCCGCGGCGCGGCCACCCCTTCACGGCAGGGGAATTATTACGCGCCAGGTGGTTGACTGACGCGGGGAGCGGTGATAAGGTTTTGCCCATGAGCATCGCGGAAATCAAAGCGGAACTGCCCAAGTTGACTTTCGAGGAGAAAGCGGAAATCGCACAGGCGATGGGGATACAATACGACGCTTGGGATTTGCAGATGATTGAGGATGGCAAGCCGGGCGGGAAATTGCACCGGCTCGGCGAGGAGGCACTGTCGGCGTATGAACGCGGTGAGTGCGAGGCGTGGCCGTGAAATCGTGGCGCGACCGGAAGTTCATCAAGTTGTTCGCGCAGTTGCCCGACCATGTGCAACATTTGGCGGAGCAGAAATTTTTGTTGTGGCGCGCCAATCCCGCGCATCCGTCGCTGGATTTCAAGGAGTTGACACATAACCGTTGGAGCGTCCGTGTCGGCGACCATTACCGCGCCGTGGGTATCAGGCACGGTGAACTGATTATCTGGTACTGGATTGGCACGCACGAGAAATATAATAATTTGCTCTAAGCTGCCGCCGTTAGGTTTGCTGCGGTGATTGGCGGCACGGGGATGGCGCGGAGCGACGGGGTAGTTCAGCGTTAGCGTTAGTTTGGAATTTTGAAATTGGAAGTTGGAGTTTAATTGGAGCTTGGAATTTGGAATTTTGCGCTGGATTCCTGCTAACGCTGAACTACCCCGTCCGCTGCGCGGCCACCCCTTCACGGCAGGGGAATTGCTGACGCTGAAACTGACCTCGCTGACCATGCTCCCGCGCGAGCTAATTCCCCTCTCGTAGAGGGGTGTCCGCGTCAGCGGACGGGGTGTTTCAGCGTTCATGGGTTAATTCGCCCCTTCGGAGTGTTTGGCGGTGTAGGCTTTAGCACCGATGACGATGATGTCGCCGGGAATGCCGACGGGGTCGCCTTTCAAATAGCCGATGAGCTGGACGTTCCAGATTTGCGAGTCGGTCTCCGGCAGCGGGTGCGGGTCGCGCCAGGGGCTGTGCAAAACGGTGTATTCTTTATCCCAGGTGCCGGTGCCGTGGTCGATTTTAGCGATGAAGTATTCGAACTCGCCTTTGGTGAAGCTGACGGTGAGCTGGTTGTTTTCGATGAAGGCCCGGAACTCCGGTTTGCCGATGGTTTGGTGTTTGGGCAGGTTGTTCAGGCGCAAGGCGTCCTTGACGTCGCTGGTGCAGGCGGGACTTTTCAGGATTTGGTCGGCGAGGGAGATGGCGCAGGTCA